>JAUWZD010000005.1 GCA_030615505.1 Spirochaetales bacterium | reverse complement strand
GTACAACCAGGGGCGGGGAGAATTAACCTTCGTAATACAGAGCAGGGATAATGAGGAGAATGCGAAGCTGAGCTATGCAGAGAACGCTGCGCTCTATCAGAGCATGGTTCTTCAGTATCGTGCTCTTTTAGATGAGCTTTTTAAAGGAGATATATGATGAAATCAATTTTTGAATTCTTTGCCAAACGGCATATTTTGGCAACTCTTTTTACAGTTATGATTATAGTTCTCGGTCTTAATTCTTTGAGAACCTTAAAACGGGACATCTTTCCTGCGGTAGATTTCGGTATGATCTATATTCAAACCGTATACCCGGGAGCGTCCCCTGAAGATGTGGAATTGAATGTGACCAATAAGATTGAAGATGAGATTAAGGATGTGACCGGTATTAAACAGATGAGCTCCAGCTCCCTGGAAAATATATCCACGATCATGGTAACAATCGAGCCGGATATAAAAGATATGGAGAAGGTTAAAACGGATATACGGGATGCGGTCGGCCGGGTGACTGATTTTCCGGCTGAGGTCACGGAATCCCCTTTAGTCCTGGAGATAGATACTTCTTTAATTGAAATCATTGAGGTTGGCATTGCCGGCGACCTGCCATACAGGGAATTGAGAGAAATTGCTAAGAATTTCGAAATGAAGCTGAAGGATGTTCCTGGTGTTTCACGACTTGAAAAGTACGGCTATCGAGCCAGGGAAATCAAAGTCGAAGTTAATCCTGAGGCTATGGAGCGCTACCAGATTCCCCTTCGCGAGATCATTCAGGCTATACAGGCTCGAAATATTCGATTGACAGGGGGAACCTTTGAATCCTACACCAGTGAGAAGAATGTGGTTACTTTAGCTCAATTCAGAGAACCATCGGAAGTAGGAGATGTGATTGTCCGTTCTACTTTTGAGGGACCCCTTATCAAGGTAAAGGATCTGGCAGTTGTGAAAGAGGATTTTGAAAGAGAAAGCCTTATATCCCATATGGAGGGAAAGAAGGCAATTTCTTTTCTTGTGTATAAGAGTGAGAAAGCAGATATAATCCGAACGGCGAATGCCATCAAGATATTGATCAAAGAGGAAAGTGGAAGAGGATTGTTTGCCGGAATGGTTGATGTTGAGAGCCGGCCAGATATAAGAGCCGGAGTTATAGACAGGATTAAGAGTTTATTTAAAAAAGAGAAATTACCAGACAGGGTATTCAGGTACGGTCCAGTTCAGATCCTTATTTCCAATGACCTGTCACTTATTGTTGAGAACAGCCTCCAGATTGTTCTGACCAATGGCGCCCTTGGTCTCTTGCTCGTGCTGTTGATGCTCACTATTTTCCTCAATATGAGAACCGCCTTCTGGGTTGCCATGGGTATTCCCGTCTCAATTCTGGGTGTCTTTTTTCTGCTTCCCCTGTTCGATTCTTTTCTCGACAGTATTTCCCTTATCTCATTAGTTCTGCTTATTGGCATTATCGTGGATGACGGTATCATTATTTCAGAAAATATATACCGCCGGAGAGAAATGGGGGATGCACCTCTCCAGGCTGCGGTTAACGGTGTGAAAGAAGTGTTCCTTCCGGTTCTGACTACGATTCTCACAACCTTCCTGGCCTTTGCCCCAATGTTCTTTATGAAGGGGATGATGGGAAAATTTATTTTTGTCATTCCCCTGACTATCAGTCTGGCCCTGTTTATCTCCCTCTTTGAATCTGTTTTTGCCCTCCCTTCTCATTTAATGAGGGGCATGGAGAAGTCTAAAAAAGGAGCACAGAGGAGTGCTGTTCACAACTGGTTCCAAAAACTCAAAGTATGGTACAGTAAGCTTGCCTTTCATTTTTTAAGGTTCAGATATCTATTAGTTGTAATGTTTGCCATTATTCTGGCAGGAACCCTCTGGTATGCGACTAACTATATGGATTTTATCATGTTCCCATCCAAAGGAGCCGATCGCTTTGCAATCGGGGTTGAGCTTTCCACAGGAACATCGCTTCAGGCAACCTCGGAGAAAGTAAAGGAAATAGAAAATATCGTGCAGGAACTGCCCAGAGAAGAACTTGATACCTTTATTACGCGGATTGGTCAGACCATGATGGGGGGAGCGGGAGAAAACTATGCCTATGTGCTGGTGGGACTTACGCCTTATTCGGAACGTACCAGAACTGTGGATCATATCATAGAAGAATTAAGGCCCAGGATAGAGGAGCTTGAGGGAATCGAAAAAATCACCTTCATAGTGGATGCAGGAGGACCTCCGGTGGGCAAACCGATCTCGCTCCGGGTAACCGGCGATGACAATACAATGCGGAAGAGACTTACTGAAGAAGTTGTTGCGCATTTAGAGACAATTGAAGGCGTAAAGGATATCGACAGCGATTATAAGCTGGGCAAAGAACAGATAGAGATCAAAATAGATTACGATAGACTGGCCCGGCTGGGTCTTACTGTAGATGATGTGGCTCAAAATGTCCGGATAGCCTTTGACGGCCAGGTAGTCACCAGCCTCCGGGATGGAGATGAGGATGTGGAGTTCAGGGTTCAGCTTGAGGAAGCTGCCCGAAAGAACGTGAGCTATCTGGAAAACCTGTCCATCCCCAACAAGCAGGGACGCTTGATTAAACTGAGGGAAGTGGCCCGCCTTGAAATCAGCCCTGGCCCCAGTGCCTATCGTCACTTCGACGGAACCCGGACCATCACGATAGAGGCTGACGTTGATCAGGATGTTATTACACCTTTAGATGCCACCAATGCTGTGCTGGCCCATTTCAAGAATATTGGTGAGGATCGGCCGGGAATGGCTCTACGTATTGGCGGGGAGGCTGAAGAGAGCCAGGAAACACTATCCAGTCTTATCGCTACCTTTGCAATCGCTTTGATAGGCATTTATTTCCTGCTCATCCTGCTGTTTAATTCCTATTCACAGCCCCTTTTAGTCATGCTTTCCGTACCCTTTGGCATCTCCGGTGTGATTATTGCATTCGCCCTGCACGGGGAGAATCTCAGTTTCCTGGGCATGATGGGAGTCATCGGTCTGACCGGCGTGGTTGTTAACGACTCGCTTGTCCTGGTGAACCATCTCAACAACTTGAGGAAGCAGATGCCTGAGATGAGTATAGTGAAACTTGTGGCCGAAGGGACCTCCCACCGCCTGCGTGCCATTTTATTGACTACATTAACTACTGCTGTAGGCATGATGCCTCTGGCTTACGGAATAGGGGGAACGGATCTCTATATGCAGCCCATGGCCATGGCTTTAGGATACGGACTTTTATTTGCTACACCATTAACCTTAGTGCTTGTGCCCTGCCTGTATACAATCGGATGCGATATCGGGAGGATTCTAAAAAGATCGAAGTAGACCTCTAGTCGTTTAACAGTAATTTAAGCTCATTAAAAGCTTTGTCTCTGTTTTTGATTTGAGTCTTTCGAATGGCTTTTCTCAGCACATTATCCCATTCTTTTTCAGGGAGATCGTTTTTCATATCTTCGAATAATTTAAGGATTTCAATACTGTCTTTGGTGTTATATATTTTATTTTCATCAAAGTAAAACAAGGAGAAGAGCTTTTTTATATAATCACCAACAGAGAGTTCCTTTTTTTTCTCGCGGTGCTTTAAAATGTATTCTTCCTTTTTTTTTGTGCGTCTTATTTCCCTGTCCCGTCTGGCTATATCTGTGCTTTTCATAGCATACTCCTTAAACTTATGTTATTTTAGCATAATATGGTTAATACGTAAATATAGCTCCTATGGATTTGATCTGATATATATCTGCAATTAATTGTTTTTTATTCTCAGGGGCTGTATTTTTACTATTAGAATGATTATACTTTGTCATAAAATATGAGCAGTAAGGGAGAGAGGAAAGCTGATTCAGTATCCGACCATGGATTGAGTTTAGACAATCTTTCCGTCAAAACAATGCTTCATGATGATAGTGATAAATCTCTATTTGATGAGGCTATTAGAAAAAAACTTTATCAAAGCATTTATACAATAAAGAACCTGAGAGACAGAGAGAAGAGCTATAAACTGATCATTGAGAACACTACAGATGCTGTTATTCAGATGGATAGCACAGGTAATATTCTATTTGTCAATCCCTCTTTTACTAATATCTTTGGTTATCAGTCTAAAGAAATTCTGAACAAAAATATCTTTATATTGATTTCAAAGAGAGAGCGTGATGCATTTAAAGAGAAATTTGCCGTCTATCTTAAAAATTATTCCAATAATAGCAGTATCATTTCTGATTACCTCGTATTCGTAAGCGGTCTTCATAGGGAAGGTCATGAATTGAGTTTAGAAGTACTGTTCACATCCTACAATAAAAAGGATAAAACCATTATTGTTACTATCATCAGGGACCTTACACAGCATCAGGGCATGGCCGAAGAATTACAGGCAAGCAAAGACAGCTACTGGGCACTTTCTGAGACTACTACGGATACTATTCTGCAGATCGATGAAAATTTCGATATAGTATTCGCAAATTCTGCTGTAAAGTCCATCTTCGGTTACACAAATAGAGAATTAAAACATAAGAGCTTTGCAATTTTATTTCCTCGTCCTGTATATGAAAGATATGAAGATGTATTCAGGAAGTATTTTCTGATCGATGATGAGCATAGAAAAGAATCGAGACTTAAAAATACTATTGAAATATTGGGACAGAGTAAAAGCTCCGAAATAATTCCTTTGGAAATATCATTTGGCAATTCTAAGAGTGTGCGCAGTAACAGAATTTTAACCTGTATAGTAAGGGATATAACACAGCGAAAAAAGACCGAACGTAAGCTGAGATATCTTGCCTTTCATGATAAACTTACTGAATTAGGAAATCGTGACTTATTTAACGTTGCTCTTAATGATGTTTTAAACAACATTAAGCGCGACAAGGATAGACTTGGAGCGCTGCTGTTTTTAGATTTAGACGGGTTCAAAAAAGTTAACGATACACTTGGCCATGATATCGGTGATAAAATTTTAATTGAATGCGCGCGGAGACTCGGTGATTGCCTG
The DNA here is from genome assembly GCA_030615505.1 of Spirochaetales bacterium. Taxonomy (GTDB): domain Bacteria; phylum Spirochaetota; class Spirochaetia; order SZUA-6; family DRHE01; genus JAUWZD01. The sequence continues at coordinate 87,216 of JAUWZD010000005.1, read as the reverse complement.
CGAAAAAGTGATTATGTTTATAGATTCAGCGATGAGGTTAATGACGCCAGGGCAGCCTTTGAGGATCTTTTTCGTTTTGGCGGGGATGAGTTTGTGATAGTGCTGTCGCATTTAAAACAAGCAACGGATGCAGCGGTTGTGGCACAAAGGATCATTAATTCTGTAAGAAATCCCTATAATGTCGATGGATATGAGTCCATTTCTAATATTAATTTGGGTGTTAGTGTGGGTATCGCCATAATTCCACAGGATGGGGATAGATTAAATACTTTAATCAGTAATGCAGATGTGGCCATGTATAAAGCCAAAGAGCTTGGCAACCGATACGTATTTTTCACTAAAGAAATGAACAATAAAGCAACTGAAAGATTAATGCTTGAAGATGGTTTAAGAAATGCTTTAAATAATAATAAATTAGATTTATATTACCAGCCTTTAGTGGATAGTGAAGGTATAATAAAGGGAATGGAGGCATTACTGCGATGGTATGATAAGAAACATGGGTTTATTTCACCGGATAAGTTTATACCAGTTGCAGAGGAAACCGGTTTAATCATTCCTATTGGGGACTGGGTATTCGAGACTGCATGCAGGCATCTTAAGTATTGGAATGCTAATGGTTATGATGATATTTATATGTCAATTAATCTCTCGGCTAAGCAGTTTGAGCAGGAAAATCTTGTTAATAAGATAAGTGAAATTATAAAGAAAACAGGTGTTAATCCTGCAAATATCAAAATAGAAGTGACAGAAAGCAGCATAATGAACTTCCCTGAAGCCGCAATAGCAAAGATGGATGAAATAAAGAAGAAGAATATGGATTTGCGTATTGCGATTGATGATTTTGGAACGGGATATTCATGCTTGAGTTACCTGATTAATTTGCCTGTGGATATTATGAAGATAGATAGAGCATTTGTTATTAATTTGCCCGAAGAGAGTAATACAAAGATCATCAGCACAATTATAACCCTGGCTCACAGCTTAGATATGGAGGTTGTGGCTGAGGGTGTTGAGACAGAAGATCAGTTGAACTATCTCTCATCATTGAAATGTCAGACTTTTCAGGGATTCTATTTTAGCAGAGCTGTTTCAGCTCAAGAGATGTCTCGTTTATTGAAAAAGGGTAGACTCCCCCCTGGTGAAGGATTAGTCACTCATTATTAAACGGACATGGATTTAAGTATTCTTTCAGCGCCTTCTTGAAAGGCAATGGCGGCTGCGCGGTATTCAAATCCTACAATGACACTCAAGCCGCTGTAAATTGTATCGTGGATAAAATTATTCAGGAGTTTGAGATAAGCTTTGCGGATAATTTCATTTTTCTTATTTTTGAAAACGAGGTTTGAGAGTTCAAAGGTTCTTATGATGGTAGCTACCTGCTTAGTGGCTACAGGATATAAAGTCTTGATGAGCGAGAAATATTTCTGCCTGTATTCTTTATCTCTTGCTACAAGATTTTTTATCTGCTGATACCTGTCGCGGATCATAAGGCCTTTGGAATTCCTTTTTTGGGGTATTAAATTACTGATCAATGTAACAATGGTCTTGGATTGAAGAAGCTTATACAGGGAGAAATAAAATAGAAGAAGCCCACCGTAATTTCTATAAGCTTTTTTTGAAATGGATGCACGGTTTAATTCTATAAGTAAACAGGCAATCTCACGATCAATTATTTTATCCGGCACTATATTGCTTTGAACAGAAAAAATGCGCTCAGAATCTTCTAACTTCTCTATTTTTTCTTCAAGCATTTGGATGAGCTTAACAACGGATTCTCTCAGCTTATCTTCTTTAACAGTTTGCAGGAAGCTGTAAAAAGCCAGTCTTTCCGCCGGCGTAAACACATCAATACCGGCAAGATTTTGATCGGGTTTTATAATACCCTTACCAGCTATAACGGTATTAGTGGTTAGCAGTGTATTCAAATATTCTCCTAAGTCATCAAGATAATCGTCAATACTGTCAATATGTTTTTTACTGCGGATAAAGAATTTTACCAGGTCAAACACATTATCTGAGATATCCAATTTTGAGGATATTTCATCCAGAATTTCTTCTTGAATAAATTCCGATGTATCCAATATGCAGCGCTGAATATTCAGAATAATCCTGGGACTGCCCCGCAGAAGGTTGAGTGAAGGATCTTCAGGTATAAAGGCAAAGTCTCTAATTTGAGCGATATTCTCAGTGGACAGTTTTATTTCATCATCAACATTTTTATTGTAATTCCCCGCGACATCTTTGGGATTGAATCCGGATTTCGAGTTTCCAGAATATCTGTTATGCCATATGTTAATTGTCATATTTGGATACAGGCTTAACACCTTCTTGATATATCCGCCTGCTGAAACATGGGCTGTAGGCTCGGGGTTAGTCACAAGAATAAGAGCATTCATGAAAGGCAAAAAGGTTAAATTGTTCTCATAACTGCTTCCTGCGGGCATATCGAAGATTAAGATGTCATAACTCCTGTCCAGCTCAGTTGCGAAATCTCTGTAGATTTTCTGAAATAGTTTTATACAGTCATTCTTATTCAATTTTGATGCCGGAAATATTAAATCAAGATTATCAAAAATATTTATAACATAGTCTGTAAAATTAGTTTGGTCTTTATCCAAACCCAGGCCCTTCATGTGCAATTCAGCCTCATATATATCTAAAATTGTTGTAATATCTGAAAGGGGATCTAAATCCAACAGACCTACACGAAACCCTTTTTTTGCATAGTATATGGACAAGTTTGTTGCTGTAATTGTTTTCCCAACCCCGCCCTTGCCCGAGCTGACCGCTAAAGATTTTTTTATAACCGGCTCTATATTTCTTAACTCATCTTTATTGAATAATAATGATGTTTTGTGAAAGTTGTTTTGAGGCTTTTCAGCCCGGCGCCTGTTTTTTTTCTTCATATATATGCCACCCGTTTCGTAAATAGAAGAAACCTTGACCTTCCGTTGATTTAAGATTATAGAACCATTGATAGCAGGAGTTCAATGAAAATACAGGTTGGTAAACAAATTATTTAATGAAAGGAACAGATATAAAAATCTATAGATGCTTTGTTATACTCAGTATTTTTGGCATAGCAATGGGATTTCTTGAAGCAATTGTGGTTGTTTACCTAAGGCAGATATATTATCCTCATGGATTTTGTTTTCCTTTAAGTCCGATTCCTCTAAAGATGCTTTCGGTCGAATGCTTAAGAGAAATTACCACAATAATAATGCTCGCTGCTGTAGCGTTCATCACAGGCCGTAATTTTCTTCAAAAATTTTCCTACTTCCTCTACACCTTCGCCATATGGGATCTTTTTTATTATGCAGGTTTAAAGCTGCTCTTAAACTGGCCGCAATCTTTCTTAACATGGGATATTTTGTTTCTCATTCCTGTGGTATGGATAGCTCCTGTGCTTGCTCCCGTTATCTGTTCTCTAACTATGATACTTCTTGCCGGATGCGTAGTTTTTTTACAAGAGAAGGGCTATATAGTGAAGCTAAAATTATATGAGTGGGGATTGATTCTTTTGGGCGTGTTTATAATTTTTTTTACCTTTATCTGGGATTATTCTCAAATCATTATTCAAGGGGGATTTCTATCAAGTTTCCTGACATTGGCGAACAATGAACACTTTCAGCAGATAATTTTACGATATGAGCCAACTGAGTATAACTGGTACCTCTTTGCTCTTGGAGAATTTTTTGTGTTATGTGCTCTTCTATCGATGCTTAGGCGAACGAAATACTTTTTTTCACCACGTTAAATTGTTCTTATTTTCATTGATACAACTTCACCAGTATTGACATCAACCTGGAGTACTTTATATTTAATTGTTTCTTGACCGGATAAAACATTCATGGGTGTAGAATCATGAATTAAATAGCCTAATGTTATCAGCCAATGATCTCCATCTTCACTAATTTCAACTTCTTCAATTGTAACGCCTTCTGTATAACCGGTTAAATCAGTGAAATATTTAGAGGCGTTCTGAGCTGCCTGTTTTGCGTCTATTTTCTTTCTTTCCGCTGACATAATTCTCTCCTTATTTATTCGCCTGTTTTAGCAGCATACACTTATTTTCTACGTATATACATTAAGTAATTTATCAATAATAGAATTGTTCAATGAATATTGTCAATGTTATTACATTCTCAAATTGTCAAGCCGTGAGTTCAACAAATGAACGGTATTACTGCAGGGAGGTAATTTCCTTCGTATAAAGAGATATTGACCAAGACTAAAAAGGCAGGTAGTTTTCAAGGGTTACCATAACTAAATCGGAGTATTCAAGATGAACAGTGCTGCTGCTACCCGACTTGGGATTGATGTAGGCAGCCTTTACCTTAAAATGGTTCAAATAGATTCAGATGGAATAGTGGGTCCAACAACATATAGAGTACATCAAGGCTATCCTATCCGATGTCTTCATGAAGAAATTCCCAAATACTTGAATGGAAATGTAATGGCAGTGGGGCTCACCGGAGCTTTAGCCTGTACTGTTTCCGAATCACTTCATATCAGTACAATCGAAAATGAGAGCTCCCTTATGAGCTCTGTAAAGCAAAAGATGCCTGAGGTAAGGAATATTATCGATATTGGAGGAGATAAACTCACCCTGATCCGGATGAATGCTTCAGGCGAGCTTGAGGGAATTACCCGAAATTCTCTCTGTGCAGCGGGAACCGGTTCATTTCTTGATGAACAGGCAGTGAGACTTGATATCTCATATCATGATCTTGATACATTTCCACAGATAGAAAATCCACCTTCGATCGCTGCACGCTGCGCGGTCTTTGCAAAATCTGATCTTATTCATCACCAGCAAGCCGGAAGATCAAAAGCAGAATGCTGGATCGGGTTATGCCATGGTATGGTGCGAACAGTGCTCAATACTCTGCTAAAGGGTCGGCCACTTGAAGGTTTAACTGTAGTTGTAGGCGGAGTTACAAAGAACTCTGAGATTATGCGCAGACTGAATAGAGTCTATGGCGATCAAATTATTCAGTTTGAGGATGGACATCTTGCTGGAGCCCATGGAGCAGCTTTGCTTGCGAAAGAGGAAGTTCCTGCAAAGCAGTTTGAGATGAGTGAACCTGAAAACCTTAAGGCAAATAAACGGGCTTTAGCAACACGACCGCCTCTTAAGCTTAAGCTATCACATTATCCATGCTGGGATGTAGAAGATTGCTATATAGATAAGTATCAAAATGAAATACGAGTTACTCAGATTCCCCGAACTCAGATTGTTCAATGCTACCTCGGCGTAGATATTGGATCCACAAGTACAAAACTCGCCGTTATCGATCAGAACGGAGAAATAATTTGTGATGTATACAGGAAAACAGAGGGTGATCCTATAGGAGCCACACAGAAACTTTTCAGTGCCCTCTTAAATATAAATCGGCGAAAATGCTTTAAATTTGATGTGTACGGCTGTGCAACCACAGGCTCCGGTCGAAAGATGGTTGGTATGATCATAGGAGCTGATCGAATTATCAATGAGATTACATGCCATGTAGAAGGCGCGATGCATGTAGATCCTGAAATTGATACCATATTTGAAATTGGTGGGCAGGATTCAAAGTATATGCGCATACATAATGGCAGAATCATAGATGCAGCGATGAATTATGTGTGTGCTGCCGGTACCGGATCTTTTGTGGAAGAACAAGCACGTAAGTTAGGATATTCCGTGCAGGATGTCGGTGATGCTGTTATGGATTTAACTCCTCCCCATACATCCGATCGCTGCACTGTATTCATGGAGCAGGATGTGAACCGTCTTCTTAGAGATGGATATACAAAAGAGGAGGTTCTTGCTGCTGTAATGTATTCTATTGTTCAAAATTATTTGAATAAAGTTGTAGGCCACCGCCCCTATTCACAAAAGAAAATCTTTTTTGCAGGTGCAACTGCACGGAATTCCGGCCTCGTAGCAGCATTTGAAAACCTGCTCAATGCTGAAATGGTTGTTTCACCCTACGCTCATGTTATAGGCGCCTGGGGAGCGGCTCTTCTTGCAAAGAGATCAAGAGAAATTGAGGGATATCAAACACACTTCTGCGGTCTCGGTCTCTCCCATAGAGAGGTGAGCTTGAGAACCGAGCGTTGTAGAATATGTGCGAATAACTGTGATATTACCTATGCTCAGTTAAAGGGAAACAATAAGGAAACATCCTGGGGTTATCTCTGCGGTAGAGAACCCGGGGAGAAGAAAGCGCGTAAGAATCCGCACTTTAGTTTATTCAAGCGATATAATGAGCTTTTAACGGGTATCGGTAAAGTAGAACTTCCGGCTGGTGCACTTAAAATTGCAATGCCGAGGTCTCTTACTATGTACACATATATGCCATTGTGGCGAAGATTCTTCGGCGAACTCGGATTTAATGTTTTATTCTCACCACAAACAGATGAAGAGATAAGAAAGCTTGGTACAGAAATTACGGGCGGAGAGTTCTGTTTCCCCATTCAAGCCGCACTGGGGCATGCTCGATGGCTTGCAGAGCGTGAGGATGCGTATAAGATCTTTATTCCTCATATGATAAGTGCTGATCCTAATAGCTATACAACAAATTCTTATTTCTGCCCTTATGTTCAATCCTTTCCCTCGGTTGTACGTACATCCTTCGAGCTCAATGGGGTCAATACAACCCGGCTTTCGCCGGACGAGGACGCCCGGCTGACGCCGGATGAAGACACTAAACTTCTTACTCCTGTTATAGATTTCAGGTGGACGACTTCGCATCAAGTTCAAGAGCTATATAATAAGCTCGGTTCGGCTCTGAGGAGGGATAAAGATTCCTTTGGAAAAGCATGGCAGGCAGGGTGCGATGCATACCTTGAGTTTCAGGAGGCCTGCCTTAGAGAGGGAGAAAAAGCCTTAGAAGCGATAAAAGCAGAGGACAAACCCGCCATACTTATTCTCGGAAGGCCGTATAATATCTTTGACTCTGGTGTTAATTTGGGCCTGGTAAGAAAGATCGCTGAGATGGGTTATACTGTTTTTCCCCTTGATTTTATTCCGAACGATCCGGCTGAGCTGGGCGAGGTATTTCGTAATATCTACTGGAATTATGCGCAAAAGATCCTTCAGGCCATTAGAAAGATTCGTGAAAATGATAGGATATTCCCGGTATATTTCACCAATTTCAATTGCGGTCCGGATAGCTTTATTGAATCCTATTCCCGTCACCTTGCAGGTGACGAACCGATGTTGGTGCTGGAATTAGACGAACATGATGCGGATGCGGGATATATTACCCGGATAGAGGCTTTTCTTGAGGTTATTAAGAGCGCTTCGCCTGTCCGCTCCTATCCTGAAATCCTCCTTCCCCAAGCGACAGATAAGGAGTTTAAACGTCGAACCATCTGGATACCCTCTCTCCATCCGGTCGCGGCTCCCTTATTTGCTGCTGCCTTTCGATCTTTTGGATACAGGTCAGAGGTTCTTCCTCTTGAGAACGATGAATCCTTTGAAATTGGCCGCCGTCTAACTCAAGGCAGCGAGTGCCTTCCAATAGTTGCAACGATCGGGACTTTAGTAAAAAAGCTTAGGGAAATTGATGCTAAACCAGGAGAACATGCCTACTTTATGTCAACGGCCAGCGGCCCATGCAGATTTGGTCAGTATGCATTAAAAGATCGGATGATCCTGAACGAATTAGGATATACCGATATTCCTATCCTTTCTCCAACTACGCTCAACTCGTATCAGGGATTACCGGAGAAGCTCAGAAGAAGGGCATGGAAGTATGTTATTGCTTCCGATATCCTTATGAAACTCCGATGCAAAAAACGTCCCTATGCTTTCGATCAATCGCTCGTTCTTAAAATCTTTAAAGATGAGGTTACACATCTTGCAGACGCTATTGAATCGGGTAAGCACTTCGAACGGGTGTTTGAGCAATCACTCAAGAGACTCGGGTCCATTGAGCAGTCGGAAGATCCCAAACCCCTTGTAGGTATTGTTGGGGAGATATATGTACGGTGCAATGCTTTTGCCAACCAGGATGTAATCGAATCTATTGAGAGATATGGGGGAGAGGCATGGCTCGCCCCAGCTTCCGAGTGGTTCTTATACACGGCATATCTTCAGAAATGGCGCGCCAGGCAGAATCTTGGCGGCTTGGTTTATCGTAGTTTGAGCAGTCTTAAAAACAGATATATGGTGGGAGTAGAACGCAGAATGTACCGGCTCGCAGACCGATGGATGCATGACCGGCATGAACCTGATATTGAGGATATATTAAAGTCAGGCAAAAGATTCTTGCCGCTCAATTTCGAGGGTGAATCCATCCTTACAATAGGCAGGGCAGTTGAATTTATTCGTAACGGCGCCTCTTTGGTTATAAACTGCGCTCCCTTTGGGTGTATGCCGGGAACCATAACGAGCGCACTGTTACAGAAAATTCAACATCAGACAGGTGTACCGGTGGTGAGCATCTTTTATGATGGAGAGGGTGACTTAAACAATATAATTAGTATTTATCTGAATCAGATTCTTCAATCTTAGATCCACACCTGACAAACTTTATTATTCCGATACGGGCAGCTAACTGTTTATATGACGAAGGGATAAAAACCATAGGTCAACTTATTACAAAAACCGAAGAAGATCTGTTGAGAATCCGGAAATTAGGCAAGAAATGTATTCAGGAGATAAGGGATGTCCTTTCGAAGTACGGATATTCTCTTAAAAGAGAGAAATAACCTTTTCAGTAAAATTGTTCTCTTTAAACTGGTAAGGTAAATTGTAAGGATATTTAACGGTGCAGCAATTTGCAACATCAGGAAAATCAGTATAAAAGGAAGATATTCCCTGTAGTAGAAGACGAACATAATCATCGCATGAGTTGATCGTATGAACGTAAACAGGAATTCCTGCCTCTGATACAGCTTTTGCAATACCTTTCTCTACAGCAGGCACTGGCATGGTGACTGCAAAGGGTCTAAGATCGTATTCATCCTCCCAATAGCGAATATGGGATAGGATTTTGCCGGGATTAAATATGTGCTGGTAACGATAAAGCGTCCAGATTATGTTCTTATATCCAATCTCAATCGCTTTTGCAAACTCATCCGGATGATAAACCTGCGGTATGAATCGTTCGGCATAATCAGGAAAGAACCAGGCTATTTTTTTAAGTGCATTAATGTTATTAGATTTTACGTCAGTTATTATCTTTGCCGCAGGATTATTGGATAAGAAAGCCTTGATTGAAGTCAGGTCAAGAGGGGTAATATCAAGAACCGTTTCCAGCCCAAAAAACGTATTGTAATATAAAGGCCTTTCAGCTTCAAAGCCGAAAATTCTTTCAAAAATATCTCCCCAGTCATGAAGGCCAACTAATCGTTTGTCTTCTGTCCATTCAAAATCAATCTCAAAGAAACTAAAAGCACCGGTATTTTCCTCGAGTGCTTCAAGCGAGTTGGTATAGGTAAGGCCATTATAAGCTCCTCCTGCATGTGCTACAGGAGGCAGTAAGGGTTGAAAGTGAAAATTCAAGAGTTCAAAATCTGCGGATTTCCCATCACAGGAGCCAGTGACAGGCTTGTTTACTTTAAATGAGATAGTGTTAACATCGTATTCTCGTAATACTTCGCGGTGAAAGAACACTATTATTTCTTTATCGATAGGACTATGATCAAACCATATATAATCAATATGGCGTCCGTTGAGTGATACCTGGATTTCCTGCGAATCGTGATATCCATTCTTAAAAATCCGTAGATGAAGCAGGATCATGTAGCGATCATACCGTTCATCTAATTTGCCCGGCGAGAATGTGATTACAGATGCGTTTTGATTACACCACAGTTGCAATATTTCAGGATGTTCCGTAAGATGATCATTTGCCCAAACTTCCCCTTCCGGATATACAGATGATCCGGAAAACCTCTGATGGTGAGAGACTCCTGTACCCTCTCCGGCATAAAAGTATGCCGTTCTTAGATCACGTGTACTCACCCTCCTCTCTTTGATTAAAAAGCGGTTTATCTGAAAATCATCTATTAATTTGCCTTCTTTCATTTCAATAGAGAATCGTCCAATTTTTAATGTAGCTGAATATAAAGGGCTAACAGATATTGCTTGCAAATACGCCCAAACACGGGAAAGAGATTCTTTCGTATAAAAACTGAAAGAGAGCTGGAGTGAATCCCCGTGTTTCAAGATTGGAATGCTGATTTCCGGAATCGGCATTTTTTTATACCACTTTATCATTTGAAGAATCAGCCGGATGGATTCGCTATTCACTTGTATATTGTCATCCATATTTAACTCAACGGATGCTTTCAGCTCCACTGTTACAGTAGTCCCTCCGGGAATGTCGAGGTATTGCCCGCTTGACAACAGTCTGCTCTCCCTTTTACCAATAATGTATTCATCATTTTCCAGAAGGATGTACCGACGATCCTTTGTTTCACTGTCATACAGGGAATTGTTTGCAGCTTTCCGATATTGTCGGAGCTTTTCAGATAATTCTCTGCCTCTCTTACCGTCGACAATATTTCTTTCATACGAATTCGAGAAAAGCTCACCGTTTGCCGATTGGATAACTTCAACACGGTTGCTATCTATACACCTTTTCACAACTCCTTTCTTATCGGAGAAATATGAATCAAACAGAATTGAGCGTTCGGTGTTTTGCTCTCTGAATATGCTTCTTTTCGAGAATGAATGGGCCAGTCCGGTTAAGTCAAGATAATCAAGGATGGAATAGGGAATATCAATGAGGCCAAAAACAGCGGGATTCACCGTTCCGGAAGATTCGGGAGTATATGCAACGGCAAGTGCCCAGTTTCTACCATACGGCTGGCCCGTCACTCCGTGTGATTCATCGCTTACAAAGAGGACCAGGGTATTCTCCAGGGCTCCCATGTCCTCCAACCGTTTGAAAAAATCACCCAGCGCCTGATCGAGATATGCCACTGCAGCTTCTTTACGACTCGAAAATCTTTTTGCCAGTTCCTCCGGAATGGCACAGGGATGGTGGGTACCGACAGTCAGCAGGGTAAGAAACCAGGGATTTGATTTTTGATTAAGATTCTCAATGAATTCAGAGGCTTGTTCAAAGAACGCTTTATCATCCGGTCCCCAGCCGAAAGGTACATGCTGATAGCGGAAATATTCTTTTCCGAACACCTGTTCAAAACCCGCCGCCGGCATGAATTGATCTTTTGACATATAGGCCAGATCGGCGGCTTGTATGTATGCTGTCGTGTATCCTGCATCCGCCAGAATCTCCGGCAGGCATGGACTTCGCGACTCCGGTGGAAGCCGGATGTACTCATATATCTTTGGTGTCTCTAAAGACAATTTGCAATAATCTCCGGAAAACATGGAGTACAGCCCGCGAATTGTCTGTCTATTGTGAGCAATGAAATTTGGAATAACAAGCGACCTCTCAGTTATGCGACTTAGATTCGGCATTTCAATCTGATACTTCACCCCTGTCCATTCCTGCACCTGTCTGACATAAACACCGGGGATTCCCTCAAGCACTACAAAGAGAACATTTCTTTTAGCATCCTTAGGCCTATGAAAGTATGATTCACCTTCGGTATTCGGGCCCGGCTGCATTCGGTCGAGTATCTCGGCATTGGTTCTTGTCGCCGGGCTGTATTCAGCGGGAGAACTCAGGCTTGGAATTGATCTGGTTAATGACAGCCACATTAAGTTGGAAGAATGCCACTCTGCGTCTCCCGGCGTTAGAATATATATCCCGAAAATTGAAAGAAAAGCAAAAAGTAATAAATACTTAATCTCAATCTTAATAAGTTTGTTCTTTTTAACTCTGGCCGATGCAACGAGGTACAATATTGCGCTGAGTAACATGAAGAATGAATACCAGGGGAAGGTCAAACTCGATAGACTGCCTTTAATAAAATGAGGGTCTGACACATACCGCAGATCGGCAATATTGATAACAGTATTAAGGGCAGCGGCCATCTCCATATTAGCGATATGGAAAAGGCTTAAAAGAATAAGGATCGCAGCCGATGCCGCTATATGTATAGAAAGGAGCAAGTTTATGAGCACTGCAATAAAAACTGCCATCATAAGGTCGATGAATACGGTTTGTATGACCAGTTCCGCAGCAACAACCTTAGATACCAGCACAAATCGGCTCATGCCAAACATCATGACAAAAGAAATAAACGCAAGATAGAAGAATAGTACACGGACCCGGCCGTTAGGGGTAATATCCTGCTGTTTGCACGTAGGTTTTATCATGGCTGCCTTAGTTAAATATAACAGCAACTTTTTTTATTGCAAATTTTATCACATGGGGATGAAAAATTAGATCCGCTCAGCGTCTTTTTCGCTAAAAGCCAGACGCCGCTCACTTGGGCTGGACAGGACGTCCCAGCCCAAGGGTAAACAGCCCTGTTCTGCCCTCTATGGCAGAACAGGGCTGTTGGGATGTAACATTTCCTGGTATCACGCAGGCAGAGGCGGTCAACGAGCCAAGGCATCAGTACCACCACTCTTTTTAAATCTTAAGTACGGATGAATAGGTCTGCTTGTAGCCTTCGGTATAAAAGTGCATGCTGTAGAATCGATCCTGCTTGCTACCCCAAGCTCATGCGAGCCTGGTTCGACTCCGTGACAGAGATAGGTCTCGGGTGGGGGTCTCCTTCAACCTTGATTTTCACACCATCCCCTTCTACGGCGAAGACGCCCTTGTGGAGAAGCACTACGTCACCAAACGAAGTCGCCGTCAGAAGGGGATTCTGGCATTTGTGGTCTAGGACGCAGATAAGCGCATCTTCTGTTATGGCAGGCCTGAGTTGCGCAAGGATGAGGAGGCGGTCGGAGAAGATGTTGGAGCAGATCTACCAAACTGCTGCTTCAGCGTGGAGGCGGGTCGAGTTGGAAGGTGTCACTCGTGCTTATCGCATCCCTCACGCACTCGCTGCCGGCGTCCTAGCGCGCGGAAAGAGAGGGGAGTTGTCAGCGGCCCTGTCCGTCCGATGGCGGCACCAATCTACGTGCGATGAGCTCCATCCACTCCACCGAAACCGAGAAACCTGCGGCCCGCGTGTGCTTGTGGCGGACGCCGTCGAGCACCACGTACCGCACCGGGATTTTGGCGCGACGGAGGGCGTCAACGAAGCGGTCCTGGGAGGAGGTCGTGATGACGATATCCGCCGTACCCTGCACGATGAGCGCATGGACTCCGTGACCGCTCAGGCCGCTCCGATTTTCGGCCAGACGGGCGGCAAGGGCCGGGTAGGATTCGCCGAGCCGGTTCTCGTGCAGGGCACGGTAGAACTCTGGACGGTACAGTTTTGTCCCGTCAGACGGGTAGTAGACCTGGAACTCTTCGACGCACATGCGGTTCACGTCAGCTTCGAGCGTCTGGACCCACCGGTGCTGGAGGTAAGCGGAGGGATCGATCTCGTCGCGACCGTACATGAGGGAGTACGTGTAAAGGATGGCCGGTGCGTACACCGGTCCTTCCTTGAAGAGCGTCTCGATGTCGTTGGTGGATCCGTAGCCGATCACGCCGGCGAGCGGAACTTCCGGGGCGTATGCGGGCCGGAAGTCGGCTCCCGCGAAGGCGGCATGTCCCCCCTGGGAATAGCCTGCAAGGAATACCGCCGGAGAAGGCCTCACGGCATGGCCGGGGGACTCGAAAAAGCGGAACACCGCGCGAACGGCGTCGAGCATTACATGCCCTTCCGCTAGCTTGCTGAAGTAGCGTTGCGGCCGATCGGAATCGTTGAAGCCGAGGTAATCGGGGAAGATGACGATGTAACCGAGCCCGGCGTAGGCGAGCATGTTCTGCCTGTACCAGCCCCAACGTCGCACCTCCGGCGGCTCCAGGGAGGGCGCGCAGGAGTCGCCGATGCCGGTTGTTCCGGAGCCGAACACGTAGACGGGACGCGCGGCCGGTGTATCGAAGCGCGGCACGAAGAACTGTGCGGTGATCTCCGCGGGTGATCCGTCGTAGTCGGTACTCAGGTAGCGCAGGCGATAGGCGTCTACCGCGTATTTCATGGGCGGAACGGGAAACCCGGCTTCGGCGAACAGCGGCTTTATGAGTCGCTCGATCTCTGCCGGTTGGATGACTTCGAGGGCCTGAACCGACAGGATGTTCCCGGGACGGGCCTGCGCGAGGCAGATAGGCGGAGCGCTTGCAAGGAGGCACAGGAACGCCAGGGCTGCCGGCAAGGGATTGTGCGGGGTCCAAAACCGACGCTGCTTCCTACGGGTCATCGAAGGCCCCCGTATTCCGGCTCAGGTTTCCCGCCGAGTGTCAGCCGTTCCATCCAACGCCGGGCATCACCGAAGCCGATCTGGCGTGTGTCGTGGCGGCTCCCCTTGTAGAGGATGTACTGAACGTCGCACTTAGTCCGGCGGAGCTCCCGTACGAAGGCCTCCTGCGACTTCACCGATACCACGATGTCGTCGGTTCCCTGGAGTATGAGAGCGGGAATCCGGTGTCCCGAAAGGCCGGTGCTGTTTTCCCGAAGTATCCGGTGGATCTCCGGGTACGCTTCCGCCAGTCTGTTTCCCAGGAGGGCGTCGGCGAAATCCGGGCGGAAAAGCTCTCTCGGAGACCAGGGGTAATACTTCTGCATCCCCCCAACGCACTGGCGGGTGACGTCTTTCCCCAGGCTCTCGGCCCAACGGGGCAGGAGAATCCGGCCGGGTTCGAAACGATCGCGACCGTAGATCGACGAGTAGGTGTAGACTACCATGGGCGCGACAACCGGGAACTCCCGGAAGAGGGCCTGCATGTCGGCCGAGGGGCCATACCCGATGATACCGGCTATCCGGACGTCCGGCGCGTACGTGTATCGAAGGTCGGCTGCCCCGAATGCGGCGTGACCGCCGTTAGAGAATCCTGCGACGAACACCGCGGTGCTCGAAACCATGGCGCCGCCGGACTGTTCGAAAAAATTTCTGGTAGCTCGGATCGCATCGAGCATCATCCTCCCTTCCGCCACGGCGATGCAGTACGGATGGAGGTGCGCCGGATCACCGAAGCCCATGTAGTCGGGCAGCACGCCGATCGCTCCCTGGCCGACATGGGCCAATACATGGGAACGATAGAGCCCCCAGTGGATGCACGCGATATGCTCACGCGAAGGGCGACAGGCATCGATGAGACCAGTCGTCCCGGGAGCGAAAACATACATCGGCCGCTTTCCTCGTTCCGTATAGCGGGGGATGAACACCTGCGTGGTGATGGGGGTCGTCGACCCGTCCGGCCAGGTGCTTTCGAATCGCAGGAGGTAGCTGTCAACCGTGTACCTTGCCCTGGGCGCCGTGACGTCCTTGAAAAGCTCCGATACGATGCGATCGATGTCCGCGGGAGCCAGGGTCTCAACGCGTTTCACGTCGATTATCTTTCCCGGCTCAGAGTGCAGCACCCATGCTGCGGTCACAAGAAATACCAGCAGCATCAGGGGAGATGGACGACGGGAAATGCGGAATGGGGCGGCGATCGTCATAGGGTATGATCCTATCGGTATTAAACTCTATTGCCGAGACGAAAGTCAATGGCAGTACACCGCGCTGCCAGGATCTCGACTTCTGAACCGTGATGCACTATGATAGATCTAGAAGGAGAAGTTATGCGGTTACTCCCTGTGCATACGGTGATCCTCGTGATGTCCGCGGCGGTGTTCGTGCACGCCGAATCGAGATCGGTGTACGGACCCCAGGTTCCCGGAGATGTGGCGTTCGTCCGTGTGGTCAATGCGATTGCCGTCAAGAACCCGGTGCAGGTGGACCTGGGAGCGACGCGCTACGATAAGCTTGGCTTCGCGGAAGTGTCGCCGTATCGTCCCGTGGTCCCCGGTATATACCAGATTCGGGCGGCGGGACACGAACAGGAGATCATCCCCAGGATCGGATGCTACTACACGATCGTATGCGCACCGAAGGGCATCCATGTCCTTGAAGACGTCACGCACACTGATCCGGCGCGAGCGCAGCTCTTTCTGTACAATGTCTCCTCATTGCGCCGCGTCGATCTGAAGACAGCCGACGGCAAGACGAGCGTAATCTCTGGCATTCCTCCGCATCAGTCCGGGCAGGTAGTGGTGAACGCCATCGCGGTAGACTTAGCCGTGTTCAGCGACGGCGCGCAGGTGGGCGAGGTGGGAAATCTCAGGTTAGAACGGGGATCGTCGTTCAGCGTGTTCGTGCTGGACGGGGAAGCTTCCGCGACCGTGTTCGCCGTCAGGGTCCGGGTCCTGGTGAAGTAGCATCGCCCCATGTCATTCAGCACCGGCCTTTTCGTCTTCCTCTATCTTCCCGCCTGTCTGCTCTTCTACCATGCCCTCCCCTTCCGCTTCCGTTCGGTCTGGATCCTCGTCGCCAGCTGGGCTTTCTATGCGTGGTGGAGAGTCGACCATCTCGCGCTCCTCGTGGCCACGACCTCTGTGACCTGGCTGCTGGGCCGATGGATCGCGGCGGATCTGGAGGCGCAGAAGAAGCGGGTTCGGGCAGCCCTCGCGGCGGGGGTGTCGTTCAACCTAGGAATCCTCGCGTATTTCAAGTACACTAACTTCGGCCTCGAGAGCCTCAATGCACTCCTCAGCACCCTCGGCGCCGACACGATTCCGGCGTTGAACGTGATCCTTCCCGTCGGCATCTCCTTCTACATGTTCAAGGCGACCAGTTACCTGATCGACGTGTACCGCCGGGATGCACCCGTGGCTGAGAGCTACCTGGAGCTGGCTGCGTACATCGCGCTGTTTCCGCAGCTCATAGCGGGTCCCATCGACCGGTACCGGAACCTCGCGTCCCAGTTCCGACAACGGGCCCACACCTTCGGGTATTTCTCCGCAGGTGCCCTGCGGTTCATGCTGGGGTTCTGCAAGAAGGTGCTCATCGCCGACACGGTTGCGCCCCTCGCCAACTCCGTCTTCGCACTGGACCGACCGACGTTCGTCGATGCATGGCTCGGCGCGGGAGCATATACCGTGCAGATCTACTTCGACTTCTCCGGCTACACGGACATGGCCATCGGACTCGGGCTCATGATGGGCTTCCGCTTCATGGAGAACTTCCGCAAGCCCTATCTTGCCACGAGCATCACGGATTTCTGGAAACGCTGGCACATCAGCCTCTCGTCGTGGCTTCGGGATTACCTGTACATACCCCTCGGAGGAAACCGGCGGGGGACGCGCCGGACCTACGTCAACCTGATGATCGTCATGGTCCTAGGCGGCTTGTGGCACGGCCCTGCCTGGACCTTCGCGGTCTGGGGAGCATGGCACGGCATCCTGCTGGCCTTCGAACGGTACCGCGGCGTCGCGCGCCGGAAGCAGGCAGTGCCGCGACCCGTCGCCATTGCCGGCACCATGCTCCTGGTGATTATCGGCTGGGTGGTGTTTCGCGCCTCGAGTCTCCAGGACGCCTTCCGTATGTACGCCGGCATGTTCGGGCTACACGGCTTTGGTCTCAGCACCGGGCTTCTGTGGCAGTTCGATACGCTTGCCGCGGTAGTTCTCGGATTTGCGTTCGTGGCGATATATATAGAGCCGTGGGTGAGCCGTCGGGAGAAGGATCGTTCCCCGGTGTGGCAGCGTGTCACCGCCAATGCACGGCTCGTCGTATTGCCCCTGTTCCTGATGAGCATCCTCAAGATCCTGGCGGACAGCTCTCAAGCGTTTCTCTACGCCCGATTCTGACGATGCGAAGGGAAACGAAAGCTTCCATGCAAACGGCTGCCAATCGACCAGGCATCCTCCACTGGCTTCCCGGCGTGTTTCTGCTACTGGTGCTGGTCCTCGGCGTCGTGCTCACGATGCTGTACCCGACGACCTTTCCGCCCTTCGGGTTCAGGCGTACGGACATCATGAACGGCTATTGGGCGGCACGCTATCAGAAAAGCTACGAGGACGGACTCGTCCTGCGTGAGCCGGCGCTCGCCATCTGGACTGCCATCCGGTACGTACTCTTCGCCGAGGGGGAGGAGGGCGTCCTGATCGGCGAGGACGGGTGGCTCTATACAACCGAGGAGTTCCAGGAAATGGACCGGACGGGCCGTGCAATGGCAGCGGCGCTGGAATACATCCGGGACGTCCGCGACATACTGGGCGCCCGCGGGATCATGCTGGTCGTGGCCCTGGTGCCCACCAAGGCCGGCATCTACCCGGAACACCTGGGGCGGTACGAGCTGCCGTCGTTCGTGCACGGGCGTTACGAGTTCGCCCGCCAGGGAATCCTTTCCCTGGGCATTGGTGCACCGGATCTTATGACGCCTCTGCTGGAAGCCAAGGGAAGGTTAGAGGTGTTCCTGAAGACCGATACACACTGGACGGCGTACGGGGCGCAGATTGCAGCCGAGGCTCTTGCAGGGCTCGTGAGACCCAAGCTGAATGCCTCAGGCTCGCTGCGCGCAAGCTACACGATCGAGCACCGGGGGCAACGGGAATGGAGGGGGGATCTCCTGAACTTCATCCCCCTGGGACCACTGCAGGCGGCCCTGGGGCTTCAGCCGGACACTATCGAGGAAGTCGTGACCATCAGTGCTGGGGAGAGCACGCTGGGTCTCTTCGACGAGCTTCAGATTCCGGTGGCCCTTGTCGGCACGAGCTACAGCGCCTGTGAAGCGTGGAACTTCGACGGCGCCCTGAAGGCCGCTCTCGAGGCCGACGTCCTGAACGTCGCAAGGGAGGGTCAGGGCCCGTTCGTTCCCATGAAGGAGTATCTCGAAAGCCCCGCTCTCGACGATCCCCGACCCGGTGTCGTCATCTGGGAAATCCCCGAACGCTATCTCGGGATCGATCCGCCGTTCGGTACTGGGGCCGTATCAGGCGGGAGCGACTGAGTGCGGCTCACCATTCCCCTTGATCGGAAACGTTCGGACGCCTCGGGGCTAAAGAGAAGATAATGCGGTTAATTCAAGGATGATGGATCGAGGCCCGGCGGAGACTTCTCGATACATTTGCCCCGGCTGCGCCTCGCCGGACTAAGAAGCATGTCTCCGCCGACATTAGCGCATCCTTGCACGTCAGATATATTGTTGTAAATCCCTTGGGCGGTATGTGCCCCCTAACGGGGACCAGAGGGCTGAATGAGCAGAGCGATGAGATCAGATGCCTTGAAGAGCCTGAGATTCTCTTTCCGGAAGGTCCCGACCGTGGGGGAAGATATTCGTTACGCGCTGAGCATATTTAGGCGGTGGATCCGGACTGAGTTCAAGAGATAGATGTGCCTGCACATAGATGTATAACGCTGGAATCCATACCCGATTCGGAAGAACGACTGATAGTAGCCACTGGCCGATATATTGGCGAAGGCTTTGATGATCCCCGGCTTGAACGCTCTTCCTTTAGACACCGATATCTTGGAGAGGCACATTACAACAATATGCAGGCAGGTTACATCGTCTCTACGACAACAAAAGGCAGGTGATAATCTACGGCTATATTGACTCAAATGTGTCAATACTTATGCGTATGCATGAGAAAAGACGAAAGGGATATAAGGCGATTGGATATATGATATCTGAATCAGCTACCCGATTCAACACCGAGCAGTAGTTGAATGGAGGCTGGTGTAATACATGTTTTAAATATAGGTTCCTCACCATTTCTCTGATGCTATACAATAACCAAATTCGTGCACTTATTACTTTAGTGAATAATTTTTTATATATTCTTGAAGGCTTAGCCCTTTTTCTTTGGCTTCTCTAGAAATTAGTTTCCTGGCAATATGAATTTGTTGTAATGCAGGATCACCAGGAAACTCTCGCTCTATTTCTTTTTTAGTCTTTTCACCCATTCTCACTTTGGTTTTTCCCATATTTCTTTATCCTTACAACAGCTCTGCTGGTGTTATAATCTCAATATGCTTGAAGTTGTGCGTGCTATTAACTATGTTGACAATATCCTTTGTTTTTCTTCTTACAATGTGCCTGAAATTCCAACTTAAGACAATATCAAGATTGTTTGTTACTGCTATAGCGATATGATACGCATCTTCAGGATATCCTTCAGGAATAGCTCCATCTCGGATATAATTCTCATATAGTTGTTCAACCGCATCACTATAAGGCAAGATTCGGAGGGTAGCGATCAAAACACTCAAGTTTACTATTGAAGGTAACTTCAAAGATTCCAATAGGTAGAACATGAGACAAAACTATTCAAACGGACATTACCAGAAAATATGCTTGGTTTTTGTTCACAAATATGTGAACTTATTGGTGTGGGATGGACCATCAAATTCTATAAAACAGGGGAAGGAAAATGCCCTTTGAAGAGTTTCTAGACTCTTTACCAGGGAAAGTAGTTCAGAAAATTACCTGGGTTTTAAACTTGATTAGAGAAACAGAAAAAATGCCAACTATCTATTTTAAGAAGCTGCATGGAAGCGATGACATTTGGGAATACAGAATACAGTTTGGCTCGAATATCTATAGGCTTTTTTGTTTTTTTTGATATGGGTACGATGATATTATTAACCCATGGTATTGTGAAGAAATCACAGAAAACACCTAAAAAAGAGATTAAAATCGCTGAAACCTATAAAAATGATTATTTCAGGAGGAAACAAAATGGATGATTTAGATAGATACATCGATAAAAGAAAAAAATCAGATCCCGAATTTGCTGAAGGTTACGATGAAGGGTGTGAGCGTTTCAAAATAGGGGTTATGCTTAGAGAAGCTAGAGAATCCTGCGGATTAACTCAAGCAGAATTAGCTACCGCTATTAGTACAACGAAAAGTGCCATTTCCAGACTTGAAAACCATGCTGAAGATATACGGCTATCAACTTTAAATAAAGTAGCTAATGCTCTATGAAAAACCTTGAAGGTTAGTATCTACTGACGATTCCCCACAATGTGTGAGGGTTAAATAAAAGAAGACTGTGGTTATTCTTGAGGGGTTAGCAACGCAGGTTGGGTCGGATAACGGTTCGGGCTTTAGCGGAGCGTGGAGCCGCAGGGTCCGCGAGCCAGCAGTACCGGAATGATTGCCACCTTCTCTGCAAGCTCCTAAAATCTCAATATCCATCCAACGCTCTACCTCCTCCATACGTGCTCATGGCAATTAGAAATGGGAAATGGAAATTTAATGCTTATTATTGAATTTATCCCTCTAATCTTGCCTTCCCAATAAAGCTCCATATCTTTTCTTTCAAAGTGACTATCAAGAAAATCTAAACCAAGGGGTCTTAAAAACCAATCAAAATCATACCAATGACCTTGTCTTGTCCCTTTTACATCACATAAAAGAAGAGTTGTTCTTTTTGATTCATCAAATTTGATGCTGGGATTAACAATGTTTCTATCAAGCCTTTCCACATCTCTTTTAAAAGAATCAATCTCTTTAGCCTCAAATTTTTCTTTCGAGCTTATTATCTCATAAAAACTCTCTTCATCCCAAAAAGATTCCTCTTGGTAATGAAGAAGACCTCCCTCTGCCTCTATTTTTATAACTCTTTTTATCATATCAGCTTCTGCACTGCATTCCTGAGTATAAATCCCTAAAAAAATTAAGCCAGTTATTAATAAATAATAAATCTCTCTTTTCATGTTATCATCTCCTTATCTCCCTCTCAAATTCTGAGAAATATTTATTGATAAGCTTCAAGTTAAATTTAGAGAGGATAGATTCTTTTGGCTCTCTTTTAAGTAAAAATTCAAAAGATTTCTTTATTAATTCTTCCTTGGAGATTTTTCCTTGACTCAAACTCTTATAATAATCATCATCCAAGCTAACAGTGTGCTCTGTCTTTGTATCACCTTCCTTTACAACTACCAAAAATTCCTTATCGGTTTTTCTTTCAACTTCAATCATTTTAAATTTACCTCCTTTTACTTCTCTCTTACTACAAAACCACTAATCAAAGAATCCTGCTCAGAAACCAGCTTCCATTCTACTTTAAAAATAATATCTCTCTATTCTCTAAAATACTTATCTCTTTAAAGGTTTATTCTCCAGAATTATGTGGGGTATCATAATAATTATAAATTCAACAGCGATAGTTAAATTATAAATAGATCCTGTAAAAATTGCAAAGCCAATAAGAGCTGTCCAAAGGCCATAATCAGCTGGATTTTTAATATATTTGTATAAAGATTCTCTTACCACTGGCACATTTTCCTCAAAGAAGTTGAGACACAATACTCTTTTTAATCCCAACAACCTAAATGCCCAGGAACCCAAAACTATGCCAGAAATTAACAAAAATCCTCCTATATACCTTAAAATAGCGCTATTGTGGAATAGGGGATGTTCTGTAAATTGTAAGATAACTATCAGACTGAATGTAATCACCCAAAAAATTACTGTAGAGATCATATGCATGTTAAAGGCATGGTTGCCGAACCATTTAGTCAATCTTCTCCCCTTTAGTTGAAGAATTAAATTTACAGATTCAATAAAAATAGTCAGGAAGACAAATATTATGGTGAAAATAAATATTCTGTTCATATTTTCAAAAATTAGGCGCTGCCCCCTATTTTTATTGCCTAAGGAAGGGTTGAATAATTGTGAAACTCAACTGCGTGTGCGGAATTTTTCTTTCGAATCACCCAATGCATAAAGAAAAATCATTGTATACTCTCCTGTTAATAACTTTAAAAATAAGTGATTTGGCAGACATCTTATCTAATTCACCACCCATTTGCAGAAATGATTATTGATTATTATACTTCATATCGACCGATTAAGCAAACTTCAGTTGGCGCTTGCTTGCAAGATGGTAGAATACATGATCGGTATGTAACTATCCCTACTGGGAAAGGAAATCCTGGAGGCAACGAGGAAAGCAGGTCAGGAGCTAATCGAGGGAGGCAGGATGTCCGAAGAGCTCCTTAAAGCGGTGAGCCGTCCCCTTAGAACTTTTAAGGAGCTGGTGAAGAGATACAACAATAGTTACCGAGAGATGAAAGCGAGGTCTATGAAATAAGGTGCAAATAGTACCGGATGTCTGCGAATGGGCCGTTCGCCGATATGCAATTTTGCCGAAGTGCGAATTTCTGAGCCCTGAAAAATTCGCCATTGTGCACTTCCAGCAAATAACAAAATTCGCATAGTGCGCCCTTTACGGATTTTACCATACAGATAAACCAGCTACAAATTCATAAAAACTAGACTGGTATCCCTGCTCTCACTGTAGTAAAATATAAAGTTGGGTGAGCGGTTATGACCTAGTTCAAGTACCGGGAAGGGTCTAATATATTGCCCCGGGGCGTCAGAACTTGTTCGTAAAGAACAGAGATCCTGCTATCAGGAGCGCCGACCACATTGTCAAACCGCTCACCTTGTTTAAGGTTTTTCTAGAGTTTTTCCACCTCCTCAACTCCTCCGTTCCGTGTCGCTGTCTTCTCTTTCCCTCTTCACCCCCCCCTCTTTCTTCCGTCAACCGCCTTTCCATCCGGCTGCCGCCTCGTATTTCGGCTAAACTTGAAAACTCTAACCGCCTCAAGCTTACGTTCTCCCCCTGGGGGAGTAGAACACAATCCCTCTCCGCTTCAACAATGAGTTCGGAGTGAATGTAAACTGGGATCCGAATAAATAACGACAATACGTGACGAGACAGGAATACTGTCACCTTTTTCTGCTACAGTAAAAACTATTCTTGTGGCCTTCCTCGGGCTACGTCCTGTAGCCCGAGGAAGGCCAATCGCTACAATAAGCCCCAAAGACCTGGCAGGGACGCCAGGTCTTTGGGGCGCTCAGAGGGGGGGGGCCAAGAGAAAATATTCGTTAGAAATCGATTGTTCAGATGTGTTTCTACAGTTGGATTACGTCTTCACCCGATTGTTGTGATTATTTTTCCTTTAGTCTCCGGTCTCTGCGCTCTTCTTTTTTCTTGTTATAGTCGCTGACCATCTGCTCAATTGATCGCACATTATCGGGCTGTTTTTTTTTTAATTGTTTGAAATAGAGCTCCTCAATAAAATCGGGCAATGGCAATTTCCAGGGCTCCTGTTTGGTGTTGGCAAGGCTGCCAAACTTCTTGGGATTCATACCTAATTCCCTGGCCATTTGAATATGAGCGCGAGAAAGATGGTATCTCTTCCGGGCATCGATCCATCTTTGATATTTCTCAGGTATCTTTTTCTTTTTTTACCATGAGTTAGTGTCCTCAGAAACGGCATTTCTGGCAAAAGTCGCCGAATGTTGTGTTCGCCGATATCCAATTTCGCCGAAGTGCACATTTTTGACCCTTAAAAAATTCGCCATTGTGCACTTCTACCGGTTGAGCAATCTCGCCCCAGACCCGCCTTCTTGAAATCTTACCATACCGATCCACTGGCCACAATTTGATTGCATGCTCTGCCCATCACCCTATAATAAAGCCAACAGTTTAAACAGAAACCAGGAGGTAAAGTATGCTCACACCGGAATTGGTGGCCGAAATCATCGGCCTGGCTGCGATCGTATTGGCGATCACTCAAGCGCTTAAAAAATGGTTCAAGGCTGAAGGGTATGTGGTCCTGATCATTTCTGCTGCTGTCTCGATCCTCTTCGCCCTTTGGAAGACCCTATCGGTGAAGCCCTATGATTGGGGTAAGTTCATCATCCTCACCGTCAGCGTGTTCCTGGAAGCAAACGGCATCTATCATTTCGGTGCCTATGCTGTCGGCAAAATGGTAAAGCAGAAAGGATAAGCGCATGAGACAGTGCATCGCTTTTTCTGTCGTCCTGCTGCTCCTACCCTTTCTCTGTCCAGCCCAGGAGATCAAGCTACCGGTATTCTTTCTGCGTTATGACGGCGGACTGGGAAGTGAGGAGATCGAGCCCTCCTCCCAAAGGCATAAAGCCACCTTGCGGATCAAGGAAGAATGGAGCGACATCCTCACCACCAACCTCGGAAAAGTCAAAGGCAAGGAGATTGAAATGCTTCTTCCGCAGGAAACCTCTGATTGACAGCACCAGCAGCATATCATATGATACCTTTTACCACCAATCTGTGGTCTCGGCCATCACTTCATTGTGCTGTACGTAGATGGATGATAACGATTCCACATTATTGGTCTACAGCGGTCTTCAGGGCCGCAAAGGAGGAGATTATGATTCGACGAATTCTATTGGTTTTATTGACTTTACTGCTTGCACTGCCTCTCTTTGCTGGCGGTGAGCTTGAGGAGCCGGAAAGCGGCAGTGATGCGGCGCTGGAGGGAACGCCGGAGGATCCGCGTCTCTACCAGCCCGGAAAGCTTACAGTTGCAACAGGTGAGCCGGTTTACCCGCCATGGATGATGGACGACAATCCAGCGGGCGGAGAGGGTTTCGAAAACGGTATGATATACGCTCTTGCAGAGGAGCTTGGATTCGACCGTGAGGACGTCATATGGGTACGTCAGACGTTTGATCAGGGAATCGCTCCCGGCGACAAGCCCTACGACTTCAATATTCAGCAGTACTCGGTGACTGAAGCCCGACGTGAGTTCGTAGACTTTTCAATCGTCTATTACAAACCGGAAAAGGCTGTAGTGGCGCTGCCTGACAGCAATATCTCGAATGCCCGTACATTTGCGGATCTCCAGGACGCACGCTGGGGTGCAACCATCGGTACGACAGATCTCGATTACATTGAAAATATCATCGGTGTAGATGACGT
The DNA here is from genome assembly GCA_030615505.1 of Spirochaetales bacterium. Classification (GTDB taxonomy): domain Bacteria; phylum Spirochaetota; class Spirochaetia; order SZUA-6; family DRHE01; genus JAUWZD01. The sequence goes on along the minus strand of JAUWZD010000005.1, from coordinate 61,668 downwards.
TGCGGTATTCAACGACCAGGTGGGAACTTTCCAGGGACTACTGGGCGGACAGATTGACGCTACAGTGATATCACTCCCCACAGCGCTATTTACCACCGCAGTTCAGGTTCCTGATGCTACAATTGCTGCTATCCTGCCTCACGATCCAAATGACCAGGGTCATGGGCTGGTTTTTAAGAAGGGCAATCCCATCGTCGATTGGATTAACAAAGGTCTGGAGGCGATCATCGCCGACGGAGTAATTGCGGATCTCACTTCAAAATACCTGATAGGTGACGATTCAATTCCGGAGATAACGGAGTGACATTTTGGCGTCCCGGGCCGCCCAGGCGGTCGGGACGCTGTCTTCGACCAAGAGATCGATTTCTCCCCCCTATCATCAGCGTCACAACAGTGTTAGGGGCGATCTTTATCGTCCGTACTATTGTTATTCGGGCTGAGCAATGGCCGCGAATCAAGGCGCAATTCTTCAGTCTACCGGCAATCATCGAGGTGTTCCCGGATGTCCTGCGCGGTTTTAGTATCAATATGTCGGTCTGGATAGTCTCGCTTGTGGTGATTGCCCTCTGGGCACTGGCACTGGCTGTGTTCCGTTCTCTGAGCGGGCCATGGTTTACATCATTAAGAGTATTTGCCATCGTTTATATCGATCTTCTCCGCGGTCTTCCCTCTCTTCTGCTGGTATTGCTCTTCGGCTTCGGCATACCGGCCCTTCAGATCCCGGGGTTACCGCGCAGCAGTCTGTTCTGGGGCGCCATTGCAATGATCTCGAGCTACTCGGCATATGCCGCAGAGGTTTATCGGTCCGGCATGGATGCTGTTCATGACGGTCAGCGCGCTGCTGCAAAAGCCCTTGGACTCTCACAAGGGCAGACACTCCGGTTCGCCATACTGCCGCAGGCGGTCCGTAACGTTCTGCCGTCGCTTTTAAATCTTGCGGTGGCACTTCAGAAGGATGTTGCACTATTAAGCGTATTAGGAGTCCGAGACGCGGTACGGGAGGCACAGATCTACACCGCCCGAACGTTCAACTACTCGTCTTTAATCGCAGCCGCGGTGCTTTTCCTTGTTGCGACTATTCCCATGTCGCGTCTCACGGACTATTTTACCAAAAAAGACCGCGAACGCCGGCTGCAGAGAACAGTATAGATGCATCGGATCGAAATTGAACATCTGACCAAATACTACGGGAAAAGCCTCGTCCTCGACAATGTAAACTTGACAGTGGGAGTTCACGAAGTTGTATGTCTGATTGGAGCCTCCGGGTCCGGAAAATCAACACTCCTACGATGCATCAACGATCTGGTTCCTTTTGATGAAGGAGTGGTTAAACTCGACGGAGTATCAATCCATGATGAGCGGTTTGCCGCCAGAGAATTGTACAAGCGGATCGGAATAGTCTTTCAGTCCTACAATCTTTTTCCGCATATGACGGTTCTCGATAACATTACCCTTGCGCCTCGAAGGGTTCACCAGATTTCGCGTACCGAAAGCGAGGCCTATGCACATGAGCTCCTTGAACTCTTCGGTCTGGACGGTTTCGCCGATTCGTATCCTGAGCAGCTTTCGGGAGGACAGCAACAGCGTGTCGCGATTATCCGGGCTATGGCCAACCGTCCCGATGTCCTCATGCTTGACGAAGTAACGGCCGCTCTTGATCCAGAACTGATCGGCGGTGTGCTCGATGTGATCAAGAACCTCCGGGAGCAGGGTATGACGATGCTTATTGTAACTCACGAAATGGGCTTTGCCCGGGACGTCGCCGACCGGGTGTGTTTTCTCGACGGAGGACGCATTCTTGAAGAGGCGTCGCCGGAGACACTTTTCTCCAGGCCGGAAAATCCGCGAACCCGGCAGTTCCTGCAGCGGATAATAGAAGCCGGCCGATTGTAAGACCACCACCAGCGCATGATCATGTTGGAGTAGCCATGTCATACATCTGTCTTCACAATAAACAGGAGATCACAAAACTCTTAGAAAAAGATCCCTATCTTCACATCTACGGCCTTGGTGATCTGGACGACTTCTTCTGGTCCTACACCACGTGGTATGGAGTCCGATCCGGTGATGAACTCAAAGCTGTAGTTCTCGTTTATGCGGGACCACATCTTCCAACACTGCTGGGTCTTTCCAAAGAATACGATGTGATGGCACAACTCCTGGGCTCCGTACAGCACCTCCTCCCGTGCCGGTTCTATGCGCACTTAAGCCCCGGATTGGAGGAAGTTTTCAACATTACGCACAGTACTGAGTCAGGTAAAGAGCACTATAAAATGGCACTCCTTGATGGCGGATCTGCTGCAGCTGTGGATACCTCGGAGGTGGTCCGGTTGGATTTGAGCGATCTACCCGCTCTCCAGTCGCTCTATAAAGAGAACTATCCAGATAACTGGTTTGATCCGCGGATGCTCGAGACAAACCAGTACTTCGGCATAAAAGATGGCGGGCGGTTGCTCAGTGCCGCTGGCATCCACGTATTCTCACCTCGATACAAGGTAGCTGCTCTCGGAAATATTACAACCCGGACCGAACTCAGAAACAAGGGATATGGAACACGTGTAAGCGCAGCGCTGTGCCAGTCGCTTTTGGCTCGTGGAATGCGAATCGGTCTCAACGTACAGGCTGACAACGACGCTGCCATATCTTGTTACCAAAAAATCGGTTTTAAGATTGCTGCACGGTATGGCGAGTTTACGATTGAACGCAGGTAATTGCTCAATTTAGCTACTTTTCAAACAACAGCCGCCTCATCCTGGCATCCAACAGGGCTTCTGTAATCTCCTGGGGTCAAAATATTCATCCGCACTGTTACTTGATGGCGGAGCGACATGAATTGGACTTTTATCAATCCGAAGAGGCTGATGGGTATTGCGCAGCATTGTAGACTGAGCGCACTGGTACTCGACGTAAGACTTGAGGCGGGGGCTTTTAAGAGTACTGACGTCTACGCAGCCCGGAGGTGATAGAACTTTAGCAGCCCGCCCAACCGTTCTCGGCACTCGATTAGTCGTTTACTGCTTTTCTCCTGGTCGGGTTGAGGAAAAACAAGGTTGTTTCCGATGCCTTGATGATTACGTTCCATGTGGTAATGAGCGGTATACTCCTTGAGTACATAGTGAAGCGACCTCTCACCGAACAGAATCATTCTGTCCAGGCATTCAGATTTGATTGATAGGATGAAGCGCTCGGCGTATGCGTTCAAATTCGGCGAACGCGCCGGCAGCTTCACCGGTTCTATGTTCGCCGATCGCAAGAGACTATCGAAATGCTCGCAGAACTTGCTGTCCCGGTCGTGAATTAGATACCTACAATTACTCTGCAGTAACATACCTTCATCGATATCGGTGATATTTTGTACGATCTGCGCAATCCACTGCTGATGAGGATTCGACGTAATTCCCGCGATGTGCGCTTTGCGTGTACCAAGATGAATGAAGAAAAGGACGTAGTAGGTGACCAAACCGAAACGGGACCATACATCCGTGGTGAAGAAATCGGTGGCTACCAACACATCCATATGACTATTGATGAACTCCCTCCAGGTCGTCTCCTTCTTCCGCTTGGCAGCCGGGGGTAAGCCGCGTCTTTTCAACACATTCGCGATCGTTGCATCACTTACCCGGTGCCCAAGGTTCTTCAGAGCGCCGGAAATCCGGTCATATCCCCAGTTCCTGTTCTCACGAGCGAATCTCAGTATCTGTGCCTCAATTTCCGGGGATAACGGTGGTCGTCCCGGAGATCGTCGGTATCCGGAGCCATCGAATTTACGCGCCACCAGTTTGGTATGCCAACGGAGAATGGTATCAGGTTTGACGATTGTCGCAATGGCCTCGAGCGCCTTTCGTCCGAGTTGTTTACCGATTGTGGCAAGTTGCCGCCGTTCTTCATCTTTGAGTCGAAGCTTACCTTTTATTTTCGACCGCAGGATACGGTTTTCGATGACAAGATACTCCTTACGGAGCCGAAGCTCTTCGTCGATGGAGCCAGTGATATTGGCGAGTAGTTTCTTCCAAGGCATGAGATATCTCCATGTTCGGTTAAGATGAGATGAAAGCAGACCGGAGAGTAACGAATGGACAAAACAGAGTCAACAACGTAACGTGATCGAATCCGCGTCGACGTCCTTATGCGACCGCCGTTTGGACTTTGGACGAGTTTTTTGACCCTATGGGATCAAGAGAAGATATTCGTTAGAAATTGATTGATCAGATACGTTTCTATTGCTGAATTACGTCTTTACCGGATTGATGTGATTCTTTTTCCTTTAGTCTCTGGTCTCTGCGCACTTCTTTTTTCTTGTTATAGTCGCTCACCATCTGCTCAATTGATCGCACATTATCGGGCTGATTTTTCTTGAAATGTTTGAAATAGAGCTCCTCAATAAAATCGGCCAGTGGCAATTTCCAGGGCTCTTGGTTGGTGTTGGCGAGACTGCCAAACTTCCTGGGATTCATACCTAATTCCCTGGCCATCTGGATATGAGCGTGAGAAAGATGGTATCTCTTCCGGGCATCGATCCATCTTTGGTATTTCTCAGGAATCTTCTTCTTTTTTGCCATGAGTTAGTGTCCTCAGAAGCTGCGCTTCCGGCGAAATTGGATATCGGCGAACACAACATTATGCGACTTTGCGCCGGAAACCCACAATAATTTGATTAAGATGGTCTGCTGTTTGCGTTATTGAAAGGGTGGAATTATTCACACTACCACCATTGAGAACGCTCCAATAAGTCTTAAGATATAATCCGGCGTATTCAAAGATCATGCCGAAAAAACCATTCAAAACGGATTGTCCGCCTTGCTTCGAGCCTGCCGTCCTGGCGGGCTATTATTTCTGTTTTAAGGTGCTGCAAAATAGCTACCAAAAAACAGGGATGTTTTTTGGAGCGTCGGGAAGCCGCAATACCAGGAAGCAAATAATGTTATATTCTCAGCTAATTCCCCCCCATCTTGAAAAAGACAGCAAGGGAAATTGGTTGTTTTTCTCCAATCCCCTTTCTTTTTTTCCAAGAGCTAAGGCTAATTATATTCGTTCAACGCCGTGATAGCTTAAGAATCTCGTATGATTTATGGAAATATTCAGACTTGCCAGGATTAATAGCTTGAAATCCTTATCTTTCTGAGGTTCATTCTGCATATCTGGTCGGAAATATCCTCAAGTTGTTCCAATAGCGCTGTCTCGCCGGAGCCGGAGGGTCGTCCGATGTCCGTCCACACATCGCCGAAGGTCTAATCCTCGATCATCTGAAAGGTCGGCTCGTTCAGGATATTCTGTTTGCTTTGAAGCAGGTGTGCTTCGATAACGTGGACCGCCTTCTCCGAGTTTTCGGACAGGTGCCGACAGATCTCCTGGTGATCACGATAGGTAGCCTCTATTCCGTGACATACCCCGACACCGTAGCGGAAGCTCATGTTCAGGTGTATGCTTGTCTCGCGGTAGAAACGATTGATGTACTCATTCCGCGCAAGTGCGCAGATCTCCGTGTGAAACCGACGGTCCAGCTCGATGTATTCGTCGATGACCGCCCGGGTGCGCATGCTCACGGTGCGGCGCACAAGGCGGCCCATCTCGTCGAGAATACTATTCAGGTTCGAGAGCTCCTCCGCCGTGATGCGGGAATAGACCTCCTGTACGGCGAATACCTCGAGCATGCGCCGGGCCTCCACGGCTTCCAGCGTTATTCTCTTGGTCGGCACGCGCACGTAACAAGTGCTTCTTGGTTTTATGATGACTATTTTCTCCATCTCGAGACGCTTGAGAGCGTCCCGGATGGGCATGGGGCTCACGTTGAGCTCCGCCGCCATGGTCTTTATGTTCAGGCGGTCACCGTACTGGATGGTGCCTCGAATGATCTGTTCCGAGAGATACTCATAGACCTGGTCGCCGAGGCTGAGACTCTCCGGTCCGCCGTCGCGCCGCAGGGTCAAGGTCCATTCCTTGTTCGTTGTTTTCATAGTACCAATATAAACCTCACCATGCAGATGTCAATCCGCCCCCCTTCCTCGCCATCCATTCCCTGTCCGTCCCCGCCCGCCGGGAGTCTCTGAGCCGTCAGTCCATCAGATAACCTCCGTTCACGTCGAGTATCTCGCCGGTAATGAAACCGGCGGCGTCGGATACGAGATAGACCACCGCTTGCGCCACGTCCGCGGGCAAGCCAAGACGGTGCAGGGGTATCTCCGCGATGATGGCCCGCCGCTTTTCCTCGCTCCATTGGGCACTCATGTCGGTTTCGATGGCGTGCGGGGCGACCGCGTTCACCCGAATACCGTAGTCGGCAAGCTGGCGGGCCAACGACTTGGTCAAGGCGTTCACGGCCCCTTTGGAGGTACCGTAGGCCGGAGCTGCAGTGATGTCTCCGATTTTCCCCGCGACGGAGGTGATGTTCACGATGCGCCCGTCGTGTCGTTCGACCATGGACGGAATCACCGCCTTGCAGCAGTTGAAGCTGCCGGTTACGTTGACCGCAAGAATCCGGTTCCACTCCTCGAACGAGATATCGAGTACAGTACCGCGGCTGATGATTCCCGCGTTATTGACCAGGATCCCGATAGGGCCGGCAGTCCCCTCCGCCGTTCGGACCATGTCCTCTACCGCGCGGTGGTCCGAGACGTCGACCTGATACCACCATGCCTTGCCGCCGTTTGCGAGGATCCCGTCTACTACGCCGTCCGCCTGTTCAATGTCGACAATGACAACACCGGCTCCCTCCCTGGCTAGTGCCGCCGCCGTGGCGGCGCCTATCCCGCGGGCGCCGCCGGTCACAAGTGCTGTCTTACCGGATAAACTCATGTGTCCACACTCCTCCGGCCACCGGATGCATCTTTCTGTCGGTAACCGACTTCTGATATATCACCTTATGAAGTAGTGTACGCGTGACTTCCCTGTTTGTCAACAGGTTTGCCGTGCAGGTGTGGATAGAGATGGCATTGAGGCTGGCTGGGTACTACAATCCGCCTCCACCAGTCGTATGTCTAATTACTATACGCCAGGGCACCTCAGAAGGGTCAATCTATAGGGAATCGGCACCGAAATACCGAGTGAATCATCGCCAATCGCGGGCCCGATTACCGCCGTCACTCAAGGCGCCCCATGTGGCACGAAGACAACCACATCTCCATGTCGGTGTGTCGACGGCACGCAAAACGTATCCTCTCAAAATATCATGGGTCGTGTATGTTGTAATTGATGATTATACTTTTCTACAAAATTATTTGTGCTAGTGGCGGGATTTCAAATAATCGTTTTATTCGGTCCAGAAAATAATCATAGCAGTTTATCCCTAGTTTTTTGCAAGTTTGGACGAGACTTAGGAAAGTATCGTTGGCTTTTGTTCCATCGGGTACCATTGTGTGTAGACTAACATCTCTTTTTCTAGCCGGCTGTCGTGCATCTAATTCATAAGCATTATTATGTAAAGGAAGTTCACCTTCCCTTTTTCATTGCGAGGTCGCCTAGACGAGTGGAGACCCCATATTCGCCCCCTTTAATGCCTTTATTCCGTTGTCATTCTGAGCGAAGCGAAGAATCTAGACCCTTCCCTTTCGCTTCGCTCAAGGTCAGGGTGACAGTCAGTTATATGAGAGAGGATTTTTACCCCGCTCGCCTAGGCGAGCGAAGCAATCTCTAAGATGGGATTGCCACGCCCCGTTGGTTTACTCCTACGGGGCTCGCAATGACTAAAAAACTACCCGAGATGTCACCCATCTATCTGGGCGAAATCAGCCCCTCTGGGGTACTGGGCTCATTTTTTTATGGTGGCTTCTTTTTTCACTCTTGCCCCATAGCGCCCGACGCCACCTCTCAACCTCGGGTCCAGTATATCTCTCGCTGCATCGCCAAACATATTTATACCATAGACCACGATAGCCAGAGCCAGGCCAGGCCATATAACCATCCACGGTGCCTGCAACATATAGTAGCGCCCCATGCCACTAAGCATCCCTCCCCAGCTCGCAGCCGGGGGAGGGATACCAAAGCCGAGAAAGCTCAGGCTGGCCTCAATCAGAATCACGTTCGGCACCCGTGTGGTAAACAGGACAATTGTGGGCGCCATAATATTGGGCAGGATATGTCGGACTAGTATTCTGGGGGTGGAACAGCCAATAGCCTCCACCGCCTGCACATATACATTCTCTTTAACGCTGATAACAGCGCTCCTTATCAGCCGGGAACCGGTGACACCGAAGGTTAGCCCCATAACAATGATTAGCTGCCATAAACCCGGCCCGATGATGGCTATTATGACCATCATGAGGATTATTGAGGGAAGGCTCATCCAGGCATCAACGAACCTCTGCACTATCAGGTCAAGTTTACCGCCGATGTACCCGGACAGAACACCTATAATTAAAGAGACAGTCGTAGCCCAAATAGAACCAGCCAAACCTGCAATCACCGAGATACGAGCCCCGAAGATGACACGAGAGAGTATGTCTCGCCCCAGGTTATCTGCGCCCAACCAGAACCGGGCTGATGGTGGAGCCAGGTAATCCCCCATATGAATTTCATTCACGCCATAGGGGGCTATGAAGTCAGCAAAAATGCCAGTCAGCAGCAGGAGCAGGGTAATAATCCCACCTACCGTACCCAGCGGCTTCTCTTTTACCAGCCTTATCAAGAAACCGACCAGCCAGGAGTGTCTCTTTGTCTCGGCTACTCTCTCTGATGAGCTATCAGTCACATCATTACCCCTTTCTTAATTTTTCCTCTATTTAAAATGAACCCTGGGGTCTAAATAGGCGTAAGTTAGGTCAACCACTAGATTGATTAGCATCAGGACGGCTGCGAAAATGAACATTATTCCTCCAATTAGCGTCTCGTCTCTGTGAAGGGTAGCACTTAATATTAGGCGGCCCATCCCGGGCAGGCTAAATATCTGCTCTATAATAACCGTGCCCCCCATCAGAATGGGCGCCTGAAGTCCTATTATAGTGATTACCGGGATTAGCGCATTCTTCAAGGCATGCCTTAGGGTGACTACCCTCTCCCTGAGCCCCTTTGCCCAGGCCGTCCTGATATAATCCTGCCTCAGCACCTCCAGCATCATGGTGCGGGTCAGTCTCATGAGCATTCCCGCCATAGCCATGCCCACAATGATAGCCGGTATTATGAACATTTTCAGATTACCTATTGGGTCCTCAGTAAACCGAATGAGCATTATGGGCGGCATGTAATCCCACCATATTGAGGGGAGGACTATTACTATCGTCCCTAACCAGAAGCCAGGGATGGAGATACACAATATGGCAAAGCTACGACCGATATAGTCACCCCATTTATCCTGCCGTAACGCTGAATATATACCTACCGGAAAGGCTATTAGTTGGCTTATTATTAGCCCCATGAGGCCGAGCTGAAGGGTTACGGGCCAACTCAGGGCCACGAGTTTGAGTACGGGAATCTTTCGCCACCAAGAAATCCCAAAGTCGCCTTGAAGAAGGCCGCTTAAACTGCCATCCGCCTGGCGAGCAATTCCCACCCAGCGTGCATACTGGACAATTAGTGGTTTATCCAGCCCAAGCTTGCGCTCAAGCATAGCCCTGTCGAGTGCTACGTCGGGAGTTTCCGCCTGCATCGCGTCTATTATATCGCCTGGAATGAGGTTTATCAGGAAAAAAATTAGGAGACTCACCAGGATCAAGGTGGGTATGATTGTCAGAAATCTTCTGATTATATAAGCACGCATACTACTTCCCCTCGCTGTTCGCCAAGTTCAGAACAGAGTCTCGGCCATCCTCTTAGCCACTACTACCGCCCTATCATCCGTATAACCTTACTTTTTTTTGTTAACCTAGCCTAAGTACTGCTTTTTGTCAATCTCGTGTACTCGTTTGTAGTGTACGGTCGTCTCTGTCCCCAGATATTTACATCAAACGCTATGGAATCCCTTCAGACCTCCACATAGCGCAGCTGGATAGTGGCAGCAAGTGCTTGTATGGAAGCAAAATAGGGTATTTTGGGCGAAAATTAGACATTCGTGCTGAGAGAAATAACATAGAATTGGACATTTAGCAAGTTAATTACTGTAATGCAAAACATAAATCAGAAATATTGTCCAGTCTATTGACATTTTCCCAGAGATTCCCCATCGAGCCCCCCTCTCCCCTACCGGTGCCTCGCTCTGGCCTGGGCTCCGCCCCAATTGGGAATCTCTGCGGACCGACTATCATTTGTCCATGCCGTACGCGTCATACGGCGGAAAGCGGCGACATTCGCCACTTTTTCCCCCTACGAAGATGGAAATGCTGAATGAGGTCGTTCTTGACGAGATACTGGAGGAGCGGGTCGTCTCGAGCCGGGGCAGATGCAGCCAGAGAGGCGTCAAACGCAAGATGAGCAAATGGCCGATTCGCCATACCGGGGGCGAGTGCCCCGCCCCACAGAGAACCGGGATATGACATCAGTGTCCTTAAGTGAACAGTATTGGTCCTATCCCTGGCTTTTATTTATACGAAATGCGATTTCTAAGGGAATGTTCGTCAATTTTCGCGAAAAATTCTCCTTTCTCCTTGACTTTTGATATCTGATATATTAGAATAATAGATTAGAGTTGGCAATATTGGGCATTGTCCCAAAGTTGTATGATTTGGAGGAGGGAAGAGGTAAAGAAAAGAATCATTGGTGTCCGGTTGATATCCAAAGGTGGCTCCGTACACTACCAATTAAAAAACCTTTAAATTAAACTAAACATAGGGAGTATTATTATGAAAAAGAAATGTTTTATTCTAGTACTGGCGTTCGTACTGATAGCGACCCTTGTCTTTGCCGGCGGCAAGAAGGAGGAAGAAACTCCTACCACGGCCCCTGGAGAGCCACAATATGGCGGCACGTTTACCTATACCTATTGGTCAATTACTAAAGCCGACCCACCAAGCCCGGACATACAGGATGAACTTTATATCTCAACTCGCTGGCTCAGCCCCGTTCAAGAGATGCCACTGATTGCCGACTTTGAGAAGTATGGGCCAAGAGGCACCGGTGAATCTCAATTTTCGATGGCTGGGTATATCCCCGATAAGTTCCAAAAAGGACACTTGCTCGAAAGTTGGGAGGTTACTCCCGAAAAGATAACCTGGCACGTACGGCCGGGAATTTACTGGGCGGCGGACAACGTGGATTGGATGGAAAACAGGGAACTTACTGCCCAGGATATGGTCGATGACATAATCTACTTCAAAGGAGCCGATTCAAAGGGGAAATTCCTCAGGGACTTAACAGGGGAGATATACGCCACGGATAAATACACTCTTGTTATTGAAACCCCGGGGGGCTTTGATATTACTTTGATGTATAAGCTTGGCTATGAAGACCGCGCCTTAATTAGTCCACCTGAGATGGTAGTCGCCGGTGCTGATAAGTGGGAAAATCAGGTTGGCACCGGACCATTTATGTTCAAAGAGTATGTCGTTGGTTCTCATATGACCTTCGAAAGGAACCCTAATTACTGGGACACGACAGTCATCAACGGCACGGAATATCAAATACCGTTTTTTGACGAGTGGGTACAGCCCATCATTCCCGATGCGTCTACCCTGGTAGCCGCCCTGCGGACGGGAAAGATTGACTACGATTGGTCTGTCGATGCCAGGCACTGGGAGACCTTAGACACAACAGCCCCTGAGCTGGAAACACTCAAAAGTCCCGGGAATTCTGGATTTTTGATATTCTTAAAGGTTGATGAGCCACCTTTCGACAATATAGACATTCGGCGAGCTGTGATGATAGGCACAGACATCAAAGCCTTCGGTGACCTCCTTGGCATAGGGCCAGTACCAATACTCTTTTACCCAACGCTTCCGGGGACTGGCGGCGTTTTCACCCCAGTAAAAGACCTTCCTGCCTCATCCAGAGAGCTATTTGACTATAACCCCACGCTGGCAAAGCAGATGATTGCTGATGTTTACCCCGATGGCCTTGAGATAGATTATTATGCTGAGAGCGAGGCCTTTGCTCTAGATCAAGCATCTCTGCTTAAATTCCAGTGGGAAAAGATTGGCGTTGACGTAACGATAAAATCATTCGATGCCGTTACCCATGACAAGCATCTATACGATAGAACATACCGGCACGTCCTCGGGGCTCGCCACGGATCGGCCGATCCAAAGCATACTCTGGAGTGGTCGGTGACGGGGGATGCCAGGAACTGGGCTGGCTACTCGAACGAGTGGTTTGATGAGCAGATGGCCTTGGTAAAATCAGAGCCAGATGCCGATGAGCGAAACCGCATACTTAAGGAGATGACCTTGCATATAATTTCTCAGGTTACCACTATAGGTCTCTCACCCACACCCGAGGCGAGCTATTGGTGGCCATGGGTGAAGAATTACTATGGTGAGGCTTGCGTTTTAGACAAGGCGATCGCTCCAGTTCTAGCCCGAGCCTGGCTTGACCAGGACCTGAAGGCAAAAATGGGGTATTAGGTAGCAAGCAGCCACCACCGAAAGAGCTTCGGCAATTCCCGATAGGGATTAGCGGCATGAGAAGCAAAAGGGGTGGGGGATTCACCCCCCACCCCTCCTTTTACTATTGTGGCAGATCAACTTTTCCTTCAACTCGCCCACGCCAGCCAAGCAGGCGGTTTACCAACCGCGCGGGATCAATTCGGTCCAGCTTCTGTTCAAGAAATATTTCCGAGGCTTTGCCGATCAGTTCATATGCCTGCCTTATCTACGAAAGTACACTAAGCTCCGGGCGCAGCACCGCCCGGCAATGCCGGACTGAACGAACTCGCTCGATCCGCTGATCTGTCCACGATGTCACTCAAATCGGTCTGCCGCTGCTGTGTGTATTCTCGATGTGATTACTGCACCCGAAGAAGTGCGTGGAATTTTGAAGAAACCTGATGAAGATCGGACTGTCGCCTCCGGGCTTTGATCCAGTTACTTTGAATAGACGTTCTCTCTCCTCGTTTACGCCGAGGACTCATTCTGTCCTCGCTACCTTTTACTACCAGTACGAACACTGTTTCTCCTATAGCTGGAACGCCATGAAAGGCTACCACTATCTTATGCGTATCGGGCATCTGCTGAACGTGCTGGTTCTCAATGCCGTGCAACTCTCCAAGATAGTCGCTACCTTGGGCGCACGAGGCTTCATTCGTTTCACCCGCCAGACCTTGAGTGGACCCTGGTTAGATGCTGAGCAGGTGCGGCGCCGGCTCTCCCAACCAACCTACCTGCGCTTCGTTTAACAACTACCGAATCGATAGCCGCTAACAATAGAACACCGTGGAATCACTCTGCCCTGAGTCCTCTGCCAATGGTCCAATTGTGCCTAAAAACACCCTACTTCATGGCCATGTCACTACAGACAAACCTCTCGCGGTCTCTATCGATCATGCTCTGCCCCGGCAGCCCCCCGCCAGGGCCTCCTGGAGGTTACGGCAAGCTCTGATGCGTCAGCACTGCCGACTGTGATCATCTCTTGACAGATACCTGAAATCCAGGCTATAAACAATGTAGCCTATCAGTTTCGGATCGATATTACAAAGATGCTTACAATTAAAGAAGAGCGAGTACTCGAAGTCAAAGAGCTCAGAACCTACTACTATACCGATGAGGGAGTGGTCAAGGCGGTTGACGGGCTGTCCTATCATGTCAAGAAAGGCGAGTGTGTAGGTCTTGTGGGCGAAAGTGCCTGCGGCAAAAGCGTGAGCGCCATGTCTGTGCTGCGTCTTATACCCTATCCCCCTGGCGTTATCGAGGGCGGAGAGATCGTGTTCAAGGGAGAGGATCTCCTGCAGGTCAGTGAGGAGCGGATGCGTGAGATCAGGGGCAATCGGATAGCCATGGTCTTTCAGGAGCCGACGACCTCCCTGAATCCGGTGCTTACAGTCGGTCGCCAGATATCTGAGTCGTTAGAGCTTCACCGGGGGATGGACAAAGAGTCGGCACGATCGGAAAGCATCAAACTGCTGCAGTTGGTAGGCATACCGGACCCCGAACGGAGGATCAAAGACCACCCCCACCAGTTCAGCGGGGGGATGCAGCAGCGTATCATGATTGCCATGGCGCTGAGCTGCGATCCCGAGTTGCTGATAGCAGACGAGCCCACGACATCGTTGGATGTCACGGTACAGGCCCAACTGCTGGAGATTATCGCCAATTTGAGGGCAGAGCGCGGCACTGCGGTGATTATCATAACCCACAACCTGGGAGTGGTCGCGCGCTATGTCGATCGGGTGAATGTGATGTACGCAGGGAATCTGGTCGAAACGGGACCAACAGAAATCATATATGCCGAGTCAAAACATCCCTATACCCTGGGTCTTCTGGCATCGGTGCCGCGGTTAGATAGTCCCAGAAAAGTAGCTCCCCGAGTCATTCAGGGATTACCGCCCAATATGGCTCATCTACCCACAGGCTGTTGCTTTTCACCTCGCTGCGACTATGCGATGCCTGAGTGCAAGGAAGAAAGACCGGTGCTGGAGAAAGTAGGCCAGGACCATTACCGCGCCTGCTTCTATGAGGCCGGCAAACTGAGGAGATAGCAAATCAAGGTTGGGATTGGAAGCGATGCAGAATAATCATCTGATCGACGTCGAAAAACTGGTTATGTATTTTCCGGTTACCGCTGGTGTTTTCCGCAAAAAAGTCGCCGACGTCAAAGCGGTAGATGATATCAGTTTTCACATCAAAAAAGGCGAGACCCTGGGGTTGGTGGGCGAGAGCGGCTGCGGCAAGACCACTACCGGACACTGTATTCTCCAACTGCACGAGGTTACCTCGGGCAAAGTTTTTTTCGAAGGCACGGACCTGGTTCAGATAAAGGGCAAAAGCTTGAGGAAAATGCGGCGCCACATGCAGCTGATATTCCAGGACCCCTTTGCCTCGCTCGACCCACGCATGACCGCAGAGGATATCATAGGTGAACCGTTGCTTGTTCAACACCTCGACAAGGGCAAAAAGTACAGGGAGCAGGTATACGAGGTGATGAGGATGGTGGAGCTGGAGCCCTATATGGCAGAGCGCTATCCGCATGAGTTCAGCGGCGGCCAAAGACAGCGTATAGGGATAGCCCGGGCTCTGGCGGTGAGGCCGGCCTTCATCGTCTGTGATGAGGCGGTTTCCGCACTGGATGTTTCCATACAGGCCCAGATAATCACCCTTCTGATGAAACTGAGGGAAGAGCTACACCTGACCTATCTGTTCATCGCCCATGACCTGTCTGTAGTCCGCAATATCAGTGACCGTGTGGCAGTGATGTACCTGGGAAAGATTGTGGAGATTACGACAAGTGATGCGCTCTACTCCAATCCGCTGCACCCCTACACTATATCGCTGCTTTCGGCGGTGCCGATACCTGACCCGGTCGTCGATCGCACCCGGAAGCGGATTATACTGGTCGGCGATGTGCCCAGCCCGATCAACCCTCCCAGTGGCTGTCACTTCCACCCCAGATGTTATCAGGCAATCGATATTTGCAAGGAGCAGATACCGGAGCTGAGAAACCTCGGGGGGGAGCACTGGGCAGCCTGTCATCGAGTTTAGTAAGTGAAGCCAAAAAAACGTCAAAATGCCGAGTCGAAGGCGAGAATTCGGACCGTAATCCTCGCCGCCGCGGTTGTCGCTGTCATCGGAGCTATAATCGGCGTTGCCATTTACCAGGACCGGACGGCGCCTTTTCGAACAACCGTGCTGGTAGTGGGTGACACATCGATCACAATGCATTACTTCCTCAAGAGGGTCTATTTATCCGGTAGAGAGCCTCTTGCTATGCTGCAGACACTCACGAGTGAAGCTATAATCAAGCAGGCAGCCCCCAAACCTCCATACAACATCGCTATTCACGAGCAGGATATCGACCAGTTTCTCAAGGGTTTAGCCCGAGGTAAAAGCGATACTATAACAGAGAGTGATTTCAAAGAGTGGTATCGTCAACAGCTAAACGAAAGCCGACTCTCGGGTCCCGAATTCAGAGACCTGGCGAGTACAAACCTGTTGACCCTGCGGCTGAGAGAGTATCTTGCAGAAAGGGTCCCTACCGTAGCCGAACAGGTCCACCTTCATATGATTCCGGTGAAGCGACTCGATGATGCTAAAAAGGTGAAAGAGAGACTGGCCGCTGGAGAGGATTTCGGGTCGCTGGCTCGGGAAGTGTCCTCGGAGGAGGAGTTAAAGCAGAACGGTGGCGACATGGGGTGGTTCCCTCGCGGCGCTCTCAACCCTAGCCTTACCCGAGCTGCCTTTGATGAGCTCGGTGTTGGTGAGGTCAGCGAGCCCCTCTATCTCAACGAACAGACTTTTGCCATCGTCATGGTATCTGAAAGGGTCGCTGCCCGGGAGATAGATGAAGCTTCTCTGCAGAGGGTCAAGGCCAGAGCCCTGGATGAATGGCTGAAGAAGGAACAGCAGTATCACAAAGTGGAGTTTCACGGCTTCAACAACGGCTATGATACCGAAACCGATGCCTGGGCAAAGTGGCAGCTTCAAAGAATGAAAAGGTGAGACCGGGTAGGGAAAAGTGATACGGATTCAGAATCTGACCAAATACTACGGCAAGCACCTGGCGGTCGATGACATCAGCTTCAATGTAGAGAAAGGCGAAATCGTAGGGTTCCTGGGCCCCAACGCCGCCGGGAAAACGACCACCATGCGTATCATCACAGGTTATCTCATGCCTACCCGCGGCGATGTATGGGTGGGCGACTACAATATGATGAACAATTCCCTGGACGGGCGCCGGCTCATCGGCTACATGCCGGAGATAGTACCTCTATACACCGATATGACCACTCGTGCGTATCTTTATTTCGTGGCCAGGCTCAGGGGATTGCACAAGAAGAGAACGAAAATCCGGATCGATGAGGTGGTCGAGACATGCCACCTCGAGGACTACATCGATGTGATCATCGGCAAGCTGTCAAAGGGTTTCAGGCAGCGGGTCGGACTGGCACAGGCGATCATTCATGACCCCGAGGTATTGATTCTGGATGAGCCGACAATCGGCATCGACCCCATCCAGGTAGCCCAGACGAGAGGCCTCATAAAGGAAATGGGCAAGCGGCGCACCATTCTACTCTCCACCCACATCTTGTCCGAGGTAAGCATGATCTGCGATCGGGTAATCATTATCCATGAGGGCAGGATAGCGGCGCAGGATCGTATCGAGAACCTCTCCACCCTCCTGAAGGGTGGTAATCGCATCCGCCTGAAAGTGCAGGGCCCTGTTGAAAAGGTGACTGACCGGCTCAGGCAGCTGCACGGCATTCGCGCGGTAAGCTACGAGAAGCCCTACCATATCGTGGAGTATCCTTCTGACCAGGAGCCACGCGGGGAGATAACGGAAGACCTGGTCCGGAACGGCTGGACGCTTCTGGCCATGGAGTCCGTCGAGATGAGCCTCGAGGACATCTTCCTCAGTCTCACCACCGCGGAGGTGAAAGGTTGAAGAACATATGCATCATCTCCCGCAAGGAGCTCAAGTCGTACCTGACCTCGCCCATGGCTTACATCGTTACCGCTATTTTTCTGGCGCTGAGCGGTACCTTTTTTGCCACGTATCTTGCCGGTACAAACTACGCGGACACGAGCATCAGGGGGTTCCTGGAAGCCGGCCAGATCCTGATACTGCTGTTTGCGGCAGTGCTCACAATGCGGTTGATCGCTGAAGAGAAAAAGCTGGGTACATGGGAGTTGTTGCTCACCGTCCCGGTGAGAGACACCGAGATCATACTGGGGAAATTCATCGGCAGCCTGGCTATGCTGACAGGGATGCTGCTGCTTACCTTTTACTATCCAATTCTCCTGATGGTGTTCGGCGACCCTGACCTGGGCCCCATTATCACAAGCTACCTCGGGCTCTTCCTTTTAGGTAGCGCTGCCCTGGCGATAGGGATATTCGCTTCATCCCTGACCTCGAATCAGATCGTGTCGGCGGTCGTCGCCGGGGGGATCCTCTTCACCCTGTGGTTCCTGGGCATAGCAGGCAACTTCGCTCCCGGGGCCCTGGGTGAGTTGCTGTCCTATCTATCGCTCTCCCGGCATTTTCCTGATTTTGTAAGGGGAGTAGTCGACACCAAAGCGGTAGTCTATTACCTCAGCGTTACTGCCATATTCCTCTATTTGGCAATAAGATCGACTGAGACAGACAGGTGGCGTTGAATGCAGACGGCGATCATAGCTCTACTCGGGCTGGCATCCCTATTCACAGCATTGCTGCTCATGTTCATCCTGCCCGGCATCCGCTACTTTGCCTGGGGTATTCTGGCCCTGGGGGCAGCACTGATAGCCGTTGCCATTATTATCGATTTCAAGCGAGTCAGAGGCGCCCTCGTCAGCCGGCGGGGGAAGCTCGGCCTCAGCACAACCGTGATGGTTTCACTCTTTATCGGTATCATTCTGCTCGCCAACGCTATCAGCGTCGGCAATTATCACCGCTTCGACTTCACCGGCCTTGCACAGTTCACCCTTACCTCCCAGACAAAGGGTGTTCTGGCCAGGCTGCATAAGCCAGTGGAAATAGTGCGCTTTTTCACTCCCGCTATTCCATTAACGGTCAGAAGCTATGCCGAAAACCTGTTGGCGGAATACCAGAACTATACCGACCAACTGACAGTGAGAGAGATAGATCCCGAACTGCGCCCTGACGAGGCCAGACAGTATGGCATAGATCGATTCGGCTCTACGTACGGAGCGGTAGTCTTTAGGAGCACGGAAGGGCAACGGCAGGTATTCGGGCCCCAGATAGCCGGCGAAGCGGAGCATGCCTTTACCAGCGCCATCCTCGAAGTCACCGGAACCCGGCAAAAAAAGGTGTACTTCCTCACGGGACACGGGGAAAGCAGCATTCATCAGGACTATAACAGCGCCAGGAGCGGTCTTCGGGACAACCTCTTCCAGGTAGGCGAGCTCGACCTTGTTGCCACCCCCGCTGTGCCCGCGGACGCCGCTGTTCTTGTCATAGCAGGGCCGCAGCAGCCGCTGGTGAGCGGTGAGCTCGAGATTATCAAGGCCTATCTGGAGAACGACGGGCGAGTGTTCATTCTCCTGAATCCGAATCCTTACCAGGGGCTGAGGCAGCTTATCTCTGAGTGGGGGCTGGATATCCAGGACGGAATCCTCATCGACCCCACATCCTACGTGGCCCCCAACAGAGACAGTCCCTTGGTCCCCAGGACCAGAAACAGCTTTGGTCTGGCAGAGACCTATTTCCCTGGTGCTACGGCCGTGATTCCCCGGGAGGAGGTACCGGGCAACGTCAAACTGGATGCGCTGGTCTGGACGAGCCGGGAAGCCTGGCTCGAGCAGGATTTTGCTATCGGTGAAGAGCCTGAACAAGACGAGCAGGTGGACAGGCAAGGCCCTTTAGCCATCGGTGCTCTCGTCTCTACCGCTCCCACCGATCAAGCCGAGGCCTCTAAAGGCACTCGCCTGATAGTAATCGGCGATTCCGACTTTGCATCGAACCGGAATTTTCATAACGGCAACAACGGCGACCTCTTTCTCTCCGCCGTGAGCTGGCTCACAGCGGGCGAGGAGATAATCTCCGTCGATCGCAAGGTGCTCGCAACCCGCAGGCTTTTGCTAAACCCGGAGGAAGTGAAATTCCTCCACATATCGAGCATGGGGCTGCTTCCGCTGCTCCTGTTGGCGGCAGGAGGCTACGTCTGGTGGCGCAGAAAATAGCATGAGAGTCCGCACCATCCTCGTCATGGCGGGAATTCTGGTTGCTCTCGGGGTGTATTTTTTTATCTCCAGCCGACCCGAGCCCGAGCCACGGCCGGAACCCCGGCCGTTCGTATGGTCGGTCGAGATGACGGAGCTCAAGACTATAGCCATAAACCTACCCTCTGAAGGAAAAAGCGAGGCCTGGGTTAAACACGAAGACAAATATTGGTACTTCGACAAGCCAGACGGACCGAAGGTCGACATGCAGCGCTGGGGAGGCGGCATACCGCTTCTGCTGAGCGGCCCGGGAGCGGAAAGGCTCATTGCCGAGAACGCAACCGATGAGCAGCTTGAGATGTACGGCCTTAAAGATCCTCAAATGAAGATAAACCTGACCCTGGAAAACGAGCACACCATCAGCATCGAAGTCGGTGACCCTACCCCGGCCGGTCAGGCCCGTTATGTCAAACTGGTAGATTCGAGAGATGTCTATTCAGTACACTATACGTGGTACGATGTGCTCGCGCGCCTGGTGTTCGAGCCGCCTTATCCCGAACCCGAAGAAAAGTAACAAATGGTAGGATGGTAGCAAACATCATGGATCCACCGAAGTCTAACTATCGATCAGACGGGTGCAATTGATACTCGTGGCATATTATAGTGTTGCGGTGCAGGCCCAGCAATCATGGGCATTTACGCTTTTCTATTGAGTGATTTCAAGGATCAATATGAAGCTTTTTTGCCGGAAAACGCCGCTCAAAAAACGTCGACTGAAACGGTTTTCGAAGACTTGGGACGAGAAGTATCCGCACATTTCAAAATTCTGAAAATCGAATTGGGCTGAGCTCTCGACGTTCTTCAAGTATTCGCCTGAGATCAGAAAGCTGATCTATACGACGAACCCCGTCGAGAGCTTTAACCGGAGCGTTCGGGAAGTGACGAAAATCCGAGCAATTTTCCAACAAATGGTAGGAAAAGTTATAATTCAAGATAGACAAAAAATCAAGGAAAACAGAGGGAATCTGGTAAATCCGACCTGATTCTCCTTAGAAATCGAATCTTATGGCGAAAAGCAAAGTATTGACAGACATTTCCAGGCCGATTTCAAGGCCAACTTGTGCCACATAGAAGTGTCATTTCCCAACAACGATTGAGGTGCATGTTGGGCTATGTATTAGCTAATTCTTTAACAGGAAAAAGGTTACTTAAGGGGTCGAAGACCGATTCCATCTAAAAGGAATACACCAATTTTGTAATCATTTCCTTGTATCAGTACATTGATAAAGTACACACAAAAATGATCCCCTGAGGCCGGTTTTCAGCCCCAATACATCGAATTTGCCAATTTTACCCCGTGTGGGTGAAAAATTACATCCGATAATGGAATTGTCATAAATCTGATATGATGTTACCTTTGTCAACTGTAAAAATAGATATTTAAAATCTTTCCTCCTTGAAACCTCGGGAAGAGAGGGAAGGATAGAGAAACCCATTCACGGCGATAGACCAGTCTGATATTCGCGGATTACTTCCCTTTTGGTAAGGGAAGCCCTGCAGGCCAATTGGATCGTCGGAGCTGCCTCTGTCTGGATAGCAAGGATCAGCCAGTCAGCAAGTCGCCACATAGCTGCCTTAAGATTTAGTCGAGGATTCTCCTGTATCGCTGATATTTCTCTACCCATCTCTCTACTCGAAGTGGACTTTTTTTTTCTCCTTAATTCCTGAATAGTTCTTCCATTTGCTCAACCAACATAACTCAAACGCCTATGCTGTTTGACCAACCATCAGGCCTCAGATAAACCCTGCTAATTCTCTCGCCACAGCCGTCACAGCAACCTGAGATTTCTTATTCCTGAATATGTGAGCCTGTTGAACTTCTTGCTTAGCCGTTTGCCTGCCTTGTTCGCATACGACATAACACAAACAAGCTGTCCTTTTCTCCTCGCCATCAGGCGCTTGCCAACTCCCCTGTTGAATCGGTAATGCCAGCCAGCCTCCACAAGGAGTCTGCGCAGGTGGGAGTTGCCTGCTTTTGTTATCCCTCTCTGTCTTCGTTTATCCCCACTTGAATTCTCCGAAGGTACCAACCCCAGAAACGACATAAACTCCTCAGCCTTCGTAAACCGCCTGAAGTCTCCGACCTCTACAACCATCGACAGTGCTGTCGTAGATAAGATTATGCAGCAGTCTTTGCTTGGTCTTCTTTCTCTCCACCTTGAAATCTCCTTGCATCCTCAAATAATCCCTGACAGCCTCATCCTCCCTCGTAGGTATATGGATCGGCGTAACTTCGCCATTCCGAAGATTCCGAGCCAACTTCCGCTCATCGCGCCTGTCTGTTTTTACACGCTCTCCCGGCCGTCGGGGTAATAACCCAGGTGCTGCTATTATACAGGGAACCTCTATGCTCTCGAGTATCCTCTGCAACTCGAAACCAATGCACCCTGCTTCATAGCAGGCTATCACTGACCCTCGCATTTTTAGCTTTTCAAAAAAACTTTGATCCTTGTCTCCTGATTCGGTAGTGCTTTTTCTATCTCAGGAGCAGCATTCTTACCATTTAATACCGATACCTAGATCGATTTCTTGTGGACATCCAGTCCAACGTACTGTACTCTTGTATGTGGCGTGTCTACGCCTTTCCTTAAGGGTAAGGCTAATCCACGATTTTGCAGGTGCGGGGGTCACATCATATTTTCTAAAGGGATTCTTAAGCTATCACTGAACCGAGCGATTATAGCTCGGTTTGGCTATTGAAATGAAAAAATAGGGGAGGATCGAATATGGAGAGCTTAAGCGAAAACAATCTTTAGTAATGGTGGTGCAGCCCAGACAGTATTGGGTAAGTGATAATATTTCCTCGTTTTTGCGGGGTATATCCTTTTGGTACTTTTTGAGCAATTCCCTGATGTGGACGTTTCTCATTATAGTATCCGATATATTCGGCCAGGATACTCCTGATTCTTAAGTTTCATTGAAGATAATAAACCAGTCAAAGGCTTCCCTTCTTGCAGAGCCGATAAACCATGCTTAAGAACGCATTCATGTTGGGAGCATTCGCTGATATTTTGATCCCCTCTATACCGAAATCATCATAATTGAGATAATGGAACTCACCGGAGCCGTCATGCACCAAATAGATCCGTTTGCCGTTAAAATCCCATGTAAACTCTATTAATTGCTGCCTTACAAACTGTCTTGTCGGTTTGGTGGTAACAGCATACCGGACAATTTGGCGGGTCTGTAAGTGTATGATGAAGAAGATGTAAAAGAGTTTTCCAATATCGTATCAAGTGTAAAAAAATCCATTCCATAAAGGCTTGATAAATGACTCTGTATAAACTTCGACCATGTTAATCCCTTTCTAATTCTGCCTTTCCTCCTGAAATCTTCTATGATCCCAGCAATTGTCCTTTTATCCAGCTTGATCCCTAACTTCTCTAACTCCCCCTGTATCTTCCCATTCCCCCAACAGATATTCTCATTCTTCATCTTCAATACCAACTGCTTTATTTCATAAGGCGTCTCAGGCCTCCCTCTCCTATTGTTCCTCTGGGCAAAACTCCAGTACCCCTTGATAAACCTCCTGATCCATTTCAGCACTGTTTCAGGTTTTACCAGAGTGAAGTGATATCTTGCTCTATATGCTATTCTGCTAAAGACCGAATAAAACAATCTATCCCCAAAATTGAATCTGAGCCTCTTCCGTTTTAATTCTAAAGAACGTTTAAGAATGGTATTTTCTTTTTCCACTAACAGTACCCTTGCCATAAGCTCCTTTTTGGTTGATGAGAGGGGTAACAAAATTATTTTTATGAGCCATAGGATTAATCCAAACATTTTGGATCTTTAATTCCGCCTTTAGAATATCAGTTTCGAGGAAGCCGGAGCAATGGAAAACAACCCATTTTCTTTCTGTCTTTATCAAGATGGCGGGGGAGGCGTTAGGGAAAATGTTATTTGCTTCCTGATATTGCGGCTCCCCGACGCTCCAAAAAAACATCCGTGTTTTTTTGGAAGCTATTTTTCCAACCCCTTAAAAAAGAAAGCCAAGCCCGCCACGACGGCGGGCACGAAGCAAGGCGGACTATCTGTTTTAAATGATCTTTTTTAGATTGATCCGGTTACTATGCCTGGTTCTATCCGAAGAAATATTGCAATGCTCCTAAAGAGTTGGGTTGGCTTAAAAACGTGAGAATTGTAGATAAGAATGCGCCTTTAATAAATCAGATAAAACTATCCGGCAAGGGAGCCGGAAACCAAGATAAGATAATCGTTACGGGAGAAATACAATATCGGTCCGTTTTTCTTGAAACTTTCCGCATCCTCAATCCCTCGTTCCGTATCGCCGTCTTATCTTTCTTTCCTAATTCCCCCCCCTCTTTCTTCCGTCAACCGCCTTTCCATACGGCTGCCGTTTGGTATTTCGGATAGACTAGAAAATACCTCATAGCTTCCAGCTTTAGTTAACCGGTAAGGAGAGGGCCGGGGGAATCAAAGGAAGAGA
This sequence comes from Spirochaetales bacterium, assembly GCA_030615505.1. Lineage (GTDB taxonomy): Bacteria > Spirochaetota > Spirochaetia > SZUA-6 > DRHE01 > JAUWZD01. Next base: position 37,551 of record JAUWZD010000005.1, on the reverse strand, counting down.
ATCACTGCGGATGATATACAGGTAAGAGATTGAGTGATCCGATCCGTTTTTTCTGATGGTGGATTAGCTGAGCATATAACATTATTTGCTTCCTGATATTGCGGCTCCCCGACGCTCCAAAAAACGTCCCTGTTTTTTGGAAGCTATTTTTCCATCGCTCTACAAACCAAGACAAGCCTGCCAGGACGGCAGGCTCGAAGCAAGGCGGACAAACCGGTTTCAATGGTTTTTCCGGCATGATCCTTGAATACACCGGATTATAATTGAAGAAATATTGGCGTGTTCTCAATGGTTTTAGTGTGAATAATTCTATCCTTTCAATAAATTGAAAAGCAGACCATCTTGATCCAATTTTTGTGCGCTTCCGGCGAAAGTTGCCGAATGTTGCGGACATTGGCGGAAAAGCGATTTTTAACAGCTTCATAGTTGATCACGTAATTGTCGCTGACATTTCTCGAATCAAGCCGGGTCACGATTATTTCGCACGTCTCGCTGAGAATGCCGAGCTGTCTCCCATGTGGGTCTTTATTCTTCCCTCAATACTATTCTTGTCTTTCAATCTGAACCAGCCACTGCCCAAAGCTGGATCACATTCATCATTGCCTTCCCAAGTGAACTCGAATCTCTCGTCGGTACCGTCTTCTACAATCTCTCCGTCTATTTCTCCGGAAACCAAACCAAATTGGAATTCGCCGAGCCCCTCGGAATCGATCCTGACGTACGCTTGAACCTCCATGTTGAAGTAATCCTCATCCCACATTTCCATCTCAGAAATGTGCCACGTACCTTCGTATTTCACATTTTGGCCCTCCTTATTCACTTCGGACGTTCGAGCGCCTCTCCCTTATGGTTCCTTCTGGACTTCGTGATCGACCAGGTGTCGTCATTCGTGACTGGGAAATCCATCATACCACAGAGCTCCAAAACTACAGGAGAACGTATCCATCATCTTTCATACTTCATCTTTAATACGTGGAGTCGTATATTCGTTTTAATCTCTGATATAGACCATGTGTAACCTTGTATTCCATGCTTCCTTTAGAGGGATATTCTTTAGGATCATCCAAGACTATACTAAGAACATCCAGCAGACACTCCATATCCCATCGATATAACCCGATTGTCCTCTTTCCTCTGTATTTCTCGATACGACGATCAAGGCCATAACTCTCCGCCATCAACCATATATGCTTCTGAAGTTCCTTTAGTTCCATACCCTTAATCAAGATGCTCACTTTCGTGTCACGTTTACCCGGTTTCATGATCTCCTATAGTTATCTTCTTGTTTATCATAACCATTGAATATACTCCGGACAAGCAGTCATGGCTAAAGGTCAGTGGCAATAAGGTGCCTCATTCCGAAGCGATAGTGGAGTATTCACAAGGGGTGTGGGTTGGTGAAAATAATCACCAACGATCAGCTATTACTTGAAGACCGTATCGCCAAAGGAGTCGGGTAGCTGTGCGAAATCCGGTGTTATGGTTCATCAAATCACTAAGTTTAGTATAAATCCCTCTTAGCTTTGTCCACTTTTATGGAATCAGCAAATTCCGGATGTTCAAGTACGTATCGCAATAGTTCCCTCAGGTAGTGATCAGAATCTTGAAGGAGCTTCTTTGATTTATCGGTATCCCAGTCTCTGGGCCGTTTTTTAGAGTGTACAATTTCGGAACGAGTGGAGTAGATCTTACGAAGTGAACGGGCAAATACATTGGCGTTTTCTAGCTGAATCGCTTGTTTCAATAGAAAGCAACCCCGATCTACGAACTTGTAACTAATGTTGGAGTGGTCTTGGCTGTCATTTACCAGGAGGTTTTCCATGGCAAGCACATTATCTAGAAACCGGTCATTTGTGTATGGTTCAGGGAAAGAGAAGACGGCGACACGGAACGGAGGGGTTGAGGAGGTGGGAAGCTTCAAGAGAAACAGCCCGATATTGTATTTCTCCCGTAACGAACGTCTTCTCTCTATTTCTCCGGCTACCCTGCCGGATAGGTTCATGCGATTTGTTAAAGGCATATTAACCGGATCACGCTAAAAGACATTCAAAACCGATTGTCCGCTGGGGCGGCAACGCCCCCCGATTACCCGACCCCACACGGGCTAAATCCCCCTTAACCCCCTAAATAGTTAAATTGATAAATAGTTAAAAAGCCCGAACAGCCCGAACCTGGAATGGAATGTAACCTGTCCCCTCGCTCTTGTCGATGCTGCCCGAGTTGCCATTGGCGAAGTCCACGCCAAATGCGCGCCTTTCATCGTCCTCAGACGACGACCAATAGGCTTTATTGGCAAATCCGCCAACTCCTTCATGTTTTAATATCCAATACATCTGTTTAAGCTCATCGTAAGACGGGAGAAACCAGTCATCATATATACCGTCAACATAGTCAAGGCAGACCTTTGCTGCACTTCCAGTATGGCCTGTTTGAGCAATGATATAATCTGAATTTGCCTGCCCTGTGCCAATGGCAGTGAAAGTATTTCCGTTTAGTGTAGTTTGCGTTGAACCACCCTCTATCCATACCTGGCCTGTACTCTGATCGCTAGGCGCAGCCTCAAGATATCGGCCCCAACTCTGAACACTACCTGCGTCATAGAATATCAATCCACCAGCAGGTCCTGTTGCACGAAGCGCTGACCACTGTGCGTACAAAGTTACATTAGCACTACCCATGCTAAAAGTAGAAGCTGCCGCATAATCCGTTCCACTCCCATTAGCAGCTGTATTCCAGCCGGTAAAAAGTAACGATATGTTATCCTGCATTTTCACAAGACTACCGGTATTATCAAGCACTGTTATCGTTGCTCTTGTGGGTGAATTATTCCATCCGCCAGTAGAATCACTCTAATTTTTAAATATTTTAACCCAAGACAAACTAATGCTGAATATTCAATTCCTCAATTACGATTTATACTTAAAGAAGTTGTGAGTATCATTAATAGAGAACTTTCAGCAGACGAATGGGAGAATTTATAATAAACCCTTGGGGAGTGAATAGTTTCATCAGATCATTGTAATCCTATTGTAGTGCATATTTCGATGAAAGTCGATGAATGTTGTGTGGTTTGGTGAAAACCCAGAGATAATTATCCCCCACACGGTGAAATAGTGCAAGCGCTGGTCCGAGGTGGCCCAAGGAGTGTGGGTTTGGGTATTCTAATACTACCATGAGATAGGCTAACGAAATCTCAATTCATCTCAATATATTTGATCAGTTTCTTATCATAACTGACAATTTCAAAATTCCGCACCTTTTTATAGGCAGATAGGAGCGTATCAATGAAATCTAGCTTCGTATCGGAAAAAGCTTTCATGGCATATATAGCTATCTCTGAGTCATATGTTGACATATTTTGATATTTTAATAAGTTGATAAGTGATCCAGATATCTCTTCTCTGGTTACTGTATAAACCTTTTCAAGCACGTAAACAATTTCAGCGAGCACTTCAAAGGGAAGATATATTGTTTCATGCTCTAATAGTTCTTTAGATTTCATAAAAAGATGTTGAACATCGGCGAGGAGATAGCGAAGAACGACATTAGCATCAACGATTTTCATACTTGTCTTTCACTGCTTTTTCCCAGGCAGTTTTTTCCCGAGGAATGAAATCAGGGTTTGCATATCTTTTTAAATTTCCTGCTACCCTCTTTACAGGTCGTACAACAACCTTATCATCTTCAATCTCAAACTCTATTACTTGGGAATTGAGATGGTCCCGTATTTCTTTTGGGATGGTAACCTGTCCCTTGGAAGTTACCTTTGCGATCTTACCCATGCAAATTCTCCTTACAATCTTAATTTAGATTATTTTTATTTAATGTAATGAAAACAGATGTTAAAATCAAGTGATATGATGATGGGCCATAGTGTAGGTAAACATACGCTAAGGAATTAGCTTCCCCGTGTTCTCCGCTGAGTCGCAATAGGCGTAATGTCTGCTAATGTTCCGTTAGCACATTGGCGAAAATCGACTATTTGCCAAGACAGCAATATTTGTATTTCTTTCCTGACCCACAGGGCCAGGAATCATTCCGACCAATTTTATGGGGTGTTTGCGGATTATTATCAATTGCCTGAGAATTCTTAGACACACCACCTGATTCCTTCGTTTTTCTACTAAAAACAACATCGATAGCCCTTCTACTTGTCTGTTTTTCTCTTGTTTTCTTCTCAATGGCTTCTTTGAAAAGCTGATAATGACTCTTTAGTCGTTTTACATAATCTCGGTCATTGAGAACATCTCTAACCTGCTTCAGCAAAGCGGGCGCTAACTTGGACTGGGGACTTAACCGATTTAAAATCGGCCCCTTTAGATCGCCAATGGATTCCGGATCGTTATCCCCCATCCATTTTTCATAATACCTCTTGTTTTCCCACCCATAAGCGATTACAGCTAATGTTTTCCCGGTCTTCCTTGATAGAACATTAAAAAATACTCGCCTGCAATCGCAACCCGGTTCGTCACAATACAACTCTATCAAACCATAACTATCAGCAGGCAGTTCAGGATGATTAAGAACAATAAGACATCGCGTTTCTCTTTCAGCGATCTCTGGGAAAAATTGGTAAAAGGGTATATATGCCATATTTATTCTTTATCTATTTCTTTCTTTAGCTTTTCAAAAAGGTTCCAACTCCAGTAACCATAAAAATATCCCGACGTGCAAAAGACAATCAAAATTATGGAAACTCTTATGAGTATTCTCACTATGTTGAAATCTTTTTTTATTACTTCAGCAATAACTATAACAAGAGAAATCAATACAGAAATTCCTACACCGTGGAATAATATACCATGGATCCAGAGATGCCTTGCTTTTCCTTTAGACAAAACCCCCAATGCAGTTTCTATGTGCTTCTTATTCAATTCCATAAGCCTAATTCACTTGATTAGGATATTATACAAAGGGTCAATCTTTTTTTGTACCAAAGATTGAATTTGGTTGAGGTGAAGAAGTTATGAAACTAGAGAAAAAGCAGTATTTATTGCGAAACTGTGAAGAAATGATTATGATTTGATAAAAAGTTGGCAATTAACTCGTTAGTAGAGTGGGTAATCATTTAGCTGCTAACGGCCAGAAGTGCCATAGTGGGTGAGGCTTTGCGAAAACAGGAGGCGAGTCCCCATAAGGGGTGTTGGTTGGTAAAAAAGGCACTGTAATTTTTCATTGCTTTATCATAATTGAACAGGCTTAAATAATGGGAGATACATGGATTACAGATATGTCACATTTCGATTATAAAGACGAGGAAGCCCATGAATTACCTGGAGAGGCAATAAGACTCGCTGAGTATTTCGGATAAATTATCGAAACGAAGGTAGATCGGGTCTCTCTTTTTCGGGAATCTACCGGTCTTCAATGTCGAAGACGCCCTGGCAGGATACCCTGTTCTGGTGTTATTCACTCGGAATTGCATCCAGATGGAACAGAACTTCGATGGTGGTGTCCCGTCTGTGGCGATAATGGTCGCATATCCAATTGGACGGGTACGAGGTGGGATCCCTTAAAAAGACAGAATTACCTATCCCATTATCAAAAACAAGAGCAGCAAATCCTTTAGCCATTTTTGAATTTTTACAAATCGGACAAATCATTCTTTTATCCTTTTAAAATCACTTTCCCATTTCTTAAGATCAGGTTCATAGACTGTTATTTCTATTTATTATACCCAAAAATGAAACAACTCGGATATGGAGAATTATCCGGATATTTTTCAAACAATCTTGAACCAACAACGGTATCTGTTTGTACTCCTGCCACAGCAACTGGAGGTTCACCCTTTTGCGCTTCAGTTCGATTACGAAATAGGGGAAGTATTGAATCAACTGTCTGTAATTGCTACTTTTTTCAATCTTTGGCTTCTCAATCATACGCAGAAGCTCGCTGTCAGCCATCTCCTTGATTTGCTCAAGCGCAAGCTAACTATTTTGAAAGCCTTGCCAATACTTCACCACTACAGGGCGGGAAATGTTCAGTACCCTGGCAATTTATCGATCGTCCATCTCTGTTAGGATAGATACTACTTTATTTTCAGATGAAATTGGATGAGATTAGAGGTTTTAGAGATTCCGGGAAAGGCCTGAAAAGTGGTAGTTTTCCGCCGGAATAGGCAGCAACTTTCAATTTGTAAATGCCCCTTTACATGGCAGTGGAAGTCTTACCGCTCCAACGGGCAGTAAGATAATCCTTTAAGGCTTTGTGAAAGAAGACATAGGTGCTGCCGAACACACCACCGGGGAATCCTGCGCTTAAAGCCTCAAGTGATACGGAGTCTTTAGCATATGAAGCAATATTGGACATGAATCCCTGGGCGAGCAGTCTGAATATTGTTTCATCTCTGGTGAACGGTCCGGAAATGATTATCCTGTCCGGATAAAATATTTTATGGAGCTTCGTAAGTTCTATGGCAACATAGTCTAAGGCTCTTTTAATCACCGGGAGTTTTTTAATATTTCTGTGTTTAATAAAATCAGTAAACTCAAATTCGTCTTCCGGAGCCAGTGGAAAGTTTTTTTTAATTTCAGGAAGGAGGGCCCAGAGCGCGGCCTCCGTTTCCAGGCAGCCTTTGGAACCGCACAGGCATTGTTTGGGATCTTGAGTATTCACCGGGGAATGACCGATTTCACCGAATCTGCCCAGGGTGGATTTCAGCACGGTTCCCTGATGTGCGTATGCTGAACCTATTCCGTATCCCCAGTGCAGTAGAAGTGTGCCCCCCTCCCGGTAGCGGGGATTTTTTAGAAGCATATGTTCCAGTTCCGCATCGAGGAATCTGTGAAGAGAGATCTTGAAACCCGTGCTTTTTTCTATGCTTGAAAGAGAGAGATGCCTGATATTAGGCCATCTGGCGGCGGATATCCATTTTTTTGTTTTAGGACTCACAGTACCGGGGAGGGAAAGCCCGATACCAAGCAACTCGGATGATGCTGGTTTTTCTGAAGTTAGGGAGCTTATAAGTTTTTGCATGCTTTGAAGGAGGACGCTGTTTCCGGAGCTTCCCGCTAAAGGCATGGTCAACTCCGCCAGTATTTCCTCTCCCATATTAATCAAAAAACCCTTCAGTTCCCGGGAGACAACGTGAAGTGCAATGGCTTGAAACCTGTTAAAATGCGGATACAGGCGTATCTCGGGTCTTCCCTTTTTACCCGGGTTTCTGGCCCTGCCCTCTAAGACCAGGTTATCGTCAATAAGCTCCTGAACAACATTGGAAACTGCTGTGGCACGTATATTTAGTTTTTTTGCTATTTTTTTTCGTGTAATTTCTTCCCGAGAGCATATGCACTGGAAAATAGCAGCCTTTTCCCAGTCTTTTATCCGGTAGCGGTTTCCTTCGTGAATATCTTCCAGGTTTGAAAGCATCTCTGCTCAGCTCTGCGAAATTAACAGTATATTGACAGAACGATTTTTATTTAATATCATAAGATGTTTTTAAATATAGCGTAATAGTAAATACCAGTCAAGGTGAACTTATTGTAAAACAGGGAGGATGCGTATGGGTAAAAGTATTGATATTACTATCGTAGGAGGGGGTATGATCACCAATGATCTTATCCTTCCTTCAATCTACCATTTGCAGCGTATCGGTGTGGTCGGGAAGATCAGTATATGTTCTTTAAACAATACGCCTCTTAAGAGTCTAAATGAAAATGAGGAGTTTAAAGAGGCATTCCCAAACCAGGATTTTACTCCCTATCCGGACTTGGAGGCGGCTCCGGATAAAAACTTCCCCGAGCTTTTCAAAACAGTAATTTCTGAAATGAAGACCCGCCAGGCCGTTGTTGTGGCAATGCCCGACCAGCTCCACTACCCGGTATTGAAGGAGGCCCTTCATAATGATCAGCATGTACTCTGTGTTAAGCCCCTTGTCTTGAGCTATGAACATGCTGAAGAGATTAAGGATACAGCCTACAGGAAAGGACTATTTGTCGGGGTGGAATACCATAAGCGATTTGATCGAAGATCCCTGCTGGCAAAGAGGCGCTATGCTCGTGGGGATTTCGGTGAGTTCATGATAGGTGAGGCAAAGATGATCGAACCCTATTTTTATCGATCCTCTAACTTCCAGAACTGGTTCACAAGCGATAAGACCGACCCATTTGTCTATGTGGGCTGCCACTACGTGGATCTCGTGTATTTTATTACCGGATTGAAGCCGGTTGAACTTTCTGTTTCCGGTGTTGAGGGACTGTTTCCCAATGGTAATAAAGGCTATATGTGGACTAACGGCCGGGTTTGCTATGAAAACGGCGCCCTGCTTACCGTAACCAATGGACTTGGATACCCTGATGAAGGTGCGGGGAGTAATGAACAGTGCTTAACCATGTTCTGTGAGGGTGATGGTAAAAGCGGTATGATTAAGCACAATGATCAGTTCCGCGGTGTAACCCACAGTTATTTAGAGGGAATCGGTGCTGCAGGTTCCCATTTCAATTTTGTGAATCCCGATTTCTACAGATTAGTTCCCTGGGAAGGGCAAGGCTATAAACCTGTTGGTTATGGCTACGATTCTATAGCAGCTACCATCAACACCATCCATAGAATAGAGAATGAGGTTGCCGTTATGGACGGCAAGAAATCTCTTGAGGCGAGACAGAAGATTATTAAAGAGACAGATGAAAAGGGCATTATTGCCACACCGGCAAACAGCTATATCAATGAGCTGGTTGTGGAATCGGCTCGGCTCTCCATATTAAGCGATGGGTCGCTCGTTAAGATTCTCTACGGTGATAAGCCCCATGTCGAAAGGAGATAGAAGTATGGCCAGGTATAATCTAAAACCGCTTGATGTGCCGGAAGTTAATACTAAATATCGCCGGATAAAGACAAAGCTTCCGGTGCCGGAATCTTTAGAGATATTTCAATCCTTAATGAAATCTGAGCCACAGTCCATGATGGGACAGCCCCCCATCGTATGGGACCGGGCAGAGGGTTTTCAGATCTGGGACCGCTGGGGGAACACGTGGATCGACTGGTCCTCCGGGGTGCTGATTACCAATACAGGGCATGGGAGAGAAGAAATCAGGAAAGTCCTAATGGAAATACTAAAGAAGCCTCTGCTTTCCACATATGTGTTTGTCCATGAAAAAAGAGCGGAGCTTACCAGGGCTCTCCAGGCCATTTCACCGGATCCATCAAATTATCATGTGTTCCTCTTAAGTACTGGGAGTGAATCCATAGAGAACAGTATTAAGCTGGCAAAAACCTATGCCTTAGAAAAGCACGGAGCCGAAAAGAAGTATATCGTATCCTTTCAGAATGCCTTTCACGGGAGAACTTTGGGCGCCCAGCTGGCAGGAGGTATGGAGAAACAGAAGAGATGGATCATTGATGAGGGAAGAACTTTCATCCAGGTTCCCTTTCCTGACGGATATAAGAATGAGGATACCTCTTTCGATTTGTTTCTTAACAGCCTGAAAAAACAGCGGGTGAAACCTGAAGAGATAGCTGGTGTAATCACCGAATCTTACCAGGGGGTGGGACCCGACTTTCTCCCCTATGAATATGCTCAAAAGCTGCAGTCCTTCTGCCGCACGTACGATATTGTCATGATATTCGATGAGGTGCAGGCCGGTTTCGGAAGGACCGGAAAGATGTTTGCCTTTGAGCACTACGATGTAAAACCAGATTTAATTGTATGCGGTAAAGGGATCTCTTCCTCCCTTCCTATATCTGCCGTGATCGGCAGAAGCGACATTATGGGTCTCTATGCCGCGGGCTCAATGACCTCCACACACTCCGCCAGTCCGCTCCCCGTAGCAGCAGCTATCGAGAACTTAAAGATTATTCAGAGAGAGAAGCTTGTTGACCATGCACATAAAATGGGCGGCATCCTGATTCCGGAGCTTGAAAAAATTCAGAGGCGATACCCGGATATTCTCGGCTGCCTTCAGGGAAGGGGCCTGGTAGCGGGAATCCAGGTGGTAAAAAAGGGAACAAGGGAACCTGATCCGGATACTGCCTTAAGGATCAATGAGAAATGCTTTCAAAAGGGGGTTTTAATGTTTGCCCCGGTCGGGGTCGGCGGAGAATGCATAAAAATAGCCCCGCCACTGATCATATGCGAAGAAGCCTTAAGGGAATCAATCAAGGTCCTTGAAGAGGCCTGTGCCCAAGTGCTGGCTGAACGATAAGCCTCATGGATGATTTAATAAAAAACCCGCTCCGAGAAGATGTATCACTAAAGCAGTTCTGCAGCGAGTTCCGCCAGTTCGCTCCTCTCTGACTTATGCATTGTAATGTGGCCGAAGATGTTTCGGCCCTTAAATGTCTCAACTAAATAGGTCAAACCGTTTGAGTTAGAATCCAGATAGGGATTGTCGATCTGGTATGGGTCTCCTGTAAGAACCACTTTAGTCCCGCTTCCCGCTCTGCTGACAATTGTTTTAACCTCATGGGGGGAGAGGTTTTGAGCTTCATCGATAATAATAAATTGCCCTGGGAGTGAGCGGCCCCGGATAAATGTAAGAGCCTCTACCTCAATCAGTCTGTTATTAACAAGCTCATCTACACTCGGGGCTGGCTGTTTTTTTTGAGCGCTCAAAATGTACTCCAGATTGTCGAAAACAGGCTGCATCCAGTGGGACAATTTTTTTTCCTTGGCGCCGGGCAGATAGCCGATATCTCTACCCATTGGAATAATGGGACGGGTTACAAGCACACGAGTATATTTGTTCTCATCTAAAACCTTTTTAAGGGCTGAAGCCATGGCCAGAAGAGTCTTTCCCGTGCCGGCCTTGCCCACCAGTGTAACCAGTAACAGAGAATCATCGAGCAGGAGATCAAAGGCCATTCTCTGTTTTTCGTTCAGGGGCTTTATACCGCTCACAGAGTTAAATCGCTTAACCCGTTTAAGTCGCTGTTTTTTTGGATCGTATCTGGTAATGGCATCCTCTCCTCCCTTTTTTTCCTTCAGGATGACAAACTCATTGGCTGTTAATTGTTCATTCCACGGTATACTCCCATTTTTTTTCAGTTTCTGCAGGGTACCTTTTGAGGCGTCGATTTCGATACAGCCCTGGTACAATTCATCTATATTGACTTTCTGCTTATCGTAGTCAACTGCCTTAATTCCTAAGGCTGTTGCTTTAAGCCGGGCATTAATGTCCTTGGAAACAAAAAATACTCGTTTGCCGGCTTCCTGAAGCGCGTAGGCGGTTAGAAGGATTTTGTTATCCGTTTTATATTCATCCATATCCAAGGGTACCTTCTGGGCGTGGGTAAGCGCAACTTTCAGTACTGTACCGTTTTCCATTTTTACGCCTTCTTGAAGATTCCCATGCCTGCTGACCTCATTTAAGAAGCGTATAGCCTGACGCGCATTTCTGCCGCGCTCATCACGGTTTCTCTTCAGATGATCCAGTTCCTCCAGCACCCATAGGGGGATAACCACCTCGTTATCACGAAAAGAGAGTATGGCATCCGGCCTGTGGATGAAAACATTAGTATCAATCACAAAGGTTTTATTGGGATTATTCAAATCATTCTCCTTGTTTTTACATTATAGTTGGAACTAATATTTTCTGCTACACTGTATTACTAAGACGGAGGTATTCATGCGTATCGGATTGTATCAGTTTGCTCCGGAATTCGCTAAGACGGAGAAAAATATCAGGAATATTACAGAAGCCGTGAAGAGGTCAGATGCCGATATTTTAGTATTTCCGGAGATGGCTTTAAGCGGTTATCTGTTTACAAGCCGGGAGGAAGTACGGAGGGCAGCGGTAAGGCCGGACGGCCCCTGGATAAACGGCTTACGAGAGGCTGCTGATAAACAGGGATGTTATGTGGTTATTGGGCTGCCCGAGCTCTCAGATGACGGTTTTTACAACAGCGCTGTGCTCATCGGCCCTGATGGTCATGTCGGAACCTATCGGAAGGTACATCTCTTTTATGAGGAAAAGAGCTATTTCGGTGCCGGAAATCTGGGCTTTCCGGTATTTAGGATTAAGGGGTTGAGCCTTGGTATCCTCATCTGTTTTGATCATATGTATCCGGAGGCAGCAAGGTGCCTGGCCCTGCAGGGGGTGGAGGTTATCTGTCATCCCTCTAATCTGGTGCTCCCCGAGTATGGTCAGCTTACCACCAGGGTACGCTCTATCGAAAACCGGGTATTTTGGATACTGGCCAATAGAACAGGCAGTGAGGAAAGAGGAGGGAAGAGATTGGCTTACACGGGCTGCAGTCAGATTACTGCGCCCGATGGTAAAATCTTAACTCAGGCGGGTGAAAAAGAGGAGGAGCTTCTGACTGTTGAGATTGACCCTTCCTCAGCCTGCGACAAACGGGTTACACCCCTTGATGATCTGTTCTCCGACCGCAGAACAGATGTTTACAGCCGGTATTTAGATACTGATGTTAAATGTCCAGACCTATAAACAGGATGTTCAAGTACTTAAGCCTGGGTGGGATAGTTATAGAGCAAGTAAAAAGATCTTTTTACTTTTTATCAAGTGCGCAATAGCCTTGAAAGATTTTTTCAATTATACTGCCAAAGTAAATTCAAAATGGGCTGTCAAGGAGAGAAGGCATGAACAGAATAACCGTAACAATCCCTACCTACTGGTCGTGGAATGCTGGAGAGAGTGGACATCCTGAAGATTCCATATTTGATCATCCCACCCCCCTTGATGAGGAAGGCACACTCAGGCGGTGTCTTGAGAGTTTAAAAGAAATATCCTTACCCGATTTTCAGGTTCTGATCATCACCGCCCCGGTAAATCCGGATCTGAGCGAAGCAGTAGAGCAGAAAATTGAAAGTATAATATCACCATTCAGAAAGAGCTATCCCATAGTCCAGTTCTGCCCATCTGATCTGGCGATGTTAAAAAAGCGGCTTGAAGCAGAGGGTATTGATCCGGAACTGGTCAGCCTGGATGCTTATGCTCAGATCAGAAACTGCCAGCTTATAGGATCGCTCCTCCTCGATACGGATCTTATTGCAGCCATAGATGATGATGAGGTTGTTCCGGAAGACTATCTTCAGCAAGCCTGTCAGTATGCAGGTAAAACATATAAAGGCAAGCAGATTCACGGTGTAGCGGGAATTTACCTTGATAGTACAGGAAATTACAAGGTAAAAGAGTCCCCTGAAGCCAGAATTTCTTCCAATCTGTTCAAGAGAAAGGCAGCCCTCATGAATGATGAGTTTGCCTCATACATGGAGCTTCCGGAGAGGATTGTTGAAACAGCCATTGCCCTGGGCGGGAATATGGTTTTTACCAGGGATCTCTTTATGCAGGTGCCCTTTGATCCCGGTATTACACGTGGAGAGGATATTGACTATCTGTTAAACTCAAGGATGCTGGGATATAACTGGTTCCTGGATAAGGAGCTCCGGATAACTCATCTCCCTCCGGCGCCTTCAGAAAAAGATCCCCTTAATACTTCCCTCTATTCCAGGCTGCAGCAGGATATTATACGCTTTGTCTACCAGAGGGAGAAGATAAAACTCTCCACTGCGCTTTCCGGCTTTTATCCCTTGGAGCCGGAAGATTTCGGTTATTATCCCGGAAAGTTTTTTAAAGATGATCTGGAGGAACATGCTTTAGAAGCACTTAAAGAGATGAGGCCCCTCGATGCAGAGGAATGCTCCTTTCCCAAACCTGAAAAGTTGATCGAACTGGCAAAGGAGAGGGCTGCCAGTGCCGGAAATTTTTATGAGTTTAAGGAGAAGTGGAAACAGGTGATGGGAGTTGTGGAAAGAGACCGGCAGTTAAAGGAGCATATGAAAAGCAGGCTTACTCGAACAAATTATTGAAAGGAGGTCTTTATGACTTTTGCCATTGTTTTTACCGTTCTGCTGGTCATTAGCATCTTCCCCCTGTATTTTACCGGCATGGCACGGATGATTCCCGCGGGTGTACGCATTCTACCCTTTATAGCAATTGCCATACTGTGGATTCACACCATTCTCTTCAGGCTGCCCGGGAAAACGGGTGCCGCCGGGGTGATTCTTCTCGTTCTGTTTTATTTTATTGCCATTGTTCTGGTATTCATACCTGCCCTGGGAACAGTAGTCATAGGTATTATGGACAGGCCGCAGGATATTCAGTCCGCCTCTTTTGGGGACCAGAGCAGCCCCAGGAAGACTGTGATCGTCTATCACCCGGGAGCTTCCAGCTTTATGCCGGATGTGATACAACACCTGGCTGAATCACTGGCTGCTTCCGGTTTTTACGTTACACTTTACAGCGCCCATCCCAGGGTCTCCGTGAGTGTACCAGAGGGCGCGGTACTGGGCCTGGCTTCGCCCGTCTATGCCGGAACCATTCGGCCTCCCCTGGAAGAATTCATTAAAAAAAGCGATCTTCGGGATAGAAACTGCTTTGTTCTTCTGACGGGAAGTGATCCTGATAATATCGAAAAGGATACTGCTAAGGCGGCCTCTTTAGTGGAAGAGCGAGGCGGTAAGGTATTAGAAAGCGTGAAAATCATTCAGAAGAAGGATAGAGAAACGGTTTATCCGCAGATCGAGCAGTTTGTCAAAAAATTGACTGAAGAGCTGTAATATCTCAGCTTTCTATTGGCATCAGAGAATTGGTCCACGCAGTGAAGACTCAAAGGGTTTTAACCATTGCCAACCTGCTTACTACTCTGAGAATTATCCTGCTGCCTTTTTTGCTTTTAGCGGAGAGCCATGAAAAAAACGGATTATCATTTGCTTTTTTAATCATTATCGGTTTATCCGATTTCTTCGATGGGCTGTCAGCCCGAAGATGGAACAATGCAAGCAGTGTGGGCGCAGTATATGATATAGCCGTTGATTTTACTGTCATTTACGCGCTGCTCATCCTTTTTTACCTGAAGCATACCTTTCCCCTTTTACTCCTGATGCTGACCCTGCTGTCCATGCTTTCCTTCTCTGCGACCTGTGTTCAAAGCAAGGAGATTTGCAAGCATGCCCTGGGTCAGTATACGGGAACAGTCCTGTTCAGCGGCATGCTCATCTTCTATTTTACAAGGGTCTTTTTAGAAGATTATTCTTCCCTGGTACTTAGAGTAATAATATCCATTATGTCATTGTACCTAGTGTTGTCTATTGTTGAGAATACAGTGCTAATCATCAAAGGTCTCAATAAGCGATCCTAAATGGAATCTTTACATGAACCTGATAGTCTTATAGTATTGGCTTTAATTCTAAACACTTTAGGTAAAGCGTGGCCGTTAATATGGTTGATAGAATAGATGATGCTGTAATAATTGAGCATGTCTTGATAAGCGTTAGTGATAAGAGGGGTCTTGATAAGTTGGTCCTTACTTTGGTTCGCATAAACCCGCATGTTAAGATCTACTCCACAGGCGGTACCTTTAAAGCAATAACAGAGATACTTAAAGAAAAAGCCAAAGATCATCTTATACAGGTTTCTGCCTATACGGGTCAGCCGGAGATGCAGGGGGGGCTGGTCAAAACCCTTGATTTTAAAATCTATCTCGGTCTTTTAAGCGAAACCTATAATGAAGCCCACCGGCAGGATCTGAAGAGAGTTAATGCCGTCACTATCGACATGGTTGTAGCAAATCTATATCCGTTTAAGAAGACAGTGGAAACACCCGGCGTGACGCCTGAGCATGCCAGGGCGAATATCGATATCGGCGGACCCTGCATGATCCGGGCGGCGGCGAAAAATTTCTTAAGAGTGGCTTCGATTGTAGATCCGGACGATTATGAAGATATTATCACCGAGCTTGAGCAATCAAACGGCCGCATCAGCTTAGAAAAACGGTTTAAGCTGGCTGAGAAGACCTTTGCCTTTACCGCAGAGTATGATGCTGCTATTGCCGGCTACCTGGCAGAGAGAGATTTTGATGAGCTGTCAGCCTGTTATACAATGAATAAAGGATTCAGGTAGGGTTCTGACTCAGCCAACCCTATATATTGGTGCAGAGAATGAGTGTAAAAGATTTCAAATCCACTTATAAGTTAATCACAGAGGATCATTTTCCTGGTAACATGGAGATAAGTTTCGGGCATGGAAATGACAGGCAGACTCTCTGCTATGAGAAGGTGACCTGGAAGATCGAGGGTGTTGAGAGGGGATTAAGGTACGGAGAAAATCCAGGGCAGGAAGCGGCGCTCTATAAACTGGTGAATGGGAATTTATACTTAGGAGAGGTCACAAGCATCCGTGCAGGGAGCTATCTTGCCTCAGATGTAGAACTGCTCAAGTCCGGAAAACATCCGGGAAAGACCAATATTACGGATGTGGACAGCGCATTAAATATCCTCCGCTACTTCTCCGAATCTCCATGCACCGTGATCGTTAAGCATAATAACCCCTGTGGTGTGGCCAGGGCATCCAGTCTGGCTGAATCATACAACAGAGCGAACATGGCTGATAGAATCGCCGCATTCGGAGGCGCTATTGCCCTAAATCGCGAGCTTGATAAGGAAACTGCAGAGCTTATTGCAGAGAACTACTGCGAGGTAGTTGCGGCTCCTTCCTTTGCTCAAGGAGTCCTTGATATACTGGCCAGGAGAAAAAATCTCAGGATCATGCTTATCGGTAATATGGAGCGATTACAGGAGTATATCGGAGAAAGGGTCATTGAGTTCAAATCACTGATCGACGGGGGCCTGGTGGTGCAGTGGTCATTCACGCCGCAGACATTAGCAGAGGATGATCTGATTCCCGCCCAAAGCAGTTACAGGGGAAAGGAGTACCGGGTCCGGAGAACTCCTACTGAAGAGGAATTTGAGGATCTTATCTTTGGCTGGCTGGTTGAATGCGGGATAACGAGTAATTCGGTTATCTATGTAAAAGATGGCATGACCGTTGGCATAGGCACAGGCGAGCAGGACAGGGTAGGGGTGGCTGAGATCGCTAGAGACAAAGCATACCGCAAGCTGGCAGACAGGATCTGCTGGACCAGGTATTCCCGGCCCCTTAGTGCTTTAAGCGATAGGGAAGCTAAAGCTGAAATCAATGAAGAGGCAAAGCAGAAAAGGGGAGGGCTCCTCGGAAGCTGTATGGTATCCGATGCTTTTTTCCCATTCAGAGATGGTGTGGATGTGGGTATTCGCGAGGGAGTAACGGCTGTCATTCAGCCCGGGGGATCGGAAAGAGATTTTGAGAGCATTGAGGCCTGTAATGAAGCGGATGTAGCGATGGTTTTTACGGGACAGCGATGTTTTAAACATTAAGAATAATGAGAGAGAAAGAGCTATGAACATTCCCGTTTTATTTGTGCAAGGGACTTCCGCTGCTGAGGCCTATGAAAGAGCCATAGTTTCCCTATACAGAAACGGTATACGAATGGCGACTCAGTACGATAAACCCGGTGAGCCTTTGAGCATCGATGCCACCATGAGTATTACTGTTTTAGAGCCGTGGAGCGATCCCATGATTCATAAAGCTTTCCCCGGCGGAATCGAGGATCTAAGGGAGTATGTGCTGGAGCTAAAGGGCGCAAAGGACCACTGGGTAAAGAATATGAATGATCCGGAAGATACTAGATGGGAATATACATATCACGGCAGATTGGCTTCTTACGGATCATGGAGAGAGCTTAAAAACGGCAGGTCTGTAGTCAGCGGGCCTTTTTTGGTGAATCAGATTGAGAAGGTCATCCAAAAGCTGGTGGAACAGCCTTACAGCCGCCAGGCTCAAATGATTACCTGGATGCCTAATATTGATTTTGACTGCTATGATCCGCCCTGTCTTCAGTCTCTCTGGTATAGAATAATAGAGGATGAGCGGGGAGTCGGATGGCTGAACTGTAATGTTCGGTTCAGGAGCAATGACGCATGGGGGGCCAATTTCATGAATATCTTCGGCTTTATCCATTTTAATAGAGAAGTGATAGCCGATGAGGTAACACGCCGGACCGGAAGAAAGATTGAGCTGGGGCGCTTAAACTGGCATGCGGATTCCTATCACATCTACGGCAAGGATATCGAAATTGCAGAAAAGAGGCTCTTCAACCGCCTGGAAACAACTAAATTCGAGGATCGTGTTTTTAATTTCCGGGATTCCCTAATTCATCAAATCTTTGAAGAAGCAGAGAGGGAAGTACTTGAAAAAATCGAGCGGTTTGATTCAGAACACCGAGATTGAGCAACTTGACTTTTAAGAGTCGGATTATTAAGGTTAATCCGATTCCGGTGAATTCCCTCTATTAAACAGGAAGGCTTCAATGTATGAAAGAAACATTACACATATAGAGAGGCATGTAAAGAAGCAGAATCATTGGCGGCTGTGCACACTGAATCTCATTGCCAGTGAAAATGTTTTGAGTGACCGTGCCAGGGAGGTGATGGGTTCGGATTTTATTCATCGTTATGCCGAGGGACATCCCGGGGAAAGATACTACCAGGGAACTGAGATTATTGATGAAATCGAGAGCAGGCTGAAAAAGCATTTAAAATCCCTTTTTAACTGCCGCCATGTGGATGTCAGGCCCATAAGCGGAACCATAGCAAACGATGCTATTTTCAGCCGCTATATAGGGGCCGGGGATGTGGTAATGGTTAATTCTACCCCCGGAGGCGGACACATCAGCCATCACCGCGTAGGCTCGGTAGGAAAATATACATCAAATATAGTTAATTTCCCACTCTCTAAGGATGGCTTTCATATTGATGTAGAGCGCACCTGCGATCTGATCCGGGCCCTGTCTCCCCGGGTTATAATACTGGGCAAAAGCCTCTTTCTATTCCCTGAGCCCGTTGAAGAGCTGGAATCTATCTGCAGAGAAAAGAAGATTATCATGATCTATGACGGCGCCCATGTCCTCGGACTCATTGCCGGAGGTCAGTTTCAGAATCCACTAAAGGAAGGAGCGCATCTTATAACGGCAAGCACGCATAAAACCTATTTTGGCTCCCAGAGAGGTATTATCTTAAGCGACGTAGGTGAAAATGAATGGAGGAAGATCGATAAGGGCGCCTTTCCAGGTTCCTCCTCCAACCATCACCTGGATACCCTGGTTTCCCTGGCTATAGCGACTTATGAGATGATGGAGTTCGGCAGGGAGTATGCCCGGCAGACCATAGCCAATGCCAGGCATCTCGGTAAGACACTCTACAATATGGGTTTCAAGGTACAGGCTGAGGAGTTTGGATTTACCGAGAGCCATCAACTGGCCGTGAATGTATCTGAATTCGGGGGCGGCGATGAGGCAGCGCGTCATCTAAAGGATAACGGTATTATTCTCAACATGAATCTCCTGCCATTTGAACCCCTGGATAAGGTAAGCAACCCGGCGGGTGTGCGCCTGGGAGTTCAGGAGATGACCCGTTTCGGCATGAAGGAGGCGGAGATGGAGATCATAGCCTCTTTTTTCAAGAAATGCCTGATAGAGGGTCAGTATGTCGGAGATGAAGTGGAGGAATTCCGTACAGGGTATCAAAAAGTGCATTACTCCTTTGATGGGGGATAACCTAAGATCATGTTAGACGTTCAAAAACAGTCCGATGAGAGAAACATTGAGATAAAGAAAGTAGGCGTTAAGAATGTTCAGTATCCCATCGTGGTACTGGATAAGAAAAACCATACCCAGCATACAGTTGCCAATATAAACATGTATGCCGATCTTCCCCATAATTTCAAGGGAACTCATATGAGCAGGCTGATTGAGGTAGTCAATGAGTACTATGTGGATATCTCTATGAAAAACTTCATGAATATGCTGGACAAGATCAGGAGCTCGATGAAGGCGCGAAAAGCCTATGTCGAAGTAAGCTTTCCCTACTTTATTGAGAAAGAGGCGCCTGTCTCAGGAATGAAAAGTATGATGGAGTATAACTGCCAGTACCTTGGCGAGGTTGATGACTATAAGCGTAAATTCTATGTGGGCATTAAGGTACCAATATCCACACTCTGCCCCTGTTCCCGGGAGATCAGTGACAGGGGCGCACATAATCAGAGAGGAATTGTTGGTGTTAAGCTCCTTTTCGGCTCCTTCTTCTGGATAGAGGATATTATTGACTTGATAGAGGATTCAGCCAGCAGTGAGGTATTTACCCTTCTGAAGCGGGAGGATGAGAAATATATCACCGAGCGAGCATACGATCGCCCCAGATTCGTTGAAGATGTTGTCCGCGAGGTGACCCAGAGGCTTGCGCAGATTGGAATTTTTCCCTGGTTCAGTGTTGAGGCTGAGAATTTTGAGAGCATTCATAATCACAGCGCTTATGCCTATGTGGAGTGGGGAAATAAAGAGACTTAATTTGCATCATTAGACTTATATATAATCGAATGTTATAGTTACCCATCATGAAGAGCACGATCGAAATCATCCTCAAAGACGATGTCCAGAAGATCTTTGACGAGTTTTCATACTGTTTTAACATGCGCGTTGGATTCTTTTCACCGGAGGGGGATGAACTGGCAGTAGGCCTGAAGAAACCGAGCAGTGAGTTTTGCTCCCTGGTTAGAGAATCTTTAAATAAGAGGGATGAATGCCTCATCCTGGATAATGAAAAGAGGATGGAAGCGCTCTTAAAAAGGGATATGGTTACCTACCACTGCTTTGCAGGGATGATTGAATCGATCATTCCTATTTACTTCGAGAATATCCACTTAGGTTTTTTCATGATGGGACAATATAGAAGTAATCAAAAAATTAACCGGTCACTGCTGGCGGAATGGGAAGAACGCTTTGGATCTTCAGAGAAACTGGTGATCGCTTATCTTAAGACCCCCTCTTTTTCTCAGGATCAGATTAAGAGCATACAGCAATTTTTCCGCGTTATCGTCAATTATATTGTTTCCCAGAATATGATAACCTTAAAGAGCAATCTTATCGTTGAACAGATCATCAATTACGCCAAGAATCATATTGATAGATATTTTAGCATCGATGAAGCGGCTTCTTTAGTCGGCAAAAGCACCTCAACTGTCTCTCATCTTTTTTCATCTATGATGCATAGGAGCTTTAAGCATATAATAATCGAACTGAAAATGGAAAAGGCGGAAGAGTACTTTCGACTTGGACCGAATATTACCATAAGAGAGGTGGCCAGAAAAGTTGGTTATGATGATCAGTATTATTTCTCCAGGATCTATAAGAAATATCGCGGCTGCCCCCCCAGCGAGTATATAAACAACCGCATTTTAAAGCCATCTCATTGATCTTGCAAAAAACTCTATGGTTATTGCAGAATTGTCCATTCTCTGATTTTGCTCATAATTCGTAATAGACAAATTTTGCTCTCCTCTGCAAAAAACTCCATTATTTTTGCAGATTATTCTATTTGTGTTCTTTTAAGCCCATGTTCAGAATGCTTCGTGTCCATACAGGGGAAGCATCAACCGAGCCGAAGGGCGAGATCGACTGATAGAGGAGTCTAATCGCTAGTGGAAGAACGTTCTTATAAAAACGCGGTACAAACAGTTGAAATTGATATGTATTTTGGAGAAATAAAGGCGCTTGAAGGAATAAATTTTCATGTCGGTGCCAATGAGGTGGTAGGTTTGATCGGAGATAACGGCGCCGGGAAATCGACACTGATAAAGATACTAACAGGTGTGTTCACTCCGACAAAAGGAAAACTGTATATTCGCGATGAAAAGATTGAGATGAAAAGCTACAGCGTTAAGCAAGCTCATAACCTGCGAATAGAGACTGTCTATCAGGATAAATCACTGGCGGAGAAGCAGGATCTCTGGAGAAACTTCTTTATAGGACGACAAATCACAGGCCCGTTAGGATTCATCAAGGTGAAGGAAGAAAAGCGGATTGCCAACGAGATTATGCTCAATATGATCGGCTTTCGAGGAGCGGGAATTTCGGTTGATTCTAAAGTAGGCAAGCTATCAGGGGGCGAGCGGCAGGGCGTCTCTATTGGCCGGGCCATGTATTTTGATGCGGACCTCATCGTTCTCGATGAGCCTACGATTGCCCTGTCGCTTAAAGAAGTGAGGAAGGTTCTCAACTTTGTGCATCAGATCAAAGAGGGAGGCAAGGCCTGCATCTACATATCTCACAATACTGGTGATATTTATGAGATTTCGGACCGTTTTGTCATCCTCGACAGAGGAAAACTCGTTGCCAGCATACAGAAGGAGGAGATCTCATTAAAAAGCCTGAACACTTTTTTACTTGAATACGCCCATGGACTGAAGGAGAACGAAAAGCAGTGAAGGAGCTACTAAGCAGACAGGATAAATGGTTTAGATTTAAGGAGCTGCCGATCATCTTTGTCTACACAGTGCTGATTGGCGCCTTTATCCTGGCCGCCCCAAAGGTATTTAGCGGTTATCGAATTTACATGTCATTCCTGCAAACCATACCTCCCCAGCTCGTTCTGGCTCTGGGACTGACATTGGTCATAACAGCCGGAGAGATCGACTTAAGCTTTTCCGCTGTGGTCGCCTTTTCCGGCTTTGTATTTGCCTATACGTTCCGTACTTTCGGAACGCCATGGGTCGCTTTTATCCTCGCCCTTGCCTCAGGCGCTTTAGTCGGCTTTGTTAACGGTATCCTGATCGCTCGAATAGGCGTTCCTTCGATTATGGCCACCCTGGCGGCCCAGTTTTTCTGGAGCGGTCTTACCGTACAACTCAGCGGCGGTCTTTCCTGGAACATTAAAGCGATTAAGGCTCACTTTATTCACCCGCTGTTTGTGGGAAGGATTGGTGGCATAGTCCCGGCTCAGAGTCTCTGGGCGCTGGGTCTTGCCGTACTGATATGGTTCATTCTCAACCGGCATAAATTCGGCGAGTCCATACTGTTTATCGGCGATAACGAGGAGGTGGCGAGGGTGGTGGGTGTTAACGTTGAAGCCACCAAGATAAAACTCTTTACCCTGAACGGCTTGATCGCCGGTTTTGGCGCCGTGCTGCTAACCTTAGAGATGATCAACTTTTGGACCACCCAGGGCGCCGGATTTCTCCTGCCGGTGATGGCTGCTGTTTTTATCGGGGGTACTTCAATTGCGGGAGGACAGGGATCCATCCTCGGTACCTTTTTTGGAGCCTATATCATTGGATCCCTGGAAGCCGGGGTCGTGGCGTCCGGAATCGGCGGATACTGGACCAGAATGACCACAGGTCTGGTCATGGGCGCCTCAGTCGTTCTGAATATCGTTCTGGGTGAAGGTAAGGGTAAAAGCCTGACCCAGAGGCTACGGAACTCAGTCTTTGTCAAAGGCTTAAGGAAGGCAGGATGAAAATATCCTGCTTTAAGCATATCAAAAATTTTTAAGGAGGTCAGAATGAAAAAGGTTCTTAAAAGGTTGATTGCAGGATCAATCATGGTTCTTCTTCTGATGGGGGTGAGCTTCACAGCATTGGCCAGCGGACAGGAAGAGGCTGCAGCTACTATAGAAGAGAAAATCACCATCTACATGCAGATGGGCGGCACAGAGGGAGACCCCTCCACGCTGGCGCGAACCAACGGCGCCAGGGCAGCAGCCAAACAATTGGGCGTGAACCTTCTTGAGCAGTACTCGGCCTGGCAGCCGGAGAAGATGATCACTCAGTTCAAAGAGGCTCTGGCAGCCAGTCCGGACGGCATTGCCATCATGGGCCATCCCGGGGAGGGTGCCTTTGAAGCGCTGGTCGATGAGGCTTTCAGCAGGGGAATCATCGTCACCAGCGGCAATAATCCCCTACCCAGTATCGAAGCCAGGTGGCAGCACAGAGGATTCGGTTATGCCGGGGCTGAGCTCTACGCAGGCGGCTACCTGACCGGAAAGACCATGGTGAGAGTAAGCAATCTGAAACCCGGTGATAAAGCCATGGTCTACGGGCTGTTCCATGAAGAAGGAAGGCGAAAGAGTCCAACCGGGCTCTCCGACGCCCTGAAAGAAGCGGGGCTTGAAGTTGAACATCTGGACATCTCTCCCGAAGTGAATACGGAGGTATCACTGGCCATTCCCATCCTCACCGCCTATCTGGAAAGAAATCAGGATGTGAAAGCCATCGGCACCCAGCACGGAAATGTCACTTCCAACATGATGAAGGTGCTGGAGGCGGCAGGGAAAAAACCCGGAGAAATCGTGGTTGGCGGAATCGACCTTTCACCGGCAACGATAGAAGGCATCGAAAAGGGATATGTTAGCGCATCTTTTGATCAGGTGCTTTACCTGCAGGGGTACCTTCCGGTGCTTCAAATCGCAATGACTAAAAGGTATAAGATCCCCGGCCTCCATATCGACACTGGTGTTGGGATAGTAACACCTGAGAATATTAAAGAGCTGAAGCCCTTGATAGAGGCAGGTATCCGATAAGCCCATTTATTACGAATACCCCCCACTGGATGGGGGGTATTCGATGAAGCACCGAGAGAGAGTACTGACGGCGTTAAACCACGAGGCGCCGGACCGCTGCCCCATGCAGATCAGCTTTACACCCGAATTTGCAAGGCGCCTGGAGCGGGATATGGACATCAGGGGAATAAACAAGCACAACCCTCACGGCCGCGGCAATACGTACGTACTGGAAAGAGGGATAGAAGAGGATCTGCTGTTAACCTCCGTGGGCTGGGCTAATTCATATTATCAAGAGCAGGACAGCTATACCGATGAATGGGGGATTGGCTGGAAATCGGCCGAGTATGAGACCAAGTTTGGAACAGGTCGCTACACGGAGATTAAAAGCCATCCGCTGGCCGAAGATGAAGCCATCGAGAGCTACATGCCTCCTGACCCAAACCGGCCTGAATTGTATGCCGAGGCAGAGAGAGTCGTTAAGCAGTACAAGGACGAATACTGGATTGTCGGAGTTACGGTCACCACTATTTTTGAAACCGCCTGGGCTCTGCGAGGTCTGGATCGCATGTTGATGGACTTCGTGCTCAATCCCGAGCTGGCCGATCGTATTCTCGATATCCCCTTTCATTATCACCTGACTGCTGCTAAAAAGCTGGTTGAGTTGGGCGTGGATATGATATGGACCGGTGACGACATGGGGGGGCAGCATGCCATGATCATATCCCCCGATATGTGGCGCAGATTCTTCAAACCGAGGATGGCTCAGTTCTTTTCAGAGCTCAAATCCATTAATCCCAAGGTCAAGATCGCCTATCATTCCGACGGGAACATCGAGCCCATCATCCCGGAGTTGATCGAGAGCGGCCTGGACATTCTCAACCCTATCCAGCCGGCCTGCATGGATCCGGATGAGATTAAGAAGAAATACGGTCAGAAGCTGTGTTTCTGGGGCTCGCTGGATGAGCAGTACACCCTGCCATTCGGTACTCCGGAACAGGTGAGTCTGGAAGTGCTCACCAGATTAAAGACAATAGGTAAAAACGGCGGACTAATTATTGGTCCGACGCATCATGTTCAACTGGATACGCCGATGGAGAATTTCTGGGCCATGGTGGACACCATCCGGGAGAGCAGATACGCCAACTTAGGCTATTGAAACTAACTGTCCTGTGTATATATAAAAAAGAGTTTATAGGCCAGGGATAACAAAATCCCTAATCCAATGTAATACCAGACCCAGAGGGGAAGGGGGAGCGATTTCAAAATGTGGGTAAACCGAATATTATGCTGCATTTGGAAGAGTCCTGGAAAAATCGGTATAGTATCTTCCACTCTTAATTGAGCTTCTGATCTGTAGCATTCCTTCCGCCCCAGACTCAGAACAGGTCATACCTCCTTGCTTGAGCCTTCCTCCGATTACATTTTTACATGCACTTTCGATGGTCCCAGATCCAATCGGCAATTTCATTTTACGATATTCATCATATTTCATTCTGTCTTTGTTCGCCTCAAAATAATTAATCTCTTTCTGGATCAAATCCCCTAATGATTTTTTCCGGCTTTCATCTCTTATCTGCTTAAGCTCATCTATGACATCTTCTACTTTTCCTTTATCAAACATATCTCTCCATTTGTTGAATCCTTCCCAATATTGATCTGTTCCCTCCCCATATAATACTTTGCATAAATCCGATAGATGCTCACACGCATGGTAATAATCCAAAATCTTTACGCTGTTTATATTGGACAGGTCAGGCACTCGATCCCATATCCACGTTGCTCCATCCCCCAAGAACACCATTTGAGCCTTCGATAAATCGTTGCTCCTCCTGTTAATTTCTACCCATATCCTTTTAAAAAAATCATCCGCGTATTCTATTCCACTTACATAGGTCGTATTTATGCACTTGGCTTCTTCTTCAACTTCATCCCAAATAACCTCTGAAACACTTGCTATTTTCGCATCTTTAAAACCAATCTTGTATTTCTTTTTACCATCAGCAATTATTTCCTCGCCTAACTTCTCCCTCACCTTCGTCGCGTCTATTGAAATAGCCATCGTTCCTTCGATCACATCATCTTTCTTGATTTCTTCTCCTTTATCAAATACTTGCTCTATCTCTTCTTGCCTGAGCCTTTCAAGCCTTTCTCCCAATTCGTAATCCATATCCAAGGACTTCCGCATAGAAACTAAATCCTTACCGTCAGGTCTGAATATCTCATGAAAACGATTCAAGCTCTCCTGATACGCTTCCCGTCCGGTAAATGATGAAAGAAAATAGTTGAACCCAGGGGTATGCTTTTTATCTATACTCAACATCTCATCCAGCGGCGTATAGGTTCCCACACCACTTTCGGTTCCTACATAATAGGCTCTCTTATAAACTATCTGGCCAAACAGTCCGTGAATCCCTTGCTCTCGATTCTCTTTAAACTTAAACTCTTTGCCATCTTTCTCAATCTTCGAACCCATATATCCCGTACCTATTTCAACAAAAACTTTGTTCATCAAATCTCTGCCAATTTGCATTAAAAACTCTAGCATGTTCCTTTCTGTTTCAAAAAGCTCTGAAGAGTTGCTAATGTTGAATCCATAAGCATCCTTGAAATATTGTAAAAGTTGTGGTATTAATTCAGTCATCTTTGTTTACCTCCCAGTTGTTTTGGTATTTTATACCACACAACTGGGAGTTTTATTAAGCTCTTTTACCCACAAAATCAATGCGCACTCATATGCCCAAGCGTCCGTTAAGAATAATAAAAGATGGCAGCTATTTGACAATAATCTTGAATATGTTAAGTGAATTAACGATTTCTTCCGTCTCATTCGACTTTAGGGGATCTGGCTTTAATATGGGGCCATAACGATATCATGGCTGGAAGAATAATCAGCGCACCAATGGTGGTTGTAAAGAGGGACAGCGAGACGAGAATTCCGAAATACACAATCGGCATAAAACTGGATATGGCAAGCACCAGAAGACCTGCCACCAGGGATACGGAGGTAAGAAGGATGGGTCTTCCGGCAATGATTAATGTATGGGCCAGTATTCTCTGATTATCACCATGGAATATTTGGGCCTGTTTCCTGTATTGTATTATCAAGTGAATAGAGTCATCGATACCAATGCCGATGGCAACACTTGCGAACATCACGGTCACTACATCAAAAGGAATATCAAGGAGAGTCATAAGAATGAAGTTAAGCATGATACCGGTTAACATGGGTATTAGAGAAAATAGTCCAAACTTAACAGAGCGAAAAGAGATTGCGGTGACTAAAAATATCAGTAAGATTGAAACGATTACCGAAGTAGTCTGATCTTTAGTGATGGTATCGGAGATATAAAGGGATACTAAGGAGTTTCCCCATATAACAGGACTGGTTTCCGGATCAAGTTTCATTTGGATCTCTTTCCCAACACGGTTTAAAAGCGATCTGAGCTTATCCTCATAAATTAAAGTTTTCTTTTCTCCATCGTAAACCCTCATGCCAATAGTGAGTCGAGAGAAATCCCCATTGAGGAGTGTTCCCACAATCGGCTTTCCCATGGGTGAAGAGGAGATACTCTTCAAATACCTTGAAAGAAGAAGGATCGGCGGCCTCGTTTCAGGGATATCAAAATTACCGGTCATCGTTAAATTCATGAGTTTCAGATAAGAGATGAATGAAGAGATATAGGCAATATTTGAATCCTCTATTAATTTGTCCTCAAAATGAGATATTTTTCTTAAGACCTGGGGATCAAGAAAGTATTTATCTTCTCCCTCAGGCGCAGTGAGAGTAATGTTAATGGTTATAAAACCTCCGAAATTCTTCACCACAAATAAATTATCATGCACAACCTTTTCCTTTTTTTTAAAGTAGGACATGTAATCTGTCTGGTATCGTATATATTTCAGAGATAAGACAAATGTAACAACGATTGCAATCAGCACAGCCAGGATGAAAAATCTCCATTTTGTTACCACCCGGCTGATCCTATCCATAAGTCTGGCAATATTTCCTTTCAGATATCGATCTTTCTCATGGGTTGTGGGGGTTCTTAATTTTGAGAGAACAGCAGGAAAAAAGAAAAGGGAAAGAACAGTGCAGAAGATGATACCCAAACTGGTTGCGATTCCAAACTCTCTGATCTGCCGCAATGAAGCAGAGAGCAGGCTGCCGAAACCTATTATCGTAGTCAAAGCTGCCAAGAGAATTGTCTTGTTAATATGTGACACAGAGGCAGCAATCCATTTCCGATTGTTTGCCCCTATTTTAGCTTCCCTGTAATATTGATTAAGGATATGAATACTATAGGAGCTGCCCAGAGTGAGCACTAAGGGAGGTACCATAATACTCACAATTGTGATTCTGAAGCCAAGGAGACTCATTGCGCCGGTTGTCCAGATGGTGCCCAGAGCAACCACAACAAGTGGAAGAAGAACAGACCTCTTCGATCTGAAGCCGATAAAAAAGACTGAGAGGATGACGAGAATCGCCATTACCAGCAGTCTGGGTAGATCTTTCACAAGGTAACGTTTGGTAGTCTGGACAATGGGGGTGGAACCTGCCAAATAGGTTTGAAAGTAAGGTTTTAAATCAAGAAGTACATCCTCAACCGAGGAAATTAATTCAGTATCGGCATCCAGATAGTCAGTATGTATTATCGAGCAGAGTGCTGTTGAATCTTTGGATATGACTAAATTTCTGGCAAGCGGATCAGCGAGCAGCTTTTTTTTGAAGGATTCCAACTCTTCTACTGTTGCAGGAGCTTTTCTACCCGGAGACATTGGTACAAGCCTGATTCTTTTCCCCTTCTTCTCAAAAGTAAGGAGGTTAAACGGGTTTATACTACCGTTTACCTGGGGAAGCATCTCAATCCTGTTAACAGCTTCTTCTAAGGCTTTCAGTTTATCTAAGGAAAAGAGTTCTTCACTTTCAACTGCTACAACAAGATAATCGGGGGTTAAATTCTCTCCGTACTCTTCAATAAGCCTTATGGGTTCAGCCTGTTCAGGCAGAATGTCCCAAACATCCGGATCAATTTTTATCTGCAGTGTAAAGTATCCCAGATATATTGATATAATCACAGTTAGAAAAACAATAGAAAAGGTATGTCTTTGAGAAAATTCGACAATGCGATACACAAAAGATTTCTGCATGAACATTCCCTAAAAGGAAAACATATTGGCCTTATATTCGTGTTTGCTAAAGATGATATAAAATAAAGGTACTGTCAATCATAAGGAGACGGTAATGACCTTCTTGCCAAGCTATCACATTTAATTCCAGCTTGAAAGTTTACACCTTCTTCACTCCAGGCACACTGCACCAAGATACCCGGTGGCTGGCTCTAAATCTGTTAAGAACCAGGGTCCTGTTTTATTGATCACCATTTCTTTAGCGCCACACCCTGCGGCCTACTGCAATGGCAATAAGCGCTATATCACCGGAATGAGAAATATTGAACTGAATGGACTGCCTGTTGACAGTGAGAAATGGTTTACCGTAAGGGCCCGTATGGAACCGCAAGGATTCAGAAGGCTCATTAAGGTACAGGCGCCCAGCACTTTTCTCAATGACCCGCGGCTGATGATGTAACGACTTCTGTCCCGCTTAAAATGAAACTGCCCGCACCTCCATTTTCCATCGTCTGTGAGTACTTTTTTAAGGGACTCGACTTTCACTACCGGCTGATTCAGTGAAACACGCCAGATATGAACCTCATCCTGAGAAATCTTCAGGTCTTGAGGCGAAGAGGTCCACGGTCCATGATTTTTATCCATATTCACTTACTTTTTTACGAATATATTGGAGAAATATTTGGCAGAAGAAATTGCTCCCAAAATTGCGCTTAAATAGTGATAAAAAAATCGCCATAGAATAACTGCTATTCCGAGAAGATATTTCGGTACCGTGCCTGCAAAGATAACAACGAATATGCCTTCTCCCAATCCTGCAGATCCTGGAGTCGGCATAAAGGAAAGCAAGAACAGCAGGAGCGCACTTAAAGTAATTCCCTCAATAAATCCAACCGTGACACCCAGCCCTCGCAGGATTATCAAGAGCATAAGTACTTCTGCAGAATACATAAACCCGCTACATAGAAAACCAGCGATAAAGCAGCCCAATTGTTTGCTGAAATATCGTTTAAAACTTCTCCGGGCAAGGCATGCTTCATGTATAATCCTCTTTCTAAAGCTTTTCTCACTTTTTAGCAGTCTGAACCTGAGGAGGATTTTTTCAGCATTTGTGACAAGTTTAATTAAAAAACGCGGGTTCAAGAATGCAACGAAGCCGGCCAGAATAAGCGTTATAAACAAGATACCAGTAACAAAAAAAACAGTATTCAATTCAGGAATATTACTAATGTAGTCATGAAAGAAAATAAAAGCAGAAATTGCACCGAGCTGGATGAAAGCAGAAAGTATCAGCATTTTGGTAATAACAATCGATGATCCTTTTCCACCCGGTATGCCTTCCTTGCTTAGGGTGTATATCACAAAAGGTTGTCCGCCAAAACTAAAGGGGGTTACCACATTGAAGAATATGCGCAGTGTGGTGATCTTAAAGGCTGTCCAGAGCTTCAGCCTCTCACCTGTTCCCCGGGTCAATAGAACAATAGCTGATGCATCCATAGTAAGCGATAAAAGCCATAAACCGATGAGGGCGATAAGATAAATGATATCAAGGTCAGCGAGCGCTTTTCGTGTCTGATCATTCACTGTAAAGTGTAAAATTAAACCTATTGATATTGCACTCAGAGCCAGAAAAAGGATAAGTCTTTTCGATCGTGCTGAAATTTTCATTCCTATTTCCTGATACTCTCCAAAGATAAATTGTACGAATCAGTAATGCTTTTTTAGTTTTTTCGATTAAATAAAAGGAATAATATTCTTCCTTGCGTACTTTACATCTTCCGGAAAATCAAGTTCTGCAGCCTTGTGAATTCCTATATCCATAGCGTAAATGGGATGACCGTTTTGGATCATCTCCTGGAAAGATGCCTCGTAAAACTCGTTTATTCTACTCTCCTTTAAAATCCGCCTGTCCAGCACACGGTATAGCTCCTGCATAAATTCACCGCTGAAACGTTCGATTCCGATTGACTCACCCAAGGCAGTCTTGGGATCGATATCCTTGCCAATTTCGGAAATTCGGCCAGTGCCATCAAGGACTGTAACCTTTATCTCCTCTGCACCAAGTTTTTGATTAGTGCAAACCGCCAGACAGTCCGTATAAGGAGATACAAAGAGTTTTTTTAGTATGCGAGCATCGAAAACGATATCGCTGTCGAGCAGAATCCCCCCACCCTTCACCACTTTACGAGTCATCCAGAGGGAATAGCTGTTATTGTTATTTTCATAATCAGAATTAAATAGATAAGTAATATCAAGATCGGGGAAATTTTCCCTAACGAATGTGCGTATCTTTTTATGCAAATAACCGACGGTCATCACGATCCGGTCAATTTCTACGAAGAGAAGGTTTTCTATTATCCTTTCAAGAATAGTCTTGCCCTCCAGTTCAATCAGGCACTTGGGGATATCCTGCGCAGCTTTACCCATCCGCCGGTTGCAGCCAGCAGCTAAAATTATCGCTTGCATACTTTCTCAACCTGCGGCGACCGGTTTTTTATCAGCAGCTCCTTGAAAGCCCGGATCAGAGCACGATTCTGTTCTTGGGTGCCCAGCGAGATACGGACGAAGTTTTTAAATTCCGGCTCCTGCATAAATTTTATCTTGATTCCCCGTTTGGGAAGCTCCTCTTCAAGCAGTCTGGCCTGTTCATGCTGCATTTTCACGATAAAGAAGGTCGCTTCAGAACGGAAAGGCTGCAGACTGTCAATTTTGGAGAGCTCATTGAAAAATAGCTCGCGATCATCAATCTGTTTATTAGCCGTTTCCCGGTAGTAATCATGGGAATCCAGAGCTTTAAGGGTAATCAACTCAGTGAGCCTGTTAATTCCCAGATAGCG
Source organism: Spirochaetales bacterium (assembly GCA_030615505.1). Taxonomy (GTDB): domain Bacteria; phylum Spirochaetota; class Spirochaetia; order SZUA-6; family DRHE01; genus JAUWZD01. The sequence continues at coordinate 5,424 of JAUWZD010000005.1, read as the reverse complement.
GTCGTTGTAGGTCTTTAGAGTTTCCATATTATTCCCTATAAAGGCATAACCCACTCTCATTCCAGCTAATGCGTAATACTTGGACAAGGTTCTGATCACCAACAGGTTGGGATAGACTGCCACCATTCGGTGGACCTCTTCATCAAAGTTTTCCTTAGTGTAGCCGTAATACGCCTGATCCCAAATGAACACAGTATCTGGACTTTCCTGAAGGAACTTCTCGACCTGGGCCGCCGTGAATGAATTACCTGTCGGGTTGTTCGGACAACAGGCCAGGAAAAGCTGGGGTTTCTCCTTGAGATAGATCGGAAGTATCTTTTCCATATTATATTCATAATGATCATCCAGCTCATCCACCGGGTATTCCACTATTTCAGAGTTCACTTCTTTTGCCAGTTTTTTAAAATAGGCCCAACCCTGAAGCGGCAGCATCATCTTGCAGCGGTTAGAAGCAGCAACTTGAAAAGCAAGTTTAAGAAGTTCCTCACTGCCATTCCCAAGAAGAATCCGCTCCGGCTCTATACGATATATCTCGCTTAAGCGTTTTATAATGGGTGAAGGCTTCTCGCGGGAGTAAGTGTTTATCATTTCCGGCTTTGCGTTTCGCAGAGCCTCCAAACAGGCCGGTGCAGGACCATACTGGTTCTCGTTCATATCAAGGTAAATCATTTTATTCTCTGAACTCATCCTTAATTTATTTCCTATTATACATAATTCATTCTCATTTTCTTTTTATATATTTCAAAAGCGATATTTTGATAGATAAGCAGTACAATGCCCATGATAAAAGAGTAGCAAATAAAGACAATAAGGACTAATTCTATCATGTTTAGCAGTGCCAGCAGGATAACCAGAAAAACGTGAGTGCTGGTTCCGATAAAGGTCCATAATAGTACGGAAACTCTGAATGTATTTTTGTACAATTCCCGCAGCTTTTTGCTAGGTTTGGATCCCTTAAGCTCAAAAATAGATGTATGTCGTTTAGAATCAGATAAACAGCCAAGCTTTCTTATATACGTCTCGAATCTATAGACCCGATAGTATATATAATTGGCCACTCTCTTTAATCCTCTGCTTTCAATGTAATGCTGATATAATTCGGCCAAAGGGTCTACATTATCCTGATAATCATTATACACATGAATTATATATTGATTCTTAAATTGATCAAAAAAGAGTACATTCATAGATAAGCAAACGAAAGCGAGGATCGCCAGCATAAAAACGAATGGATCAGAATGAAGAGAGTACTGATGAAGTGCAATTCCCCCGAATATGGCAATATAAGCGATTATATCTACACTATTATCCAGCATCTTGCCATATTTTGAAGAGGTTCCCTTTAACCGTGCCAACTGACCATCCGCACAATCAAAAGTAGTCATTAGAAAAAGGAATAAAGCTGCAATTTCTAAGATTCCTCGACTGAAGTAAAAGGCAGAAAGTAAGCCAAATACAAACGATATAATAGTAAAATAATTGGGTGAAAAATTAATATTCTTTACAAGGCTAACAAATAAAAATGCTATGGGCCGGAATAAAATCAAATCTGCAATTTCTTCCGTCTCTGTAGGTTTTAGGCTTTTCTTATAATCCTGGATAAATCGTTTTATTTTTTTAAACCCTAAAACTTTTCTTATTTCGTTTATCAAAACTCAATTACCTCTCTTAAGGCTCACCTGATGATAATTTGTACCGTCCTCGATTTAAGAAATCCAGATAGAATCTTCTTATTCATGGTATTCTTTCTCTCATTCCTACTCTATTTTAATGTAAAATTGACCTCATATTAAGGTATTATTCTGTTCTTGTAAAGTTGCGTCAGGACTGAAAAATCAGCGGGATTATTCACGAAACTCTGAGCAAACAAGGGAAGCACCCTCAGCGCTCTCCTCATCTTTCTGCTAATTTTTAAGCCCACCCTGGGATATGTGGGCCTCGATAGGGATCCTGATTTACTCATTAGTCCAGCCTATCCGAAGGCTGGATGTAGAAGGCTGGGTGCAGAAGTCCGGGATGGGCTCTCTCAATCAGGGGATAATCTCTTTGGGGGTCCCAGTATCTCCGACCAGATAACCGCACGCTTAAGCGGCGGGAAAGCCTCCAGTTTTCGACGGACCTCTTTCTGAATGACTGTATATTGTTTGGCTTCGGATTCACCGTTCTGCAGAACGCGGTCCACTTTCATAGAGGGCATTGGAAGTTCCTCTTCCCGGTATTCAGTCTGGACAGCCAGTCTATAAGGGACCCGCTCCGGCATGGGAGACACCAGGGTTTTGGTGAGCCTTTCATTCTTCTCAGGCTGCTGTATTTCCGACCCTCTCTCAAGCTCATGATCAGAAACCGGCTGGCTGCGTCTACGCTTCAGGTTAAGAATGTGTAAAATCAGGGGAACCAGTATAATGATGATAGCCGGGAGCAGGGCGAGCAACTCTCTAATCTGGTCAAGAAAATCAGCATTAAACATGGCCTTTACTCCTTAGTTTCATCTCCTTCCGGTTTCTCTTCTCCGCTGATACTCTGTCTCATATTGGTGTCCGTCTGGATATTGCACAGGCGATAGTAATCCATGATTCCCATATTGTCGTTTCTGAATGCCTGAGAGATTGCCTTTGGAATTTCTGCCTCTGCCAGAATAACTTTGGATGATAGTAGATGATAGGTTATTATGATAAAAGTTAGGAGTCAATAGTTCCTTGAAAGTTATGCTTTTAACAAGCAGTTGGTGGCTGTATACAGTCCTTAACCCAAACCGAGGGGTAAAAAGGAAAAGGACGAGTGTGATGAGCCTAATGACTTTTTGTGTTGCTAATAGCGAATACGGGGAAGCGGTTTGGCGCACAATCCTGCTAGTATCGGATTGTGACCTACTGCATTCGTACCAATAAAATAGCACATATATATGATGCTGAATATACAATGCCGTCTCTACTGCTACCTGTGGATAACTCTGCCTACTCAGGAATATACAATAGTGGAATGGGAAAAACGCTGAAATCTTACAAGGTACCCCCATAAAGGGGACTATGAAGCCTTTCTTTTTCTCCCAGAAGATTACAGGAGGAAAGAATGATCAGAAGGTTTCATGGTATTGACCGTCACAGACGGTCTTCGACAGTATCGGTGTTGAATAGGGAAGGTGTAGAAGAAAAGTTCATCAGCGTAATTCTGGGTTTTGACAGTTATATTAAAACATTGGGTCTCAGAAGATGCAGTTGTAATGGAAACGGGAGCTGGATCCTTTTACTGGGCTGACAAGATTGAATCTCGTGGGGCTCAATGCTTCATTATTGATCCCTACAGGTTCAAGATTATCAAGGATTCCTGGAATAAGACGGACAAGCCCTTAAGTACCCGTCAGGGTGAGGGATTCGAGGAATATGGCCAAAGCGCTGTGGGTGTATATGGTAACTGGCGAGTTTGGACTTCCGCTGGTATACAAGCCATCAGCATTGATTAGAGAGCTTTTAGAAACTGTATGCACAGTACCAGATGCTAAACAAACAGATCAGGATGCTTAAAGATTATATCCAAACAGTTTTGGCCTACAACGGAGTCGTGCTTCCTGTCTTACAGAAGAATCATCTGCTTTCAGTCAAGCACGGTAAGGATGCGCTTGAAGAGCTTGATATCTCAGAGGCGAGTAGAATCTCTATCGCAATGAACCTGGAGCTCCTCTGGCATGTTCTTGAAAAGAAGGAAGAATTAGTAAAAGAGATCCTACGGATTGGAGAGCCTTTAAAGGAGGATGTAGAGCGTTTGATATCAATACGGGGCATTACCCCGCTAACAGCACCGGCATTTCTTGCTGATGTTGGGGATGTCAGGCGGTTTAAGACTCTGAGGAAGATGAACGCCTACCTTGGGCTTGTACCGAAGATTAAGGAAAGCGGAGCGAGGAGCCGGAAGGTCCCGACCTTGGGGCAGGTTTGGTCATATTAACAGAGCCTTAAAGGTTATTGACTCGAACGATACTAAACCCTTCTCTGATCCAGATTACCGATGCTTCGTTTAACTTCAGGTATTTCTACGACGAATTGAAGAGCCGAAGAGGAGCAGGAAGAGCCAGAATTGCCCTCATCCGAAAGCTATCCTGTATTATGAGAAGGATGCTGCTGAACAAAGAGGAGTTCAGACACATAGATCTCGCTCTCTATGAGAAGAAGCGAAAGGATTATAAAAAACTATTGATGCAGATTAAGGAGGAAAAAGAAAGAAAGAGCGCTTGACTTTTATCATAGTGTAAAAGTTATAATTTAATACAAGTCCAACGGTGAAAAATCATGTAAAATAGGGGAGAATCGTCCGGCAAAAAGCTTGAAAAAAGGCAAAGTTGCGTAAAACGTACCTGATAACTATTTTTAGTCTCTATTAAGCCTCAAAGAACATGAGAAATCTTCGCGAATTCGACCGCTTTAATGCTTAAAGGATATACCTCGACCCGGGTATTTTACAAAAGGAGAAAAATATTAGTTTAAAGAAGCTGGGTCAAAATGGGGAGGAGAACGACCGATCTTGGCCAGAAAGCCTTAAGTATTTTCTCTGTCTCCTCAGGATCCAAAATTACAGCCAAGATTTTTCTTTTGCGGAGACTATTCCCATGGGATTGCCCGCATCCAATCCACAGGATGCCCGCAGGGTGTCCGCAGGGTGAAACCAAAACCAAAACCAAAACCACAACCATGCACCAATCCCGACTGCAAATACGAGTATTTTCGTCCGTTTTCCTGTAAAGGGTTCTACTTCTGCCCGGCCTGCTCGCAGAAACGCACTTTGCTGTTTTCGCAGTACATGAAGGACCAGCTCCTGCTAGCTTTGCCCCACAGGCAGTTTGCATAGACGGTGCCGCGAATCCTGCGGCCTTACTTCCCTCACAACCGCCGGCTGTTCTCGGAGATCAGCCGGCTCATCTTTGCCATTATCGAACGGTTCTACACCAAGGCGGCAAAAAGACCGATCAAGACCGAAATGGTTCTGGCCTACCAGTCGGCGGGGAAGTTTTTGCGGTTCAACCCCCACTTTCATTGCCTCGTTTTAGAAGGCGGCCGGCTTTCGCGCATCTCCGACTCGCTGCGCTCGCTGGATGAGGACACTGGACTAAGAAGCATGCGCTAGCCGGCATTAGTGCCTCTCCGGCTCGGAAGCCGGACTAAGAAGCATGCACGTCAGCTTCGATGAGAAGGGCGAGTTCGTGCATATCCCCCTTGGAAATCTTCAAAGGATGTCGGAGTACTTTCGCCGTGTGATCGTCAAGTTTTTTCTCAAGAAGCAGCTGATCAGTGTCAAATTAGCTAGCAGCTTGATCAATTGGAGACACTCTGGTTTTTCAGTAGATTATTCGGTACGGATTCCGGCATATTCTGATAAAGCCCGCGAAGCCCTCTCCCAATACATCGCCCGTCCCCCTATTTCCTTAAAGAAGAT
>JAUWZD010000111.1 GCA_030615505.1 Spirochaetales bacterium | reverse complement strand
GCGCACTGCCTTAAAGGATGGACTTATTGGAGATGAGATACCGGACTGGAAGCAGAAACATGAGCGGATAAGGATTGAGCTCTACAATGATGCCATACGAAGGAACGGTATCATTTCCGGAGAGCACGGTATCGGGCTGGTCAAGAGAGACTATTTAGCTCGAAATCTCGGGGAGACTAATGTCAGGTTGATGCGGGCTGTAAAAAAAGCCTTTGATCCTGAAGGCATTTTGAATCCGGGTAAAATTTTCTGATGTTGGCAGGGATCAGTCGTTTTCATATGCTTAAAATTCTACTCCTTTTTTCACTTGGATTCGGATTCGGACTTGCTCCTATCACTTCATCCTGGGGAGATGAAACTTCTGAGGCTTTACTGGTTCAGCAAGAATCTGTTCTGAAGGTAGCGGCTGTACAATTCGAAATATATGAATCATCCACTTCTTCGATAGATTCTTTTAAAGCTCGTATCAGGGAAATAGTTGAGAGGTGTATTGCCTATGAGCCGGATCTGATTGTTTTTCCTGAATATACCTGCGCCTTTATCGCTTTAATCCCTTACTATCAGGCCGTTCAGCAGTCTGAAGATATCCTGGAGGGCTTTAAGCGCATCCGGGAGGTTGAGCCGTTAGTCCATAATTTGAAAGATCTTTTCCTATTGAACTCAAGACTCGTAGAAAGGGTGATCCTTGATATTTTCAGGTCTCTTTCACGGAAGCACTCCGTTTATATCCTCGGCGGAACATATTTTGCCTGGAAAAAGACTTCTTTAGGAGAGATACAGCTCAGAAATCGAGCCTTCTTCTTTGATAGGGACGGAAGGATGTTCTATACCCAGGATAAGGTCTATCTGACTGATTTTGAGACCTCTGTGCTCCGTCTCTCACCCGGGACACTAAGGGAGGCGGAAGTGATTAAGATAAATAACTGTTTGGTCGGACTGACCATATGCCGTGATACCTTCTTTTCTGTCTGGGAGGATATTCTTTCAGATGCCGATCTGTGGATAGATATTAAAGCCAACGGAGCTGTTTATAACCAGGAGGAAAGAAAGCGGTTCAGCCGGGCTCTGCCTGCCCGCATCAAGAATAACAGGGTTTCCTTCGGAGGCACTGTGTGCCTGACCGGCCGATACCTTGACCTGTTCTGGGAGGGTGAATCCTCCCTGATACAGAAAAAGAAAGGTGAGATCCGGTATGTGAAAAGAGCTAATTCCCCGCGGGATGAAGAGATACTGTTTTTTACTCTGAAAGCGCGAAATTAGCCTGATCAGTTGAATTGGCTTCCGGCTCTAAATCCCAGCGCATATGCCGCAGAGATCCTTGAGCGATGTTGGTAAGATGATCTCCGATCTTCTCTAAGTTATCGACTAAGTCATTAAATACCAGGCCGGATAAGAGCTGACACTTACCTTCATTTAAGCGTTTTATATGATTATCTTTGAGCTGTATCTGTAATGCATTAAGATCTTCTTCATTTTTTAATACTCTTATGGCCGATTCGAGATCTTCATCGGATAGAGTACGGTAAATATCTTCAATCATGGATTTTGTAACAGCAACAATCTGTTCCACCTCGCTGTTTGCGATCTCTGTAAATTTTAGATTCTGCTCATACTTTCTTACGGCGAGCTCTAAAATATTTTCTGCGTGATCACCAACCCTTTCAACATCATTTACGGAGTGCAGAAGAACGGGGATCTTCTCTGCATCGGATTTCTCAATATTCCTCTCGGATATTTCCACCAGATACTGGGTAATCTCCTTTTGAAGGCGGTCGATCGCATCTTCCTGCTGAGTAACCTTCTCTGCTAATTGGGGACTAAAATTCTTAAAGCAGGCAATAGAATCGTTCAGGGCATTTTTAGAAATCTCAACCATTCTGACAAGTTCCTTAATGGCCTGCTGAATGGCCAAAACCGGGGTATCCAATAGGTGCCTTTCCAGGAATTGGGAGGAGAGATCCAGGATGCCCTTCTTAACATGGGTGAGCTTAATAGCCAGTTTTTCTAATACATTAATCAGAGGCAGGAACACAAAGATCGAATTAAAAACATTGAAAGTCGAATGAGCTAAAGCAATATGAAACATGATATTTTCGTGACTCAATTCCCCGGGGATTATAAATTCGATCAACTTCCCATACCATCCGAGGGCAACCGGAATAATCATATAGCATACCCCGATAATATTGAGCAGGGCATGAGAGCGGGCGGTTCTTTTAGCTGCTGTATTTGTACCGATTGCTGATAATTCTGCCGTAATGGTGGTACCGATATTCTCACCAAGGATGATAGGAATAGCTGTTTGAAAATTGATGAGTCCGGAGAAGGCCATCAACTGCAGTAAGGCGATGGTTGCACTGGAGCTCTGCAGTATAATCGTGACAAGCATTCCCAACAGTATTCCTAAGACCGGGTAGGAGCTGAAATTCACCAGGATGTTTTTTAACGCCTCACTCTCCTTTAAAGGTGCAAAGGCATCTTTTACAAAGCCCAAGCCCACAAAGAGTAGTCCGAATCCAAGCAGCAGTTGTCCCCATCTGCGCACCTTCATGCTTTTCCCCAGCAGGGACATAAAGTAACCAATTCCGATTGCGGGCAGCGCATAGTTTGTAATTTTAAATACCGCAAAAAAAGAAATAAGCCAGGCTGTAAGGGTTGTCCCGATATTGGCGCCAAGGATAATAGATATAGCCTGTTTGAGTGTTAACAGGCCGGCATTTACAAAACCCACGGCCATAACAGTAGTTGCGCTTGAACTCTGAATTAATGCGGTTACAGCGGTTCCGATCAATAGGCCGATAATCGGACGCCTGGTAATCACGTTAAGGGTCTTTTTAAAGCTGGTGCTGGCAACGCTTCTCAATGCATCGGACATGGTTTTCATGCCCAGGAAGAAAAGACCGAGCCCGCCGATTAAACAGAATAGAATATCTTTAGCCATGCTTACCCCCCCTGGATAATGCCACATGTGTATTGGCTTGGCAAGACAGCATGAGAGCTGCGGATGACGGCTTAAGTTTTAGGGCCGTGCTTGTTTATGCCTTGCCAAAATAATGATAAGCATTTATCGTATAAAACAAATGGTATCACAATCATCAATATTCTTACTTGGCTTTACAGCCAGCCTGTTAGCCGGCCTGGCCACGGGTGTTGGGGCTATTCCTACCCTTTTCACACGCAAAATCAGCGAAAAAACCCAGGATGTGTTGTTGGGATTCGGCGCAGGTGTGATGCTTGCAGCCACATCCTTCAGCCTGATTATTCCCGGTATTGAGGCGGCCGGGGGAGGTACAAAAGGGGCGGCCGTAATGGTTGTAGGCATAGTTCTGGGAGGTTCTTTCCTGTGGGCTGCGGACAGGATCATTCCTCATGAGCATTTTATCAGCGGACCCGATGGAGCCTCCGCTGCCGCTTTAAAGAGAATCTGGCTCTTTGTATTGGCAATTACCCTGCATAATTTCCCCGAAGGACTGGCAGTGGGGGTTGGCTTCGGTGGGGGAGATATTGCTAAGGGCACAAGTTTAGCCATCGGAATAGGCCTGCAGAATATTCCTGAAGGCCTGGTGGTTGCTTTAGCATTGATGACCCAGAACTATTCCAGGGGATACTCATTTCTGATAGCCCTTCTATCCGGGCTGGTGGAGCCGATAGGAGGCCTGATCGGCGCCGGTTTGGTCAGCATAGCCAGACCTATTCTGCCCTGGGGCTTAGCCTTTGCCGCGGGAGCCATGCTATTTGTTGTAAGTGATGAGATTATTCCTGAAACTCATCGCAAGGGCTTTGAGAAACCTGCTACCTTCGGGGTTCTTACAGGATTCGTGGTTATGATGTTCCTGGATGTTGTACTGGGATGAATAAGCAGAGTCTTTTTACCCTGGATCAGGATAGGCTCATTTTAAATGTAAAGGTTATCCCCGGAGCCGGCATGAATCAGATCGCAGGAGTGAAGAACCAGGAGCTGGTGACCCGTATCAAGGCTATACCGGAGAAGGGCAGAGCCAATAAGGAACTGGTAAAATTCCTGGCTGACAAACTGCACATTCCAAAATCTGACATAGAGATCTCAAGGGGAGAGAGATCACGCCACAAGATAATTATGCTGCCAAAGGAGGCGGCGCCTTCTATTGAAAGGTTAATAATAGAAGAAACTCATGCAGGGTAGACTGAAAATTCCTTATTGTATAGATCTTAACCCGGGCCCGGAGGCCGGTCCGGTTTTTCCGGATTGGCTTGAACCAGATGAAAACGGTTTAATAGCTGTCGGAGGTGAGCTTACAGAACGAGTGCTCACCGAGGCCTACACCCGGGGAATATTCCCCTGGTTTGTGGGCCCGCCCGTCATGTGGTTTTCGCCCGACCCTCGTTTAGTTCTCTTCCCGGAGGATTTTCACGTGTCTAAGCGGCTGGCCAGGAATCTTAAGGATGCACGTATATCCGTGAGTTTTGACAGGGATTTTGAAGAAGTCATTTCCAATTGCGCCGCAGTGCAGAGGAAAAAGCAGGAAGGGACCTGGATCTGTGATTACATGAAAGCCGCTTACTGCAGGCTTCATGAAAAATATTTAGCCCACTGTGTTTCAGTATATAGGAATAATGAATTATGCGGCGGTCTCTACGGAGTCTCCCTGGGGCGCATCTTCTTCGGGGAATCCATGTTCTCTCTGATCCCTAATGCCTCTAAAATTGCCCTGTATTACCTGGTAGAATGGGTTAAAAAGATGGATTTTCTTCTTATTGACTGCCAGGTACCATCCGAGCATCTAATCAAGCTGGGCGCAGTAGCCATCTCCCGCACGGAATTCAATGCCCTGCTTTCCAGGTGCCTATCCTATCCGACACATGCTTATCCATGGTACTGACCAATCTTGTCTTCATGCGTACCTTGCCTGATGTACTGGTGGGCGCTTTACTTGACTTGGCGCTTTGCGTGAATTAAGTTTTAGTTCATGCTTTCTGAAAAGTTGAACAGCAAGATTGACGATTTAGCCGACCGGATTCGAAGCAGCAGGTACACAGTGGCCTTTACAGGTGCGGGTATCAGTACTGAAAGCGGTATTCCCGATTTCCGGGGACCCAAGGGCATCTGGAAACGATACAGACCGGTCGAATTGTCCGAATTCCTGAGTGATCCCGATGCCCGGGCCGAGTACTGGCGGAGAAAGCTTGAGATGCTTCCCCTGATGAAGAAAGCAATGCCCAATGAGGGGCATCTGGCACTGGCGTGTCTTTTTAAATCAAAACACTTAAGTGTTGTAATTACCCAGAATATTGACGGCCTGCATCAGAAAGCAGGAATACCGCAGTCAAGTGTTATAGAAGTTCACGGATCCAATACCTACCTGGCCTGTCTTAGCTGCAGGAAGCGATATGAATGGGATGATATATTGCCGCTTTTTGACCAGGGGGTACAATCTCCCCGCTGTGATGCATGCGGGGGGTGGCTGAAACCTGCTACCATATCTTTTGGGCAGGCAATGCCGGAGGAAGAAATAACACGTGCATTTGGAGAAGCTTCTAAAGCGGAGCTTCTAATGGCGATCGGTTCCTCCCTCCAGGTATATCCTGCAGCAGGTATTCCTGATGAAACCCGAAGGGAAGGCGGCTTCGTAGCCATAATAAATAATGAACCGACTGCCCAGGATTCTATGACCCAACTTGTGCTAAGGGGATCATCCGGAGAGATTTTAAGAGACTTATCTAGCATAGTCTGCGGGAATTGTTTCCTCCTGAGATGAAAGATATGCATCAATAAGACCCTTTACTATATCTTGTGCGGTTAATATATTCTTGGCTTTGAATAAGTAAGGCTTCCGGAAATACTGCGATGTGGTTCTTATTATTACATTCAGTAGATAAATATAAAACATTTGTTGGGTATACTTTATCTTTTCCAATCCAATTTGATACATTTTTTCCGAATCCGCTGCCCACTTTTGAATTATCTCGTTGTTTATCGGTTTCACTTAAATTTCGTAATCTTGTGTTTGCCCAATCGCCCATAGGAACCATAACGGCTTCTTGGAACATATGAAATTTTCGGCTTTTATTAAATTGAAGCAATCTCTCCCATGCATCGCGAAATCTATTTGGCCATTTCCCCGGATAGCAATTCTTTTTATGCCACATGAATTCTTCGGTCCATAGCCAGCCCTGTTTGCGCATTTCAAGTATGAGATCTATAACATAGGTATGTCTCTCTCCGTTTTGGGCCTTCTCTTTAATATTAAGGATAAATGTGCCGGTTGGTTTCAATACCCTCAGCAGTTCCTTACTAATCGGTAAAAACCACTGAACGTATTCTTCAGGCTTTATCCCTCCATAGGTTTTATTCCTGCTGTCAGCGTAAGGCGGAAGTAATAATTAAATCAATGCTATTACTTTCCAAATTTTTGAGTTCTTCTTTAGAATCGCCTAGAAGTAATTTAGTATATACTTTCATGTTGAAGCGCCAGCTAATAAATTATATAACACAGTAACATAAAAAAACACGATTTGACCTAACCGATCTATTCTTTTCATAATCTATAACAGTAAAAACTTACATAGTGCATTAATATCTTATTCAGTTTTAAGAATTTTTTCAATTATATTCATAGCTGTACTTCCTTTGCTACCATAACCTGTCTTTGCTCAGGAAAATTTATGAAAAAACTTTGAAAAAAGATAAAATATCTACTTGCATATATTGTGTTTTCCGATAATAATAATGCACAATATATTGTGGTTAATGGGTTATATCTAATATGAAGTGCCCTTACTGCCTGAGTATTAAGACCAAAGTTGTGGATAAACGCGATAGTGCTGAACTCGATTCTATCAGGCGCAGGAGAGAATGCGTGAAATGCGGCAAGCGATTCACCACTTATGAACGGATTGAACTGGTCGGATTTTCCATTATTAAAAAGGACGGCAGAAGGGAATCCTTTAACCGGAATAAGCTTCGCATAGGCCTTCTTAAGGCATGTGAAAAGAGGCCCATCCCGAGGGAGGAGATTGAAAAGCTTATAAACAGGATAGAGGCTGAATTAAGAAATTACGAGGAAAGTGAAGTATCGAGCAGTGTCATAGGAAAGCTCGTTATAGACAGACTGAAAAGTTTGGACAAGGTAGCCTATATACGATTTGCTTCGGTATATAGAGATTTCACGGATCTTGAGTCATTTGAAAAGGAATTGAAAACACTGACGTCAAAATAGACGAAGACGTCAAAATCATGGTAAAAATATGCATAAGGGAGGGGTGCGTTTTGAAGAAGACAATTATGTCAATTAAGAAACGGGACGGCAGGATAGTTCCATTTAATCAGGAAAAGATCACCAATGCTATATGGTCGGCTGTCCAGGCAGTGGGTGGCCGTGACAGGGACAAGGCTGAAAGCCTTTCTGCTGATGTAGTTAGGATTGTAAAGCGAAAGTACGAGGCCGGTGGTGTGCCCTCGGTCGAGCATGTCCAGGACATAGTAGAAAAAGTATTGATCGAGAACGGCCACGCCAAAACGGCCAAGGCCTATATCCTTTACCGGGAGCAGCATAAAAATATAAGAGAAGTAACCAGGCTGCTCAGGGACATTACTATAGTAAACGATTATCTCAATAAGAAGGACTGGCGGGTTCGTGAGAACAGCAATATGACCTATTCCCTCCAGGGATTGAATGTTCACATTACCCAAAAGGTTGTCAGTAATTACTGGCTCAACAATATATACCCCCGGGAGGTAAGGGAAGCCCATATAAACGGCGAGTTTCATATCCATGACCTGGGAACCTTAGGTCCTTACTGCGTGGGCTGGGATCTGCAAGACCTGCTTTTAGAGGGATTTCAGGGAGTAAGAGGAAAGGTTGAGAGCAATCCTCCAATCCATTTTGATGTGGCTCTGATGCAGGTGGTTAATTTTCTGTACACCCTTCAGGGTGAGGCGGCCGGCGCACAGGCATTTTCCAATTTTGACACCCTTCTGGCTCCTTATATTTATTTTGATAAACTGGATTATAAACAGGTAAAGCAATCGATTCAGAAATTCCTCTTTAATATGAATGTGCCCACGCGGGTCGGATTTCAGACGCCTTTTACCAATATCACTTTAGATTTAACGGTTCCTGAATTTCTTAAAAATGAGCCCGCAATTATTGGCGGCCGGGTGATGGATAAGGCTTATGGTGAATTCCAGAAAGAGATGGATATGATTAACCAGGCCTTTGCGGAGACCATGAACACCGGGGATGCAACGGGACGGCCTTTCACCTTTCCTATTCCTACTTATAACATCACCCAGGATTTCCCCTGGGATAAGCCGGAGTTTAAACCGATCTGGGAAATGACGGCCAGGTATGGCATCCCATATTTCTCGAACTTTATAAACTCTGATTTGAATCCTGATGATGTCCGGAGCATGTGCTGCCGGCTCAGACTGGATAAGCGGGAACTTAAAAAACGGGGAGGGGGGCTTTTCGGCTCTAACCCGCTTACAGGCTCTGTCGGGGTAGTCACCCTGAACCTGCCTCGCATTGCTTTTGAGGCGGGTGGTGAGGATGATTTCTTCGATCTGCTGGCAGCACGTATGGACCTTGCTAAGGAAAGCCTGCTGATTAAAAGGGAAGTGCTTGAGAATTTCACCGAGAGGGGTCTCTACCCCTACAGCAGGTTCTATCTAAGGAATATTAAAAAATCCTTCGGTCAATACTGGAAGAACCATTTTTCTACGATCGGTATTATTGGCATGAATGACGCCCTCCTAAATCTTTTCGGATACGATCTAACAAGGGAAGAAGGGGTTGAGTTTTCCGTAGGAGTGCTTGATTTTATTCGGGAAAAGCTGGCAGATTTTCAACAGGAAACGGAAAATATTTTTAATCTGGAGGCAACCCCGGCTGAGGGCGCAAGCTACCGTCTGGCCATGATTGATAAGAGAATGTATCCGGAGATTAAAGTCCACAGCCAGCTCTACAATGGAAATGGTAGCGGAGAACCCTATTATACAAACAGCACTCAACTGCCTGTAGGGTTTACCGATGATGTTTTCACAGCTTTAAAACTGCAGGATCCTCTGCAGACACGTTATACCGGGGGAACCGTACTGCACTGCTTTATCGGGGAACAGCTTCCGTCAGTTGAGGCGACCAAAGCATTGGTAAAAACCATAGCTGAGAATTTTCGTCTTCCCTATTTTACCATGACCCCTACCTTCAGTATCTGTGAACAGCACGGCTACCTAAAGGGAGAGCAGGAAAAATGCCCGGAATGTGGATCCAAATGCGAAGTCTGGTCCAGGTCTGTAGGATATCTGCGCCCGGTAGACCAGTGGAACTCGGGGAAGCAGGTGGAGTTTAAAGATCGAAGGACATACAACCGGCAGTTGGAGGTTCAGGGCCTGAAATAGGAATGAAATTCAGGGGCTGGCAGAAAACCTCACTTATTGAATATCCGGGAAAAGTATCAAGCGTTCTTTTTGCAGGTGCATGTAATTTCAGATGCCCCTTCTGCTACAACACGGAACTGGTATTAAATTCTTCCCGTGGGCCCGGAATAGATTCGAAAGAAGTTTTAGCTTACCTTCATTCGAACAGGAGCCTGTATCAGGCAGTTATAGTAACAGGGGGTGAACCAACCTTGCAGCAGGAGCTGCCGGCGTTTTTTAAGCAAGTGAAAGATCTCGGTCTTCTTACAGGACTGGAAAGCAACGGGACCTCCCCTAAAATGATAGATCAGTTGATCGTGGGCAAGTTGGTTGATTTCATTGCCATGGATGTAAAGGCCCCGCTCCTGATCGATAAATATATAAAGGCTTCCGGGCTAAAAGAGGGCCGGAAGAGTGAAGAGCTGTTCAATAATGTTCTTAAGAGCATTAGGCTCCTTTTGGGCTCAAGTATAGACTATGAGTTCAGGACCACCGTAGTACCGGGAATCCATAACAGAGAAGATATTTTTGCAGTTGCTGAACATCTTAAAGGCGCTAAGAAATTTGTTCTGCAGCAGTTCGTTCCGGGAAATACCCTGTCAGAAGACTTCAGGATGAAAAAACCCTTTGACAGAGATACACTTTTAGAAATCTATCGGGAGATCAAAGAGAAGTTCCCTTGCTGCCATATACGAAATGTTTAGATACAGATTACCTGAAATAAAGCTGTTATTCCAGGACGAATGTGATATAATTTTAGTGTTATCTTCTTTCCTGAGGAGGTCGTATGATTTCAAGAGTAATGATATTGTTTTTTCTGATCCTGATAGTAACGCTGCCTGCAGCATCGGAAGATCTGACCTTAGTGTATCTCGACGGATTTATCGAAACGGACACGGGTTCAGGCTGGCAGGAGATTAATATAGGCGATAGGGTTCCTTCCCAATCATACGTTCGTTTAGAAGAGGATGGTATCGCTGAGTTTTCCAGCGGTGATATAACAATTACTATAAATCAGTCAGGTACTTTCCTTCTAAGTGAACTTATAAGTGCTTCAGGAGAAGTTTCTTCATGGGGGATCGGGCCGCTCATCACTACACGATTGAATGTCATATCTGGAAAAAGGCAGCACAGGGTGGAAGCTGTTATGGGCGTGAGGGGGGCAGTAAGCGACAGTCAAGAATTACAATGGATGGATTCAGAAGAGGATGAAGATCTAATTGAAGATGGACGAAAGCTATTAGAAGATGGACATTATGACCAGGCCATTGCTGCTTTCCGGGAAGCGATGGATCTATCCTTTGACAATGAGGAGAGGGAAAATATCCTGTTTCAAATTGCCTATGCTCATTCTTTGGCCGGGAGGACTGCTCGTGCTTTTGTGATACTCGCAGGATTGAATCCAGGTCTGGAAAAATCCTACTACCACAATTATGTTCTTCTTAAGGGGAATATCCTGCTGGAGACACTCTCCTTTCGCCAGGCTTTGGATCTGTTTAATTCATACTTGAGTGCTGCTCCCGGGGGTGAGGTTGTTCAGGCTGTGCATTTTCTTTCATTTTTCTGTTATCAAAAGCTTGGTATGGAGCAGCAAGCCGCCAGGGCCTTGTCCGATGCCGTTAAAGTTGATCCGGGAACAGAAATAGGCTATGCAGCCGGCAGGCTCTTAGATGCCGGTCCAGGGTAATTAAAAGGTCATTATTGCAAATCTGATGTATATCCAGTGATAATCAATACCTTGACTGCCTGATTAATTTCTCCTAAGCGATGAAAACAGTCCCTTTTTTGTAAAACCATACGCGGTAATTTTCAGCCGGTATCGTATACGATATTTACTTAGAGAGTATAAACTATTCTTTTATTAGCTTTAGCTATATCATTTCTTCAGTCTTATATCCAGAGCCTTCTTTCCCTTATTTACTGCTACAGTGTCTCCTTCTTTAATATTGCCGGCTATGATCAGCCGGGAGATGGGATTCTGGAGAGTGTTCTGGATGGTTCTTTTAAGAGGTCTGGCACCGAAGAGCGGTTTATAGCCCATTTCGGCCAGATATATCTTTGCATCATCGCTGATCTTTAGTCCGATCTTCTGCTCTTTGAGCCTTAGAGTCAGGCGATTAAGCTGAATATCCACAATTTTAATGATTTCTTCCTTTCCCAGGCGGTTGAAGGTAATAATCTCATCGAGCCGGTTCAAAAACTCCGGCTTAAATGTTGACTTCATGAGCGTATCTATCTCATCCTTTATATCCTGCATATTTTCAGCCTGCTGAATCAGGTGGCTGCCCAGGTTACTGGTCATAATAATGAGACTGTTCTTGAAATCTACATTACGGCCCTGTCCGTCAGTGAGCCGGCCTTCATCTAAAAGCTGGAGCAGAACATTGAAAACATCCGGATGCGCTTTCTCCATTTCATCAAATAGGATGACCGAATAGGGCCTTCTGCGCACCGCTTCAGTAAGCTGGCCTCCCTCTTCATAACCCACGTAACCCGGCGGCGCGCCGATCAGCCTGGATACAGTATGCTTTTCCATGTACTCGCTCATATCAATCCGGGTCAGGGTCTTCTCGTCATTAAAGAGAAAATCAGCTAAGGTTTTGGCCAGCTCCGTTTTACCTACACCGGTTGGACCGATAAAGAAGAAGGCGCCCAAAGGTCTGGATATGTCCGAAAGACCGGCTTTGTTTCTGCGAATAGCGTCGGATACCGCAGCTATGGCCTCAGCCTGACCAACGACCCTGTGAGAGAGAATCTCTTCAAGTTTTAACAGTTTTACTTTTTCAGAAGTGAGCATCTTAGTCACCGGGATTCCAGTCCAGTGCGAAACGATTAAAGCGATATCCTCCTCCGAAACCTCTTCCCTCAGGAGCCGGGTCTCTCCGTGCAGTTTCTCAAGCTCACCGGTTTTTTCTGACAGTATCTTCTGGGTATCGGGTAGTAAGCCGTGCTTGATTTCTGCAGCTTTTGTCAGGTTTCCCTCGCGTTCATATCGGGTCTCTTCGATATTGAGCTCTTCAAGTTTCTGCTTCAATTCTCTGATTTCTTCGATTATCTTTTTTTCATTCTGCCACTGAAGCTGCATAGCGTTCCTGCTTGTCTTTAAGTTCGCCAGCTCTTTTTCTATATTCTTAAGCCTTCCCTTTGACGCCGGATCTTCTTCTTTAGATAGGGCTTGTTTTTCAATATTGAGCTGCAGAATTTTTCGCTCGATCTGATCCAGGGCCGTAGGCTGACTTTCGATCTCCATTTTAAGGCGGCTGGCCGCTTCATCGATTAAATCGATGGCCTTATCCGGAAGAAAACGGGAGGTTATATATCGATCCGAAAGAACAGCCGCCGCAATGATAGCTTCGTCCATGATGCGCACACCGTGGTGGACTTCGTACCGTTCTTTCAAGCCACGCAGGATGGCTATAGTATCCTCTACCGAAGGCTCAGATGTATATATGGGTTGAAATCTTCTCTCCAGGGCAGCATCCTTTTCAATATGCTTGCGATATTCATCCAGGGTTGTTGCGCCTATGGCTCTGAGCTCGCCCCTGGCCAGGGACGGCTTGAGTAAATTGGAGGCATCTACCGCACCCTCCGCCGCGCCCGCTCCCACTAAGGTATGAAGCTCATCGATGAACATAATTATCCGGCCTTCCGACTCAACTACCTCTTTGATTACGGCCTTAAGCCTGTCTTCAAACTCTCCCCTGAACTTGGCGCCGGCTAACAGGGAACCAAGGTCTAAAACTAAGATACGTTTATCCTTCAATGAATCCGGTACATCTCCGGAAACAATGCGCCGGGCCAACCCCTCCACAATTGCGGTCTTTCCCACCCCCGGATCACCTATCAGAACCGGATTGTTCTTAGTTCGCCGGGAGAGAACCTGCATGATGCGCCGGATCTCCTCATCACGTCCGATCACCGGATCGATTTTTTCTTTTCTGGCAAGGTCGGTCAGATCCCGGCAGTATCGTTCCAGAACCTGGTACTTGTCCTCAGGGGACTGATCCGTTACCCTTTGATTCCCCCGGATTTCTCTTAAAGCAGGAAGAATTACGGATTTGTTCAATCCCCATTTCTGTAATACAGTCTGGGCCTCACTTTGTACCTCCATGAGCGCCAGCAGTAGATGCTCCGTACTTACATACTCATCTTTCAGTTTGGAAGCCTCTTCCTCGGCTTTGTGAAGTACATTGTTTAGCTGAGGAGAGATCTGCCGCTGAGAGATGTCGCCATATACCTTTGGTTTTGAAGAAAGCATTTTTTCCAGGTCTGCCTTCACACTGCTTGATTGCACACCTAATCTGTCAAAGAGTGGGGGAATGACTCCATCCCGCTGTTCTAGTAAAGCAAGAAGCAGATGCTCAGCATCTAAATTGGTATGATTGTACCTGTGGGCATAAGATTCCGCAGATTGAATTGCTTCCTGGGCTTTAATTGTAAGTTTATCGAACCTCATTGTTATCTCCCCAATAAAATTTATATATGTAATGGAAACTAAAAATGAAGGCGATTCTATTTATAAAATATGAAAATTAGTATCAGAGGTCAAATTAAAAATCAGTAAAGAATGTTGTCCGTAACAATACGCGGCCTTCGGCCGCATCTAAACGCATCTATTAAATGGAGAATCCGTTATGATTTTTTGTAGGTCTGTCACTTGACGTTGTTGCAGCGTTAGTTGTTATGCTATTACCTTTAAAATCTTGCGCTGAACGCGTAAGAAATAATCAAGTCCAGCGACCGAAGGAAGTCCTGTGGGCGCCCAAATATATTGTGGTGGACTTTTGCTTTTAGAACTTTGGTTGCGGCTGTAAGCTGCGCTGGAGTATATTGTATATATGCTATGACAGCTTAAAATCTTGTTATTTTAACAAGAAATATTAAAGTCCAGCGACCATACCTATTATTATGAATTTTACCATTAAAATTTAGGTTGTGGATGAAATCTGCGATCGGAAACAGTCAGTTTACATAGAGACTACCGTCATAAGCTATTTCACAGCAAAGATGAGCAGAGATTTAGTGATCGCTGGGCATCAGCAAATAACATGCACCTGGTGGATTGAACACCCCTGGTTACAGTACATGGAATTGACTATTTACTTACTTGTAATTGCACCCACATTACGAACGCTGAGATAAGAAACAAGATCTATTGATCAGCGACAATTATAATTCCCGCCTGACGACAATTAAAACTCCCGTCCAACGACAATTAGAATTCCCGGTTTCGGGAGATGAGAAGATCGTTCAAGATAGCCTCAGAGGAGGCATCACGAATGATCACAGATCGACAGGTGAGGAGGCTAATGAAGCTTATGAAAACAAAGAAGATGATCGCCGAGGCATCAGCTAAAGCGGGCATGGATGAGAAGAC
>JAUWZD010000026.1 GCA_030615505.1 Spirochaetales bacterium | reverse complement strand
AAAAAAGCGTTTGGAAGAGTTCGAGGCAGTGGCTCTCGATAAATATGATCAAACAGTGTGGGGTAACATTGCTACTGTCTATACCACCATGAACAATTTCGACGGTCCAATATTGATGTTTCTCAAAAAGCGAAAGGACGGTAAGTACTTTGCTTTGCTTACATCCGAAAAAGAAATGACTTCAGATACCGCGATGCCAACCTATACCAAACGCTGGAGAATAGAAGATTTTTTCAAGTATAATATTTTCCTGGGAATGTATAAGTTGCCTTCTCTGAATCTTAATGCCATTCAAACAATGCTATCTTTACGACTTCTGGCCTTTCACGCCTTTGACAACTTCCGCTATGACCTTGGCCCGAGGTATAAATCAAAAACACCGGAGATGATCCACCGAGAGTTCATCGATGGTGTTCAAGGGAGAGCCCAGCTGCGTGGGAATATAATTACAGTCAGCATCTATGGATTTGAGCATCAAGCGGCGGCTGCTTCTATTCTAACGAACTTGGACGACAAACTGTCGCGAGCCAAAATCGACCCGCGCATCCCCTGGTTGGGCAATCGGCGCCTGCAATTTGTGTTTCATTGATGATGTACCAAAAAGTGTATATTTAATAGCAGGTGAATTATTGGAAGAAATTTCATCAAAATTAGATAATCTATCAGATAAAAAAGATCATAAACTAAAAGATACAACTAGTAAAATATTCAGTGCCCCAGAAATGTTAGCCCCAGAAATGTTAGCCCCAGAAATGTTAGCTGGAGGTATGGTAATTTGTAAAAAATGTGGAGAAAAGAAAAAACTAGGAGAAAAATGTTTAAATTGTGGTTCATATGAACCGTAGTAATTGCTACTGCTTCAAGAAGCATAGAATAGTAATGAAAAATATAATTAAATTGATTCTTACTTTATTATTTCTCTGCCTTCTATCCTCCTGCAGGGGCAGTTATGCCGATTATGAGCCTCCTCCAAGATATGCCATCAAATACGAGGTAACTGGTACAACTTCAAGTGTTAATATCATCTATGAAAAACATGAAGGATATGAAGAGTATTACAATCAATCGCTTCCCTGGGTATATGAATTCGATGAGTATGGCGGGAGATCTCTCTATCTTTCCGCACAAAACAACGAAAATACAGCCACACTCTTAACAGCTACTATCTATATTGATGGTAGCGAATATGCAACGGGTGATTGTAATGATGTTCATTGTTTTGCTATAGCTTTCGGGAGCACTCCGTAAAAAATATTTCATTTTCTTGTATTTTAAAGCAATTGCCGATATAATTAATAGAAAAAATGAGAGGGGTAAAGAGTCTTAAGAATGTTGGATAAAGAATATAATTATTTCGTATCTGTACGAGACAACCTAGTTAAAGAACATCCCGGTGAATATGTAGTAATTGTAGGGTATGAAATATTGGATTTTTATGGATCTGAAAAAATCGCTTTAGAGGCCATGGTACATAGAGAATTAGGTACATTCTTAATACAACATTGTATTCCTGAAAAAGAGAGTATACAGAAATATCATTCAAGAGTGATTTTTGCATAATTCTTAGTCTTTTATAGTATACCGTAGAGAAATTGATAGAAAAGAAAAAAAATAAAAATTTATTGACAATTGTTGCCGATATGATATTATTATAGTGTATATTTAATCCCTGGCGTTCTGTAAAACTTTCCAAATGGAAGTTGGGGACGTCAGGAATAAATGCAATCGCAAAATCGGCCATCTTGAAAGATGGCCGATTTACCTTTTAAGATATGCAGAGAGTAGCTATATTCATAGATGGTGGATATCTTGAGAAAATACTAAAACAAGATTTCCATCGTAGTAAACTCAATTTCGAATCATTCTCGAATAAAATAATTAGAACTGTTTCTCAAAATGCGGATTTACTTCGAACATATTATTATAACTGTTTACCTTATCAAAGTAACCCGGCAACACAAGAGGAAGTTCAAAGATTTTCCGCTAGACAAAAATTTTATACATCTCTAGAGCAAATTCCATATTATGATATCCGTCTCGGAAAATTGGCCAAAAGAAAAGATCAATATGGTAATTATAAGTTTGAACAAAAGCGAGTAGATGTTCTTTTAAGTGTTGATCTTGTTCAACTTGCTTCAAAAGGTCGAATAAGTGATGCGGTAATTGTTGGTGGGGATAGTGATTTTGAACCCGCTATTAGAATGGCTAAGAATGAGAGTACCGTAATCTGGTTATTCCATCAAATGAAAATGCCTAAAAATGATCTCTGGATGATTGCAGATCGCAGAGTTGAATTAAATCAAAAGTTTTTTTCTGGTCTTTTTTTATAAACTTATTTATCCGATATTTCACTTGCAATCTATTTGCAATTGAGAAAGATTAATTCCAGACTTCGAGCTGCTTACGCGTCTCCTGCAGCTCCTGGAGCCGTTCTTCGGGAGTAACGTGAAGATACCGCTCTGTCATGGCCCGGCTCTTGTGGCCGATCATGTATTGGAGGATAGTTTCCGGGATTAGTTTTTCCAGCCGGGTATTGTAGGTATGTCGCAGGCTGTGGGCGGTAAGCCAGCGATTGCCTAGAAGGATCTTCGCCCGAGCCATGGCAGGACCTATTTTCCTGCTAATCGTTTTTGGATTAAGATGCTGTCCGGCGCTCTGGCCAAAAAAAACCAAATCATCGAGCTCTTTGAACGGCGTATTTTCGTACCACCAGCGTAGCAGGTTTTCGGTCCGTTTCGGCAGGATTACGGCTCGCCTGTCTCCGCTTTTTGTCGGCCCGATAGTATTGTTGGCCTTAATCGCCTGTGCAATCACAATTCCATGGAAATCCCATGCGATATGCTCCCAGAGCAGGGCACCTACCTCCCCGCAGCGTATTCCGGTAGTAAGCATGAGATAGTGCATGATCGCCCATTTAGGTTTCAGCCAAATTTTTAGGAGTTCCGCCTCATCGGCAGGAAATAACTTCTGGATCTCTTCGAGTGTAAATGTGTCTCGTTGCCAGTAGCGATCGGCCATACGCTCCGCATCGGAGACAGGATTATATTCAATTACCTTCTCCCGCTTCGCTTCCCGTAGGATAATTCCCAGGGTATATAATATGGCATTTTTTGTACCGTTGGAAAGGGGGAGTCCGATAAGCCAATTTTCCACGGCCACCGAATTGATCTCCTGCAGGGAGATGTCGCCGAATTTAGGCAGGATGTAATTGACCAGGTGGCCTCGGCGGGTCTTAGCGTGGGCTTCGGAAAACGGTTTTCCTTTCGCATGCTGCCGGCGGATATAAGGGCAGTTGTCCCAGAGAAAATAGCCGGATGAATATCGGCGGAGAGGGACCGGTCCTCTTGAGGCGTCCTGCGCCTTCCGCTTAGCAATAAGATCCTCGACATATTCCCGGGCCTTCGGCTTCGAGCTCCGTCCGGTTGTATGATAGAATGTCTCATCTTCATCGACTATTCCGGATTCTTTATTGAGCCGGTAATGATAGATGATCCCCTTTCCCCGGCGTATTTTCTTAAGGTAATAGCGTTCTCGCATTTTTTAAGATATTTTGGTACGTTTTTGGTACGTTTATCAAGTAAAAAAGCCCTCAATTTTTCAAGGGCTTATAAATCCTTGTATTACAAGGTTTTAGTGGGCGGCACTGGACTCGAACCAGCGACTCCTAGCGTGTCGAGCTAGTGCTCTAACCAGACTGAGCTAGCCGCCCTTTAGGTTCTTTACATACTTAATTACCAGGCTTTTGTCAATACAAAAGCCCATAAAATCTGATTCCGTTAAGATCTCTGTTTAAGGACCATGACAATCCGCTCAAGAACCTTTTTTCTATCTAAGGGTTTAACAATATAATTTTTTGCACCAATCATCAGCGACTTCTTTACAAGATCCTGTTTGCCTAAAGCGCTGATCATAATGACCCTGGCCTCATTATCAAATTCCAGTATCTTTTCTAAAGAAGTGACTCCGTCCATTTTTGGCATGGTTATATCCATGGTAACAAGATCTATACGGGGGTAGAGCTCTTTATATTTTTCAACTGCTTCTTCACCATCGTAAGCTGTATCGACAATTTCAAAACCCTCAGAAGTCAGAATCTGACTGATCTGTTTGGCAACAAACATGGAATCATCAACTATAAGAACGCGGTAAGCCTTTCCTTCAGCACTTATACCTTCCGGTTGTCTTTCATTGATACTGGGGAAATCAGATTTTGCCTTCATAGCTTATCCTCCTAATTTCTCTCGCGTACTGCAACATTAATCTCAATTTTCCCTAAGGGCATATCTATCGGAACGATTAAAGCCTCCACATCAGTATCCAATACTTCCATATTCTCACCTGTAAAGAGAGCCGGAGGTGTAAGATCAAATTTAAATCCCAGATCATGAAGTTTTGTCACGGCCTGTGCTGTAATCATATTGGCCAGCTCACTAATTGTAGCTTTGGCCAGATCATCAAAGCTTTTAAATTCCTCACCATTCATGGTAGATGCAATGGCTAAAGCGGTCTGCAGACTCATATCAAACAACACCCTTCCCTCAACATCCCCGGTCAGTCCAACAATTGCAGTTGTACCAAGCATGGGTTGGGAACTTGACTTAAGGTAAAGCTCTCCCCTGGATATTTCAGTGCCCAGGACCTCCTTTAATACACTGAACGCAGCCTCTACAAATGGATTAATATATTCGACTCTCATATTGTTACTTTAACCTCCGTTATCAAGATTTTTCTTTTTTGTAAGCTATAAGATTTCCCTCCCTGAGGAGGTACCATTCCTCCTCGGGTAAAGTTTCATTTTTTCCTACAATGAGAAGTCCGTCATCCTTCAGTTTTTGTTGAAAATCCGATAGTATACGCTGCTGAGACTCAGGCTCAAAAAAGGAGAGGACATCCCGGGCAACAATGATATCTGCTTCAGGATATTCATTATGGTGCAGGATATCGTGATATTCAAATACGATACTGTCCCTGATAGAGTCGATAAATGAAAATCCCCTGGCCTGTTCCTTTAGCAAACCCGTATCTAATAGATAGGAAGGGATCTCTTCTTTGGCGAGTATCATATTCGGGGCCGTGGATACACTCAGCAGATCAATATCATTGGCCCAAACTTTAATGCGGTGCTGTGGATATTTTATTTTCGCAATTGCTGCCAGTGAATAAGTCTCAAATCCCTTGCCGCAGCCCGGATTCCAGATAAACACCGACCCGGAGGGGTTTTCAGGTAAAAGCTTCATCAAGTTTTCCTGATAGTCTGAGCCCCACATCATGCCCGTATAAGGGGAGTAATAGCTCTTTAAGAATTCTTCCGCATCTTCTGTGCCTTGTAACTGTGTCTGCCGCCCCTCAGTTTTACAGCGTTTCTCCCACTCTTCAAATCGTTCCTCCACCCAGATGCGATTTAAATCGGATACATGAAAAGAACTGAAGGTTTTAAGTGTCTCAATAACGAAGTTAAAGGTAGGCTCCTTCTCGGGCTCAGGTATTCTTAGCGGCTCTGTATGCGCTTTTGCCTCTGTATCGATCTGTTGATAAATCGTATACTCTTCGCTAAAAATACGCTCCACATCGAGAATTATATAAAGCCGACCATTGCTTTCAATAATGCCTTCGATATATTTGATGTTTATATCCCCAAATATGGGATGCGGCGGCTGAATTGTTTCATATGCTACTCCCAGCACTCTATCTATGGCATCAACTATAATTCCAATAATCAGATCATTGGCAAGCCTCAAGATGATTACTTCCTCTTGCTCTTCGTTATCGCGCTTTTCTGAAACAGGAAGGTAAAACATCTTCCTCAGATCGATGATTGGTATAATTTCTCCTCTCAGATTATGTACTCCCCTTACATAGGCAGGGGTATTGGGTACAAAAGTAAATTTTGATTCCTTAGAGATCTCCTTCACCTTCATGATGTTAATACCAAAATCCTTGCCTCTCAAGGAGAAGGTCACCATTTTATAATCTATCCTGGCCCGGGCAGCCTTTTCTTCTTCCTGCACTATACTGTCTTCAGCTACGGTATCCATCTATCTTTCTCTTTGAATTGCAGTTTCTATTTTGATTCGCCTATTCATCTCACTCTTCATCCCAAATTCCAATAATTGACTGACATCAAGTATGAGTGAGACCGTTCCATCTCCCAATATGGTAGCCCCGGCTATACCTGGGGAATTAGAATATTGATCGCGCAAAGGCTTGATAACCACATCCTCTTCACCTATCAGTGAGTCGACCACTAATCCCACCTTCTTTTCTCCGCTTCCTACAACCACAACAAAGTAGAAGGGTTTTTTCTCCTCTGATTCAATCTTAAAAAGGCGATCCATTCTTAACAATGACAGCACATCATCCCGCAGATTAAAAACCTCGTAATGGTCAATCAATTTAACTTCTGAGGGTCTAATACGCAAGCTCTCGATCACCGAGGCGATGGGTATGGCATAGATCTCTTTTCCAACCCGCACCATTAATCCCTGAATGATAGCCAGGGTTAAGGGCAGCTTTATGGTAAACACAGATCCCTTACCAGGTTCGGACCAGATACTTACACTGCCATTTAACTTTTCCAGTTGTTTCCGTACAACATCCAGGCCTACTCCACGTCCCGATATATTTGTTATCCTATCCGCTGTGGAGAAACCGGGCTCAAAAATCAGATTGAAGGCTTCTACATCAGTCAGAGCTTTGTTGGGATGGATTAATCCGAGATTAATAGCACTTTTTCTGATAGATTCCACATCGATGCCTCGTCCGTCATCAGACACAGTAATGACAATCATATTGCCTTCATTACGGGCAGCAAGTCGTATCTTGCCTTTTGGATCCTTTCCCGCTTTTTCCCGTTCGTCAGGCAGTTCGATACCATGGTCGATAGCGTTACGCACGCAGTGAATAAGCGGATCGAGAATATCTTCGATAACTGATTTATCCAGTTCTGTGTCTTCACCTTCAATTACGAGATTAATATCTTTATTTAGGGAGCGAGTAAGATCCCTAAGCAGCCTGGGGAAACGGGAAAAGATCTGGGCGATAGGAACCATACGTATCTTCATGACCCCTTCCTGAAGCTCACCTGTAACCCGGACCAGACTCTGAGCTGTACTCTCAAACTGTGCGACAATGCTTTTCAAAGATCCAGAAAACATATCAAAGATTTCATAGACTCCGTCAACACGTTCCTGAAAAGTCTTTCTGATGGATTTAAACGAATCACCGTTTTCAAGCTGTTCAACAATTTTTGGAAAACTATCTGTAATTTCCTTGATCTGCTCCCTGTATCTCATTTCTGCAGACTGCAGATCATCCAGATTGCCGGCGAACCGACTGCTCAACTGGTTAAAGTTTGCTTTGAGGATCACAGCTTCGCTTACGAGATTTAATAGATCATCTATTCTTCTGCTGTCAACCCGCAGAACAGATCCATAAGCTGACGCTTTCTTTTTCTTGAAACTTTTTTCTTTGGCCTTTTCTATACTTTTCCTTTCCTGTGCTTCGGCGATTTCAGCCTGTTCCGGTACCGCCATCTGTTCGATGCCTGTTTCCTCAATTTTCGGCTTTCGGGTTTCAGTAGTGGACTCAGCCACTTCCGCTTTTTTAATATTTACGATTTCAGAATTGAGGACAACATCCGTAATATTCAGCAGTTCCTTCAACTCTTGCTCTGTTTTTTCAGTGGCTATGAAATAATCAATAATTGGGTAAAAGTTATCCTCATAGAGTTTATCGATTTCCGGATCCGACTTAAGCACCTTGCCCGCTTTGTTCAAAAGAGCATATACCTGGACTCCACCTACAGTATTCATCGGGTTGTCTTCATTGAATGTTACCCTAATGCGATAGATTGGGTATTCCTCCTCTGCGGTGGACAGCAGCTCCAGCATCTCGTATTCACTGAGCAGAACGGGGCTATCCCCGGTTTTACTTTTCTTTTGTGCATCAACCGATGCCTGCATCTCCTCTTCGGACAGGAGAGCATTTAAAGAATCGACCAAACCACTTATATTCTCCTTAAAAACGCCGCCTGAAGCCCGCTCCTCAACCATGGCTCTGGTAATATCAATTGCCTTGAGCAGAATATCCACAACCTCTTCGTTTACCCTCAATTTATGACTACGGATCTCATCCAGAACGTCCTCTATTATGTGAGTGAACTCCGCCAGTTCTGACATTTCGACTGTAGCAGCCCCGCCCTTAAGGGTATGTGCAGCGCGAAATATCTCATCTATTGAATCGCGATTATCGGGATCATTTTCTAAGACAATAATATTCTGTTCCAGGGTCTCAACCTGCATTTGAGCTTCTTCAAAGAAATCTTTTAAGAGTTCTTCGTTACCCGGATCCAAATAATCGCTCATATTACAATCTTATATATTCACTTAACTCAAAGTCAAGTAAAAACTCATTATTATATATTTAATTGACATTACCATCTGTAGCAGGTAACCTGATGATCATCCGGGGGAAATATGATCTTTTTAGTAGTCGAAGCATCATTAAAAGTACGGGAGTCGCTCTGTTACGTACTGCTGTCATTTGGTATAAAGGGTATTTCCCTATCAAACCGGCAGGCAGCCTTAGACGAACTTAAGAGCAATCCCGAGATAGAGGGAGCTATCGTGGATATCGATAGCCAGGATGTAGATGGTATAAAACTGATCGAGGAAATCAGGGCATCATACAGCCATGCGAATAAAATCATTATTCATACAATCCAATCCAACAAGGATTTTGTAGTCCGGATGGTTGAGATGGGGGTCGTAGGTTATCTCCTGAAACCCTACGATGAGGAAGAGATTTTTTCTAAATTAAAAGCAATATTAGCCAAAATTGAGAGCCATAATAAGCAGCGCAAACATATTCGGGTAAAACCCGATCCGGAGGAAATGCTGCGTCTTCATTTTCGCTTGCCTGACTACCCGCATCTTATTGCAGGCAAAATTTTAGATATCAGCATTGGGGGAGTTGCCATAGAGCTGCTGAACCCCCCGGAGGAAGACATATTGAAGAGCGTGGCCCGGATTGCCCGGATTCAGTTTACACTATCGGGCAAACAGTTTTCTCCTGCCGGTCAAATAATACTGCAAAAAGGGAATTTTTTAGCTCTTCGCTTTATAACATTAAATACGAGCGAAAAGACTCGCCTGGCAAGATATATCTTTAAGAGAATTTCAACTTAAACCGTTAATATAATTGAAATTATATTAATTCGCACTACACTTTAAGTAGAGAATATTATGGAGAAAAAAATGATGAATAGCCGTCTAAATATTATTCTAATTCTTCTCCTTATATCAGCCTCTCCTGTTTTCAGCGCTAATGTTAATGTCCCCTCCTTAGAGCTTTACACACGCGGCTCAATGGACAGCGGGGTTTTCGGATTTGAATCCAGAGGCGAGATGGATCTTTTATTGGAGGGCGGCTATAAATTCGGAGTCAGAGTTGTCCTTGACTTCAACACCCTGTTCCCCCTTGAAACTTACTCAATCAGCAACATGAGCATTCTTTCTTTTAAATCCGCCAGTGCCACGCTAAGGGAAATTTTTGGTCTTCCGCTGAATTTCACTTATTTTATCGGTGAAAGTGATATCTTTTGTTCCGGAGATGTTTTCCCCGATCTGTTTGGAACACTCCCTTTAGCCAGTAATTACCGGGGATATCTCCACTTTCCGGACAGTGCTTTTATCTATGACGGCATCCATCTTATTAACGGCACCGGCATACAGGTCGATGTTACAACTAAACCTGAGAAAATGCTTCTCTCCTTTTATCTATACCAGGATTCCATGATAGACTCAGATGGGAATCCTACGACTCTGGATCCCGGGCATTACTCCGCCGATGTTCGAACAGGATTTAATTTTGAGAAGATAAAAATAGAGGCCTTTTTAGGCGCCACATATCCGGCTCCGGATTCAGATATCGGTTACTACCGCGGTGGGTTTCTCTTCTTTGCAAAAGAGGAAGGGGTGGAATTTCTGGCCCAGATAGGAATTACCCGGTGGAGTCCAATGGATGATACTTTTGACATAAACCTTTTTTATCTGCTATTTGAGCCCAGGGTCAAATTCGGTATTCTTTCCATAATACCTACCTTTTTCTGGCGCCCCGGCTACTATCACCAGCAGTCTACAGAAGAACAGGCCTTTGACGTAAACCTGAATTTTCAATTTGGTGATATCTATAAAAACCAGGTAAGCGGCGGTCTTGAAAGCAATATTACATACCAGTTAGAAGAAGGCGGGGTATCCAGGAATGAGTTTCGTTTCAAACTCTCACCCTATGTGCAATTCGCCACCTCGGGTCTTGTCTGGGAAATAAGAATCAATACAAAGCTCTGGCCTTTTAACATTGAAGATATGCTTGAAGGTTTTATTGCGCTTAAAACGGAGTTTTAAACCATGAAGAGTCTAAGACTAATCTTCATTATAATCTTCGTTCTTCTATTAAACCTTTCTGAAATTAAAGCCTTAGAAGTCGGCGCAAGCTTCAGGTTAGAAAATTTAGCCTTTGACAAGGATAGAGAGGCAACACAAAGCTCTTTTTCAGGAACTGATCTTTTCTGGGGGGTATCGGTATTCGGGAACCATAAACTCTCAGAAAATCTATCCTTCGAAGGAGGATTCTATAACGATACAATTCTCCGCAACATCTCATATACCCTGTTCAATTATAATATTGCATTCTTAAGTTTAGGCGTAGGGCCTTTTTTCGGCTTTTTCAATTCTCCCGGCACTATCCTTAAATCAGGCCTCTCCACCAGTGTCAGGATTGAATTACCCGGTATTATCTATTTTCAGCTTAGAGCTGATAATTCAATCGGGGGGCGCCTGATCGAAGACGGGGATTATATCCAGGAGAGAAACGATATTTCCGCCGGTTTTTACGTGCATAATGCCATCTGTTCTTTAAACATTAATACAAAAAAATTCACTCAGAAAAAGTCAGGCACCGAAGTCATTGACAGCCTGAATGATTATTCCTTTAAAACGGATATTTTTCAGAAAAACCTCCCTTTCAAACTGCATCTTTCCTTTTCTTATCAGCGTCTTACCAAGAAATATATCGATTCCTCGGATCCTCATACCTTAAATTCAATCATCCTGGGTACGGCAATTGATTTAGATGTTACGGATTACCTAACCGTTCTATTAAATCTTGAGAGCAGTATCTATACCTTCGGACAGGATGAGCTTTTAGGCATCTCAAACCCGGGTCCCGGCGGATACCTTTTTAGATTTTACACAGGGTGTATTATTAATTTCGATAAACTGAAAAAACCTTCTTTTTAAGCGGATGAGCAAATATTTGATTCTAAAAAAATGGGATTCCCGCATAGAAGGGAATCCCATCAGTATTATTTTAATAAGCTTAACTATTCTTCTTCTTTATGCATCTTCTGTTTTTCCAGGAACCTCAATACCTGCATATTGCCCATCCTCTTGAGCTCTGCAGCCTTACGGGCTTCCTGTCTGGCGCTCAAGATACCCCAGATAATCTCATCATTGATGTCTCTTTCAGGTCTGAGGATTGCCTTATCGTAGGTTATCGTAATATCCTTGACATAGGTAACAATATCACCGCCCTCCTGCATTGCGTCCCGGTAGATAATCAATCCAATGAGTTTCATAAAGGGTTCGCTCTTCGGATAGAGGGGGAATTTACGGATCTCTCTGTTCCTTACCTCTGTAATATAGTTGGGATTATTCCACACTAGCCTTCTCCACCCGTCAAACTCAAGATAATCCATGAAGATGTTTTGTTCCACATTATTCTGGTCTCGTAGAATAATTCCAAATCCATTGGGAAAGTTGGAGCCGTATACACTAACTTCCACGGATTTAATGACACCGACATTTTTCAAGACTCCCCTACTATCGAACTTAGTACCGAGGGGATCGTCAATCTCCACAAGATCATCTCCCTGAAGCTCCGTCTTTACAGCATAGGCAGGGATTTCAAAAGGAGGCTTGATGATTGCATAAGAGTTAAATGGGGCCAGGGGGAAATGCACTCGTATTCCAATTACCGTTTTCCCGGCTATATCCTCACCTCCCGGTATGGGTTGAGCATCATCTCTGACCCTCGCCGGCCTGGTCATTGACTTTGACGTATTCGCTACTGTTCTGGAAGAAGATGCCAGCACAATCTCCCAATTGCTGAGGGCTAAGGAGGACTTCATCTTCTTTCTCATTTCCACATCAAAACTTGAGCCTGCAACTCCGCTGAAATCCACTAAGGTTGCTTCATTTTCAGTGGGTTCTGTTTGATCGCCTAAAGCAACATCTGCTACTAACTCAGTGAAATCTATCAGTGTACTTCTTTCTGCAAATGATAGTACACCTGTACAAAGAAGCATAAGGCCTATTAATATATAAAGTCTCTTCATGTATTACTCCTTTCGATTTATGTGTCGTGTGCTACAATTCACCTGTATTCTTAATAAATTATACGTAAGGAGACAGCTTTGTCAACGATTTTTATTTTTTTTTGCTGTATCTAATTACTTGAGATTAGAGAATTATCATTCCAACAATTTCATATTTAAATGTATACCTTCGGCATATCTTTCCCCCGGAATCTGCCCGTTAATGAATAAAAAAAGCTTATCTATTTGAGGAAAATTGAAAAGAACAGCACTTCCAACTGCCCCGATCATCTTATCCAGGCTGTAATTGACTTCACTGGCTGAAAAAATTATCTCCCTGGACAGATCGAGGTAAAGTGTGCCATTCCGGACCATAATCGATTCAATATCAACTGATCTGGGTAGAATCCTCTCATGGGCCGGATCTGCAGGGCCTAAAATAACTTCCTCGAGGAGAAGCTTAACATTATCCTCCAAAAATTTTCCAGGCGGCAAATATCTTTCTTCACCGGAAAGGTTCTCTGAATTTAACTCCGGAAAGAAGAGGACTCTTTTAACCCAACGCCTCTTAGGTAAATAAAAGAAAAAAACGGAAATGAGAATAACCAGTACTAATGTACATCCTATAACCAGGCTTGTGATATACTCCCTGCTGTTCAAGGCTTACTCCGTAAATCCTTTTGTACTCTCAAAACTGCGAACAAAGTTCCGGATTCCAGTATATATTCCCCGGGAGAGTTTTTGCAAGTATTCATCCTGCTCCAACCTCAAACCCTCTTCCCTGTTTGTTATAAAGCCAAGCTCGACAAGTACCGAGGGCATCCTGGCATTGCGCACAACAAACCAGCACTCCTCCTTGATGCCCCTGTTCTCAGTAATATTTCCGATTTCACGGTCAAAACCAGAAATTATTTCCCTGGCCAGGGTTATACTCTCGATAGTATATTCCTCTTCAAGTAAAACGTTCAGAATGGGTGCGATCTCCTTGTTTTCATCTTCTAAAGAATCAGGATTAATCAAATTCCTTCTATATTCGGGGGGCAGGTACCAGACTTCAAATCCCTTCGCGTTCTTATTGAAGGATGCATTGGCATGTATTGAAACAAATATAATGGCTTCATTATCCTCAATTGAAACATCATTAGCCAATTTTGTCCTTTCCTCCAGCTTCACGTAGGTATCATCTTTCCGTGTCAAAAATATTTTCTTATCAGAAAATTCTTTCTCAAGCATAGCATTGAGTTTTAATGCGACCTTCAATGCAACATCCTTTTCCTGAATCTTCTTCTTTTTTCCATTAATTATATGGAAACCAATAGCCCCCGGATCCCTGCCACCGTGACCGGGATCAATCAGTATAGCCGCAACACGTGGTAATCTTCCCCGCTCTGCTTTAGCTTTAAAATACTTCTCAATGGAAACAATGCTTCTTTCCGGGAATAATATGGCGCCGTCTTTCCGTATAACCCCCGGGGTCTTAACCAGATAGTAATAATCGATGAGAAGCCAGGGAGCACCCAGCTTGAAGATAACCCTTCCCCCTTGCAGATCAATAAATCCCATGCCCATGGTTGGGTTCCACTGAAGAGTAGCATTAAGATCCTGTAATAACCGGTTCAGTTGCCTGTATTGAGCGGATAAGCTCAAAGTGAAAATTGTAAGAAATATAAAGAAAAAGGTTCTCCGGATCATATCAGCTCAGCGAGTATGCCTTTCCTTTGTTCAGGTGAATCCCTTAATGCATCCAGGCTGTCCAAAATATATATGCCGCCCTGGATACCGCCTTTAAGAAATACATTCCAGAAGAGTTCACCTAAATTGAAGTGTTGCTCTGAAGGCCTGTCTCTAAGTTTAACGCCTGTGAAGGCTAAAACCCTCTGCAGGGCTTCCTGAATCCTGTTTCCATGCCAATCACACACGATCTCCCCTGATAAATTCGGCAAGGAGAGAATCGAAATACCCCTGGCGCCTTCCTGTATCTTCTTTATACTACCTGTATAGGGCGCAAAACTCTTTAAGGCCGCAAGATTTTCGGATCGGCTAAGTGTAAAAGCAGCAGGCAAAGACTTATACGCCTCTTTTGCCGTAAGGAAACGATTCGTAGCATCATTATTGGGGACCAGCCGAAGAAATATCTTTCTAACTGCCCTTTCTGCAGAATCTATGGCTAGTTCCCTTGAGTCTGCTCTACTGATAATATTTCCGCATTTACCCAAATTATTAATTGGAAAAACGACTCTATCACCCTTGCCGGCACGCAAAAAGAGCTCCTGAACCCCATCTACCTCCCTTGCATCCTGTACACCGTGAATCTCACCTACCCGGCCAGGTATGGATATAAAGGCCCGTTCTGCTGAATGCATAAAACATCTCTGGGTTAAATCACCTGGCGGCAGTCCGACTGCAATATTTAAAGCGGCCTCAGTAACCTCAATTCCTGAGGATAGGGGAAATGTCCAGCCTGACATATATCCCCCTGAAAGCCTGGCGGCGATTTCTCCCACCACAGGGCCCTCAGGGGTAAGTTTAATATCACCCTTGGCAGCTCCGTTTTCAATCCCCAGGGCCAGGATTCCACGGCTGAAGAGATGCACGGCCTGTTCGATCGATTCTTTTTTTAAATTACTGGGTATTGTATGTCCCATTTCCACAAAATATGGTGGAAAACAGATATGCCTATCCGCCACGCCGCACACGGTAACCTTACCATGATATACAATAGCATCCAGACTGAGCTCCGGACCCTCCAGGTAATCCTCCACAATAGCTTTACCGGCTCTCGAGTGCTGAATGGCCTCAGAAGCTGCTTCTATCAATTCTTCTTCATTATTAACGCGTCGGACCCCCCGGGCTCCCATATTATCCACCGGCTTTACTACAAGGGGAAAGGATAAGCGCCTGGCAAACATGGCCCATTCTGTTGATCTATTCGCGGTGTAATAATCAGGACCGTGGATTCCGGATTCCCGGAATACCGACCTCATCCGTGATTTATCCGTTGCAGCTAAAGCGACCCTGTACGGTATTCCGGGAAGATTAAGCTTTTCTGCTACCCAGGCAACGGTTGTTGAAAAATCCGTACCGGCCGTAAATACGCCGTCAAGGCCCCACCGGTCTTTGTATTTCCGGGCTGTTTCAAATATGGTGTGTTTATCAGATAAGTCCTTAAACTCCACAGAGTCCGCCATATTCTGAATTTTATCAAGGACCTCTTTAGCAACAACCAAAACCTGCCATCTCTTTTTCTTGGCCAGGCGAACAGAGGGGATCTGCATAACCCCTCCGCCCAGGATCATAATTCTTCGCATTTCTCTGCATAGACCTCGAAAGTGTCGCCCAATTTAAATATTTTACTGGCAGCGGGCATAAGGCGCCTCATAATATTCACACATGGAAAGCGTTCGGGATGATGCCCTGTAATAACAATCCTTCGTATTTGAAAGCCGAACCGCTGCAGTATAGAAACAGCCAGGCCGGGAGACCATACGGTATAATGGTCCGCCGGGCTTTTTTCTAAAAAGGAGCTCAGATTTTGTTTAGCGGAGACTCCCGTTCCATTTGGCGTGGAAAAGGCAAAAATACCGCCCGGTTTAAGCATAGTGTTCACCTCAGAAAGAACATGATCCAGCCTGCTGAAGTGCTCAATTACAAACCACATGGTAATAAGATCGAAGCTCTTCGGGGAAAATAGATCTACACTTGAATCCGCGCATAATTCCTCAAAGCTCCCCTGATAACAGGGGAGCTTTAGTACTTCTCTAACATATTCAACAGCCTGAGTCGAAATATCCAACCCCACAGGTTCATACCCTTGATCCAGGGCGGCCTTCAGGAACGGCCCAAAGGCGCATCCTACATCCAGCACAGACTTGCACTCTCTTCCGGGAAAGCTGCGTTCAATTTCCTTAAGACGCCTTAATGAGATTTTTTCTATGTTATTGAAGTCTTCAATATAGGTCTTCCCATACTGTCTTTTATATTCAATGGAAAAATAGTCCTCGCCGTAGCCCACTGCTTCTTTAGCAAAGGACTGAAGGTAAATGATCCCGCATATCCTGCAGCGGAAATAGCTCCTCATCCTGAAACGGGCAACAACCGGGTTAAATTGAGCCCTGCACACGGGACAGGCGGTATCGTTAACAGAAATTGAGGCTAGAAGCGATTTCACACTTGCATCCCGTTTATGCCGGATTATACGCATGCGCTTTAAGAGATCCTCAAAGCGCAGACGTTCTTTAAGGAGCCTCTTCAGCTTCCTCCTGTTCGGATTTATTACTCCGATCTCCGGAATGCTCATTTTAAGGCAGAGCCTTTTGTGATAAGGGCTGGGATTTAAAAGAATAACCGGAACCCCGGCTGCCAGTGACTCAAAACAGGTCAGACCGTATGAGGTAAAAACAAGGTCAAACTCCATCAAGAGATTCTTGAGATCCCATACATCCTTAAGAATCCGGATTTCCCGGGGCCAGCTCTTCCTGGTAAAAAGGGATCCCTGCACCACTGTAATCTGCTCCCGTCTGAATATGGAATCGGAAAGCAGCACTTTAAGCAGCCTCAGGCTCAGATTTTCCGGATCCTCGCCGCCGAAGCTGATTAAAATATTCTGAAACGGAAACTGAAGCGATTCTTTAACTCTCTTTGGAAGATCAAGCAGAGATATGGAGTTTATATTGGCCCGGTTCTTAGTTTCTGTTCCAGGCAGGGTATCAATAAGATAGGGAAAGAAATCCCGCGCCCTGCCACCTTCATCTATTCCTACCACTAAGGCTGAAGCGGCGAAGCGCTTAAATTCTTTAAGGTCAGTAGCCTTGTTATCCAAAACAATGAGATCCCAGTGCTCACAGGAATTAAATTTTTCCCTAATCTTAAGCTTTGGCTGAGTGATGCCCAACGAAGTAATAAGTTCACGGACTGATCTCCCGCTATATTTAAGACAATCTTCTAAAAGCAGGTATCCCTCATCACCTAACTCTCTGACAAAGCGTACAGATCTTCGTAGATGACCGCTTCCCTGTCCCTTTTTAAAAGATGGTCTAACCAGAACTTTCATGGTCATCAGGCAGAGGATACCTTATAAATTTCTTTGCTCTTGAACCAGTCGATAATTTCATCAATTTCAACCGGCTTTTGGCGGTAGAGATCCCGGAAAATCCTTGCTATCACCCTGTAATCCTGCTCAGTATCCAGGGTAACCCGTACCTGTGGGAGATAGTACTGTTCAGGACAGGGAATATCTTCAACTTTAAAATCCTTGAGGTGTCTGTAGGCATGTGTTGTAATATGTTCGTGCTCATAGGGATCGGATGATCGTCTATCCGATTCAAGGAGTGTTTCTGATCGAACGGCTTCAACCCCGGTTCCAAGTGGTATGCCGATAAAATGGCTTAAATCAAGCTCTTTTTCTTCATGAACAGTTAATAACATCTCGGCTAATTTAGCCGATACCAGGGGGTTGTCTCCGCAAGACCTGATAACCCGGGAAACCCCAAAGAATCGGATAGCCAGGCAAAAGCGCTTTAGGACATCGTCTGAAGGCCCTGTGAACAATGTAAATCCCTCTTCTTTGGCCCATGCGGCAAAAACAGGCGCGCTTGATTCGTCAGTCAAAAGAACATGATTATCCGCCTTAATAGGCTTAAGTGCTCTCATACAATGCTGCACAACATTTCCGCCCGGTAAGAGCAAAATAGCCTTTTGAGTAAGCCGTATGGAATTCAGTCTTACCTGTAAAAAAACTCCTGTTTTTACTCGGGCATCTTCCAGTGGCTTACCAGGCTCTGGGCATCTTTTCTGAATCTGTATCTGTTTATTTCCACCCACTTACGCACCTCTCGGAACTCTTTATAAGCATATATTGGACCGGTGTCAGACCGCATCATATAGTTCAGCAGTCTTGAATATGGCAGTATACCTGAATCCCCTCTGAAATGAACCGCAAGATTCCTCAAGTAAAACAACTTATAGCTTTCATCTGCCGTAGTATTTTCCGACTGCAGTTCTACGGAATAATTCAGCTTCAATCCGGGATTAAAGACTATTCTCTCCCCCCATAGAAAAGCGCGAAAACCGAAGTCCAGCTTCTGCCAGTAAGAATTGCTGATCAACCTATTGAACCCACCTATGAGACGGTACTTAGCTTTTGAGTAAATACCGCAGAAATCAAAGGGAAGAATCGTATCCATTCCTTCTTCTGTGGGTTCCCGGGGAATGAGTCTCAATTTCCCCTTTATTAGAGCAGGGATTTGAATTGAAGGAATGGTTTCAGACTTATGATTCATTAAAAGTGGAACAGAACAGAGCACCCCGCTGTCTCTTACCATTAATGAAGTTGAACTTATCTGCATATCACTCCACATGACTAAGACAAGCTCCGACCGGGCTTCTTCAATACCCAGATTTATTCTTTCGCCTTCTGAAGCATTTCCCTGAAGGAGAAGAAAACGAATCTCCGGAAATTGTCTGGAGAGTGGTTCAATATCATAAGGAATATTGGGCCCTTCAATACAGATTATCTCGCCCAGTTTTAATTTCTGGATTTCACTTAACAGCTCCTTGCGGTAAAACCTGCCTCCCCTGTTAAGTAAGAGCACGGTTAGCCGGTAGGAATATTTTCGAATTCGATCAATCTTAAAGCCCCCGACAACAGTATATGGAATTCCAGGCTGATTAGAAATTGAAGGTGTAGTATTCATCACATTTCTTACAGATCTCAGGATAATCCTTCTTTAAATGTGCAAGGTAATATTTCTCCATCTTTGACCATATTTCTTCAAGATCATCGCTAAACACATTACCCAAATTGTACTGTGAATTGACGTCTTCCCGGCATAGGGGAACCCTGCCGTCAATATAAATGTTCACATCCCTTTTAATATGCCAGCAGGGAAAGCGCACCAGGGGTGATAAATCCGTGACCTTCCTTTCAGGCAGATATCCGCAGAAGTGATCATATTTTTGAATGATTACATTGCCGGTCTTTTTTTTCCACTGTCTGTAGAAGCTCTCAAGATCTTCCTCATTCGACTTCATACGCACGGCCTGAACATACACATGCCCGGGAAAGTAGGTAAG
This sequence comes from Spirochaetales bacterium, assembly GCA_030615505.1. GTDB lineage: Bacteria > Spirochaetota > Spirochaetia > SZUA-6 > DRHE01 > JAUWZD01. The sequence continues at coordinate 28,689 of JAUWZD010000026.1, read as the reverse complement.
AAGTATTTCTATTGCTGCACAGGCCTCATCAAACTGAGGACCGCGAAGCTGCCCGTACATTTCGGGCGTATTTGCATCAAGGGAAACAATCCAGTCAGGAGATTTACCTCCCCTTTTTGCTATTTCATAAAAAATATTTGAGTTCCAGCCAACACAGGAGGTTTCAATGAATAACCTAAGATGCTTTCGGTTCAGTACAGACAGGATTATATCCATAATATTTGAGTGATAGGATGGCTCGCCCCAGAGGGAGATACTGATCACTGCGTCATCACAAAAATCTTCTATCCTATGTATGAGGCTTTCAAATTTGCTTAAGCGCATCTCATCTTTTTTCCCGGTTGATTTAATGGAGAATTTCGGATAGGGGCAGTACGTACAGAGCTGGGGGCATCCTTCGACAATTTGAATGGAGAAAAGGGCAGGCAGTGTATGTTGAATTTCAGGCTTTTCCTTTAGAATATTGCAAATCGATACTGCTGTTTTTCCTCCATGCTCGTAGATTCTCTTCAATAGCAAGAAATTCCTCTTTGAATCTGCGGAGAGTGATATGCGGAGCACTCTTAGATCGCTTGGTGCGATCTCCGTTTCAATATCAAAGGCGTTAATATCCTTTTTGATCAGCTCAAAGATTGAATCCCGCTTTATAACAGCAGTCTGCCCGTGAGCTCGGCACCCGGTAGCACTATCTTGAAGAGGCTTTAGTACCTTAGGCCTTAATATCTCCGGACTCAAGCCGTAGGGATAACCATCTGCAAATGTATAATCCGCAAAATATTTTTGATGGTTTTTAAACATGCGCTCTGTGAGCTCTGAATCCAGAAAAGGACAATCAGCATAAAAATAGAAAATATTCTCATATCCTTCAGAGAGTTCCTGCAGCTTGAGCATTAATTCATGCAGAGTGCAGGTCGAAAGCCTCCTGCAGGTAAAACCCGGTAAGGATGCCCCGTCTTCGGGTCCTTCGGGCAGGAGCAGGATAGACTCCTCCACTCCCGGTATACTACCGGCGTATTCAGATACCATGCCTGGAGCGTTTTTCCCTGAAGCGATCTCATTATAGGCAAAAGAGGAAAGTTTTAAACCGTTTACAATTGCAATGTTCTTCATCTCTGTTGCAATTATCGACATTTATCAAATTTATTCAATTGTCATTCGCCTCATAAATGGGTACTCTCTGAGTATGGAACTGGAACAGAAGTTCTTTTCGGTTTCCGAAATTACAGCCCTGATCCGCGATATGTTGGAGGAGGAGTTCAGTAATATCACCGTGGAAGGAGAAATTTCTAATTTTAGGCCCTCCAGCACAGGACACTACTACTTCAGCCTCAAGGATAGAGAAGCCATTATCTCGGTAGTCATGTTTAAAAATCGTATTAACACCCTGACCTTTGAACCAAAAGATGGAATGAAGGTAAAGGCCAGGGGGAACATATCTGTTTACGCCAAGAGAGGGAATTACCAGCTCATCTGTGAAACACTACTTATATCCGGAGAAGGCGATCTCCTGGCCATGCTGGAAGAGCGTAAAAAGAAGCTTGCCGCTTTAGGACTGTTTGATCAGGAAAGGAAAAAATCTCTACCCGTGTTTCCCTCACGGGTTGCGGTTATCACATCCCCTACAGGCGCGGCTATACGCGATATTCTGAGGGTACTGGGAAGGAGACACGCCGGTATAAACTTAGTGATACTTCCGGCACCGGTACAGGGGGATGGTGCTGCGGATATGATCGCCCAGAGAATAAGAACCGCAAATCGCTACAGTATGGCTGATGTAATTATTGTAGGGCGTGGAGGAGGATCCTTAGAGGATCTGCTCCCCTTTTACGATGAAGCGGTAGTATATGCCATAGCGGAATCGGAAATCCCTGTTATATCCTCTGTAGGACACGAAATTGATTTTACCCTGTCAGATCTGGCCGCGGATTTAAGAGCCCCAACTCCGTCGGCTGCTGCTGAACTGGTTTCCGCCTCTCAAATTGAGCTAACCAGAAGAGTCCGGGAACTGAAGAGTACAATTCTTGAGTCTATATTCCAGAGGCTTGAGAAGATCAGGCTGCTTGTCTCCCAGTTCTCTCCTGAAAATCTGGTCAGAAATTTTAAAATAATTCTGCAGCCCTGCATATTAAACCTGGATGAAGCCCGGGAGAGGTTGATCGGTGGAATGAAGAGCCTCCTGCTAGAAAAACAACATAAACTGGAGATCCTTAGTCACAGCATACAATCTCATTCACCTTTAGAGATCTTGAAGCGAGGATACGCAGTAGTGACACATGAAAAAACTAAAAAAGCTCTCTCCTCTACCGAGTCTGTCGGTATCAATGACAATCTGGACCTAAGGTTCTACAGGGGGAGGCTGAAAGCCACTGTTAAGGAGAAAATCGAATGAAAAGCTTTGATGAAAGACTGAATAGATTGGAAGAATTAAGTGAAAAACTGAAAAGCGGAAATATTCCTTTAGAGGAAGCTGTCTCCCAATTCGAGGAAGGAATTAAGCTGGCCAAAGAGCTTGAAAAGGAGTTGTCGAAGATTGAAAGAAGGGTGGAAATTCTGGTTAATGAACCGGAAAAGAAGGAGAGTGAGCCCGTCTTAGAATTATTCCCCGAATTGGAAGATGAAAAAAATCAGTAATCTACCTAAAAATTTTCCGGAAATGTAATACGAGCGCCTACCTCAACTCCCAGGCTTTTAAAAGTTCCCAGGGGAACCTCCAGGGCATAGCGTGCAGACCGGCTTGAGATTACTGATTTAAGAGAAATCGGTTTCATATCCGCAATCTCAAGGATCTCTCCCTTACTGGAGATAAAGGCTATAGAAAGTGGGATCGATGTATTCTTCATCCAGAAGGAGAGACGCTGATCGCTTTCAAAGATAAAAAGCATTCCTTCCCGGGATCCTAGCGAGGATCGGAACATAAATCCCTTCTGCCTCTGCTCTTGCGTGCGGGCCACTTCAACCGAAAATATTTCTCCCCCAAGGATAATCTTAATAGTTTCAGCCTTCTGAGTGCGAGTGCATAAGCACAATGCACACAGCATGAATAGTATGCACAGTGCAGTACTCAATCTTCTATAGGTCACTGTAAGTCCTTCAGCCTAAAACTGCTTAAGGAAATTCTTCCTTGATAAATCCCTTAGGTCCTCCTCTGCCCTGCCCTTGTCCCGCAGGTCTTCAAACACCCTGTTATCGATATATTTCACAGTCAGCGGCCTCTCTAATGAGAACCTTACCTCATCAAATCTCCATACGGCATCTGAAGGGCTCAAGCTGTCGGGATCCCCGTATTTACCGGATAGGGTGGAAAACATCGTATAATAGTCCAGCTTTGACTGATCCAGGGAGAGGATAATAATATAGAGTTTATCCTCATGGAACTGGAAGTATGCCCTGCTGATGTAGGAGTTGCCCTGGCACTCTATAAGGGTCTGTTTGGGCAAGGGCAAAAAACTTACATCCGGGTCTCCCCTGTAATTAAAAAGGGGATCCTTTTTTAAGATCTCTTTAACCTCTTCCAGTTGCTGTCCCAGTTGTATATTCCTAAAGCCATACGGGGGTGTCACTGCCGATTCCGTCTGGGCAAAGGAAATACCGGGAATGAAGAGAATGATTAACAACTCCAGTAATAAGGTTTTAGATGTTATGCTTCTTGCTTTCATTTTATTTTGACAGAGCGATACTCATCGCGGTGGTGAGCTTCAGAATATCCTGATTCCCCTGCCTTACACGATGGCAGAGCACTGCCGCGATCTTACGTATGAGCCTATACCCCAGGGCTGGATTTTTTTCAGTAGTTCGTTCAAATGCATCGCGCTTAATTTCATAAAGAAGACAGTCTGTTGAGGCGGTAATGGTAGCGCTCCGCACATCATTTTCGAACATGGCCATATCGCCGAAGAAAGATACAAATTGAGCATTAAGCCTGACCATTGACTTCTCAGCCTTGCTGAATCCCTTTTTACCGATTTTCAGGGTAAGATTCTTTGTCACGGATACCTCTCCCCCGGCAAAGAGATACATGGAATCTCCAACATCTCCTTCCCGCATAATGACTGTACCAGCGGGTATTTCCACCCTTTTAGCAATTTTATGTATTTCCTCCAACTCCTTCTCAGATAAATCCGAGAGGATATTCATTTTTTTTAAAATCTCCAGATCCGTTTTCCTTCTTGCTTTGTGCATAAATACCCCTTGATCCGACTTAAGAACTTCCGATTATAAAAGCCGAATCGGTGTCTTTAATAACATAATCAGGGCCGGGATTCAATTTAATCTGAAGCTCTTCTTTTTCTTCTTCAAAAACATCCAACTCTGCCTCAGCGAATTTCTGTTTTATAAAGGCATCAATGGCGGAGGAGCCTTCTGATAGGATATCATCTAACGATATCTTCTTCTCTTCCGAGAGAAGTCCAATTAATACTCCGCTTCCGGATTTTAAAAAGTGCTCGGAAAGCTCTAAGAATGACTTTCCGATAAAACTCAACGGGATTGCTGTACGCTTGATAAAGCTCTGGCTTTCGAAGGATAACATCTCTTTGGTCAGATGAGGTATTCCCGGGGATACTGTGGCGCTGGCCAGCAGAAAACCGTTGAATTCATTATTAATCAGGATACCATCAACATTGGCCCGTCTTAAATGCTGCTCATTTTCCGGATTAATCAGTTCCGCACTGGTGTTAATGTCAGGATTTAACGCTTTTATAGCCAGTGTTGCAAGAATTGTTCGTTCATCCGCATTGGACAAGGTATTACTCCCTGAGGTGTCGGAGATGATAATAGCTGATTTTGCAGTACTCAATGAGGCCCGTTTAAGCACTGTTTCATGAACAAAATCGCCCCGCACAAATCTCAAATCCATATCGGGATATTTAACAGAAACTGCCTGAAACTCCTCAGGATCCATCATATTCACTAAAACCACAGCCTTTTTCCCCCCGGGATGGAGCCGCATCAGACAATCCAGGATTTTTTCGGCACTCATATTCCAGCCGCACATTACCGTATGATTACGTATATTTATATCCTGCAAACCTTTACCCTCCCTGATTTTCCGGTTAACGAACATACTCGCTATGGTACCGGAAAGAATTGAGATTGTTAACATACCCATGAGCATGACAATGATTGCCAGGCCTCTTCCCAAAGGTGTAATAGGATACCTGTCCCCATACCCGACAGTGGTAATAGTCACAAAGGCCCACCAGACAGAATCAAAAAAGCGGGAAAACATCTCTTTATTCTTATCAAGTTCAGCTACAAATACTAAGGCGCCGCCCGAAAGAACCAAAATCAGGATAAATAGAAATAACTTAGGAAGATTCTCTCTCTGCAGCTCTAGATAGAAATTCTTTATTTTTTTAAAAGGAGAATATCTTCTGATTCTCGGTTTCTCTTCTCTCTTCTGCCGGCTCATCTATTTTTATATCGGTTATTATTATAATGGATAATAAACATTTGATTGATTTCTTTTTCTATCATTGTTTACACTTATACTATGAAAAATATTATAAATATCATTCTTATTATACTGATTTTTATTTCCTGTTCCACATCCAAAGGCAGCCTCTACAGGGATACGGTTGAAGTAGAAAAAAAAGAGGCGGGATTGGAAAGCGATGATTATGAATCGGAGGAGCCTGAACCTCAGAAGACGGGTTTAGAAATTCAGTCCGACCCTGATGATGCGGACGTGTACCTGGACGGTCGCTATATGGGTATTACACCCATCTTTCTCTCTGACCTGGGACCAGGGAAATACAGGCTCATTTTAAAGAAACAGGGCTATTATAACTATACAGACTGGATAGACTTTTATGAGGATTATTTACTCATTGAGGCGGACTTAAAGCCTATAACGGGCTTCTTTATTATTGAGACACATCCAAAAGATGCTCAGATTGAAATCGGTTCAGAAAGCCTGAGCAGCGGCTCTACAGCCGAGATCCCTGTGGGGTCCTATTCCCTGTATGTAAGAGCCTTCGGCTATAAGGATCATTATGCAACTGTGCATATTAACGAGAACGAGCTTACCTCTGCCACGGTGGCGCTAAAAGAAGCCGAGTTTTCCCTGTCCGGACTACATGTGAGCAGGAGAGCCTTCAACCCGCTAAATGCCGGGCTTCTTGGCAGGATAAATGTATCTTTTCAGGTTACAAGTCAAGGCACGGGCAGGGCAAGCATTATGAACGAACAGAATGAGGAGGTGTCCAGTTATACCTTCTCCCCCTTTCAGACGTGGGATCAGGGTTTTGTATGGAGCGGCAGAACCCGTTCCGGGCTGTCCCTGCCGGACGGACTGTACACGATCCTCATTGAGGCTTTTCCTGGTGATACACATGTAGATGGGAGAGCCTTAAGGGATGAGATCTCTGTAAGAATAGACAGCAGTATTCTTATTACCTTTCGAAGCCTCTGGAGCGGCAGCTCGGGACTTTTATATGCAGCATCACCCGAGGTTTTGCCTCCACATGCTGTTCAGCTCTCCTCACTTTTTTTAGCTCATGCAGAATGGTTAGATGACAAATACAGCTTCAGAGTTCCCTGGAATATTGGCCTTAGAACCGGGCTTGGCAGCAATCTTGAGCTTGATACCCTGGCCGGAGTAATTGTCGGCCTGTTTGAGTATAAAGAGGATAAAGTCGTATTCATCCCATTCTTTGCAAGTACTTCCCTGAAAGCTTGCTTAATCAGAGCCCGGGGGAACTTCGGTTTTGGCTCCGCCGCTTTGGTCAAGCTTACCTATCAGAATGTGCATACGGATACAATGGCCAATTTTACAGGCTTCAGCGCGGGCCTTCCCAGCGGATTGAGATTAGGTCCTGTGGGGATTCTACTATCTCCGGAAATTGTCATCTCCTACACAGATATTACTTATGATCCGGAGGCCGATCCTGAGACCGGTTTTTTTCTCTGGTCCTACGTCCGGACCGGGCTGATTCTGGATATGGGCACCCTGACTTTAGGAGTTTCAACAAGCTTCAGGAGTAAGCCCTTTAACCGCGGTTTTGGCCTGGATACACCCCTACAGGCAGGGTTAGAGGCAAACTGGATGATCCCAAACACTCAACTCTTCCTTTCCCTGGGCCTGGCTATTGAGTTCAGCTCTGCTTCCGACTTTTATATTCTTTCAGGTGGAGGCCTCGGGCTGCTGCAGTGATGGGTGTGTATTTACCGTTAGAGCTTAAAGAAGAGGTAGAGAAGGAAGATAATGGTTATGATGAGTATAAGCCCCAGAATTTTGAAAAGCCATGCCGGAGCCGGAGGGGTTTCTTCTTGATCCTTTAAAGGTTCTTGCATCAGGTATCCGCAGGCAGGACATCCTGAGGTGAAGAGATCCGGTTCTCCCTTGAATTTACAGCGTGGACATTGAACGGCTTGAAATGGCTGTCCGCAGTGAGGGCAGGTCAAGGTATGCAGGGGAACTTCCTTTCCGCAGTGTTCACAGAAAAAACGGGCTTTCATGATTTTAGAAATGATTTATACTCTATACCAGGAAATCTTGATTAATGCAAGGTGAAGACAGGTCCAGGAGGGTGGATCTATCCCGCTTTAAAGATCTTCAGGAGCGGGTATATCCTTGACTGACAGGGTAGCAAAGAAGAACTCTTCATAAACAATTTCAATGTTATCGTAGTAACTTGCAGTAAGATCAAATGTGGTGAGATCGGAGAAGGATCTGTCTTCAAGAGCTTGATAGACCTTTTCTATAAAGATCTCAGCCTCTAAGAAGAAACTGCCTGAGGCGAGCCTGCCTACCAGGGCCGGCTCTTTACCTTTTACCCAGAGGACCGCCAGGCCCGGTTTATCCGCTCTCGCTGGGAGCAGCTCCAGGGTTACCCGGTTCTCCTTACTCGCCGTTCGGTCGCCGTGAAAGTAGAGAAAGATGGAAAGGTTATCCGAAATAGCAGAACGGGTTGAACAGTATAGATACAGCTTATCCTTATAATCCACAGCCTTAATCTCATTTAGCTGTGTTCCACCCTCACGCCAGTGCCGGGCCTGGCCGATAGGAAAGGTTTCAAAGCTGCTCCCGTACTGCTCACGGGTAAATGAAATAGGGGAAAAGCTTTCAGAAAATTCAGCCAGATAGGGTATCTGTTCCCAATCTTCATAACGATTATCGATGCTGATCCCAAACCCCGTGATAATATCTTTTACTCCTTCCATACGTGGAGCCCGGGAGCTCAGGAAGAAATTCTTCAGCCTGCCCCTGCTGATCCTGACGTTTATTAGACTGGGTTCCTTATAAATAGTGTAGAAACGCTCATCAATTCCCCCTCCCGTCAGAATTCTTACAACCCGTACAGGTAATTCAGCCTTTCCCGGTACGGCAAAAAATCCAAGAAGCAGATGAGTTCCTCTAGAGAGCCCCTCCACTCGCACAGAGGTGCCCGGAGGAATTTCTTTAAACTCAGTTTCTGCCGTATCGTCTGCAAAGTAATCGTAGAGAATGCCCAGGAACACGGATCCGGCAGGGTCAAAACCGTTAAGTTCCGGTGGGTTTAAGACATAATAAAAGCTTGATTCTTCAGGGTTATTGAGTAGAACGGAGTAGGTCTCTCCAAAACCCAGATTACCTGCTATAGTAAATATTATCGTAAATATTAATAATTTCATTCTAAAGATGAAACCGTCCTGTACTAATATCGGCCGCTCAATTCTTTATTTCCAGTATTCTTTTTTCTACTCACCTATTTTTTACGTATGGCAAGAATGGTTAGATCATCGTACTGCTCATCTTCCTTTATATTAATAAAAGTAACGGCACTGTCCTCTTCTTTACCCTCCAGCCTATGTCTGAAATAGGATCCGTACTGCTCAAAATATTCAGACAGAAACCGATCGATCGATTTGTCCATCACGACTTGATCTTCTTCAGAGGCATTGGGATCCGGGCAGATGCGAAAAACCTTTTCCACTGCCGCCATGGCTAAAACCGCATCCTGGACACTGCCTCTACAGCGGGTGAAATCAAAGGTCAGATCTTCCTCATGTATGGGGTTATGATATTTAACCAGCTTGTATTCAGTTTTATTCAATACTGCGTTTATAATTTCATATATCCGCGGAATGCCGAGCTCCTCATAATCGTCGCCCTTCTTATGAGTTCCCCCATGCTCCTCATTCTCTTTCAGCCCGGGCTCATCACAGGATATAACCTTAAACTCTTCATTTCTGAAGGTACGCCTGGCCTCTTCAACTCCGTCTGTGAACAGAAAAAGGGTGTCGCCTGCATTCAGTTGGAGGCCCACCTGCTTGAACCCTTCTTGAGTCTCTACAAGCATGGAGGGGAAAACTCCGGCAGCCGGTGCTTCAGGAAGCTTAAGCTCAACCATCTTTGACTGGTCGTTCTTATACGTGTGCAGGTGTGTATCTCCCGCATTACAGAAGTAGCTTTTACCCGTTTCCGAATTGATAATACAGAGAGTCAGCGCGGCAAATCGCCCCTTAAAGCCCCTCTCCTCCAGCATATCATTGATCTGATACACCAGGCCGTCAATTTTTAAACCCGGACTCTTTAATGTCCAATTTCTGAAGAAAGTGGAAAAAATCGTAGAGACTTCTACCATTATGAGCGCCGCCGGAACTCCCTTGCCCGCTACATCGCACTTTATTGTAGCGTAATATTTGTCGGCTAACTTTATATAATCGAAATAATCTCCGGATACTCCTTTGGCCCCCTCGTAGTAGCCGTAGATCTCGATGTTCTCATTCTGCTCCCCTCCGGTGCTTCCCTTTTTGCCGGATGAGTCCTTCTCCAGGGGTATGAACATCTTCTGGACCTCTTTACCCATAATCAAATCCTTATTAGCTTTCGCCGCCTCTACCAACCCTTGTGTCATCTGGTTTACCGTAGTGGCCAGCACACCGATCTCATCTTTGCTGCGCACATCAATCGTGTGGTCTTTCAGCTTCTCCTTGTCTTCTGTATCCCGTATAACGGCCACACCGGCTGCCAGCTTTTTTATTGGTGTCAGGGTTATGGAGGCCATGATGATGGCCCCAAGCAGACCGAGACCTGTGGCAATAAGAGCAATAATCCCTGTCCATTTGATGAGTGTCCATCGGGAACTTGTGATCTCGCCGATGATTTTCGCGGTAGATACTTCCATCCTTACTATGCCCCGGAAATACAGGTCATCTCTCGGCGACCTGTAAACAATCGGCCTGTAAAAGGTGTAGAAGGGAAGAAGCTCCTGGGGATCAAATTCAGGGAAACTGCCCGTCTCTGTACCGATTCCCTGCAGTTCATCCGAAATACGGATATTCAAAGCACGAATAGCATCCTGAATTTCAATTAATCTCTGGCTCAGATCCTGATTCGGTGTTACAGCCAACTGCCTTGCCAGTTGCCTTGCCTCAACAGACAATTTATCAATTTCCGGCGCTAATGTTGCCAGTGCTTCCCTAGCCTGACTGTTAATCTGCTTCTCCAAAGATATGGCCATGGGTGATATCTCATCCTCAATTCTGACCTCTCCCTGGCGGTAGTTCTGTCCTCCGATCTTATTACTTATCTCTGGGTCATTGGTGGCCCAGACATAGTCAAAATTATCGGGATCATCCGCTCTCAAGCCCGCAATAGTGGCAAACTCCGCTTCTTCCATAGCAGATATCTGTCGAGGCAGAAGCCCGAGGTCAATTCTGCCGGCATCTCCGCGCGGAAGGTTGGTAGCAGCGCCCGAAGCAAGGCTGCCCAGAATAACCTCACCACGCTGGAACAGCCCTTCGGCCTGAATATTCCGCTGGGTATCGATCATAAAAACGCTTAAAGGGATAGAGACTATTAATACAATGAGAATAACCAGAACAGTTGTTAACATTGTAAATTTAAGCCTCAATCCTAATCCCTGTCGCTTTAACTCTTTCATTCTTTTTTCCTTTATAAAGACCGGGGCCTTTCCCTGAATCACGGCCAGTATTTCACCCCTTAATACCTGCCCTTCCCTGACCAAGGAAGCCATTTTCTTAATCGATATTAGAACCAAAAAGAAGAGGAAGAAGACGATCAGCCAGATAACCAGATCATTCACTGAGAAAAAAAGTGAAGCACGATTTACCTTCTTCCAGGGCTCCTTATAACTGATGCTGAAATTACCAAACTTGATAGTCCCCTGGGGCTCAAGCTTTAAAAGCGGTGTTGTAAAGTATAGGCCCCTTAAGGGGTGATTAAGACCCACCCTGTAGAGGCCCTGTTCAAAATCCACTAAATTGAGATCAGCAATGACCCGATCGGAATTGACACGGAAGAAGCCGTCTTTAAGCCCGAATGAATAATCAAATGGCTGCATTCCATCACGGTCCAGAATGACCTGTGAAACCAATCCGCCCTTTGAAAAACCTCTGCCCAGTATCCTGAGATTTACACTTCCCGTAGGATCTCTTTTAGCATCCACATAGGTAATATAGGTCACAGGAATATACTTATTAAGCTCCAAGAAGATAATATCCGCTTTCCCTACATTTCCTGCCCTGTCTATAGCGGCAACTGACAAAGCCCAATAGCCGTTATCCTGGTTATTAAAAGACTCAAAGGGATCCGTTGCCATGATCCTCCTGGGTACAGGATGAATCTCTGCTGTCTCCGGGCCCTTCTTCTTGGAGCCGAGGAACTTAAGAGAGTACGAATAGCCGGCTGCTTCCCCATCTGCCGGGGGATGCCAGGAAATTTCAAATGTATTTGATATCAGAAAGCCGTCCGGATCGGTATCCGGCCATATGATCTCGACACTTCCCGGGGGTGTTGTATCCCGGGTAAAAGAGATAGTTGCCGGTTCTGACCAGTTTAAAGCATAATCCAGTGCAGCAAGACGGAAATACCAGGTTCCATCTTTATCAGCCTGCAATTTGACTGATGTTCTATCCGGCAGAACCGTTATTCCCATTTCAGGCGAAGCTTGAGGATTTTGGGACCAGACATAGCTCAACACATCAATTCCGGAGGGATCATATGGTACAGTCCAGCGAATAAGCACAGAATCCTGCTTTGATTCCCTCTTCGGATCAAAACCAACTGCTTGTAATGAAGGCATAATAACTGTCTGATCCGGCTGCAGAAAGATTAACTTTGAGGTGCCGGCTACCTGATTTTCCCAGAATAGATACAAATTATCATCGAGCCGTACTGGACGGGCAAACCTCGAGATTCCTTCTAAATTACTTAAATCCTTAATATTATACCAGCCCAGTTCCGTTTTTTCTGCAACGAATATATGATCGTCGCCCCGGCGGTTATCAAACCAGAAGAGATAGGTCTGATTTTTGATCCTTATAATCTGCGGGAAATGAGCTGATGATCCCTCCGTTATCGGTTCCGGTACTCCGATTAATTTCCCTGATGTGTCGAGTTCACCGTAGTAAATCCGGGGGGGCCTTCCTCCGAATTGACGCTCCCAGGTCAAACCGATTTTCCCATTTAAAGCAGCAATAAAGGGTCGTTGATTGATAAATTGACTTAATTCCTGGAGCTTACCGTCAATCAATTCATTAAAACTGATGCTTATGGCCTGGCCCCATGTATTGCCCCCATCACTGCTTATTTTCATATAGAGCTGATAATTTTGTCTTGGCCCGGATGGGAGTCCCTGAAAGACAACGTACTCCCGTCCGTAAAGTGATGTATGATGGGGGAGAAAGTTTATAAGCAGGTCCTCATCTTTAACCAGAGGCTTGAAATTGCTCCAATTTACTCCATCCCGGGAAACAGCATAGTGAATGGCCAAAAAATTACCGCTTTGCTGGGTCAAAAACAGAAGCAGATTCCCTGAATCAGTTAGTAAAATATTGGGTGCTAAAGTGGTAAGGCTTTCTCCACTGTATACAGCTTTTAATATATTCAGGGACTGGAAGCTTTGGCCGTTATCTGATGAGGATAATACTTGCGTACTGTTCTCCGCTTGAGCAATTGCTAAGAAGATCCTGCCCTGTTTGTTCATGGCTAGAGAGAAAATGGGGGCCTCTCGTTGCTGAGCGGGATAGGGGCCGGCAAAGCGCCTGTTGACCTGCCATGCCTTTGCATCTTTTACATTCATGCTGGTTTGAATAGAGAGGTAGACATCTCCCTTTTCTCTACCCGAAGGAATATACTCCTGCCAGACCACGGCAGTTAACTCGCCCCCTGAAACGGCATTGGGAAACCTGGCTCCCGATTCAAGAATAATTACGGGCTCCTCCCAGTAGAGACTTTGGGACCTCTGGGTGTATGAGATGGTCAGGACAATTAAAAACAATAGGGGGTAAATTAATACTCTAAAGAAAGAATAAACTCTCGCTATCATATCTTGGTGTCGATCCTATTCTTTAAATCTAAAAGGGGTCTGTATTTCTTGTTATTCGGATCCCGCAGCAGTCTATCTACAATCACCAAAGCCTCAAAATAATTACCTTCAAGAAATTTTTCCTCAGCTTCCCGGTACTGCCGGTCGGCATCGCTGGATAAAACCGCCTGTCTGGTGCCTCCCATGTCAATCTGGATTCTATCCTTATAATTAATAGCCTGCCTGTTATTCGGATCCAGTTCAATAGCCCTGTTCAACTGTTCCAAAGCTACCGGGTAAAGATCCCTTTCGGCTTTTACAACTATCTGCCTCGCTTGCTCGGTAAGTTCCCTGGATTGTGCAATTTTGGCAGGGTCGGTGGGTAGAATCCTCATTCCCAGCTTAATCTCCAGAGCGTATAGTTTGTTCCTTAGCCCCGGATAATCCGGTTTAAACTCTTCCAGATCTTTTAAGTCAACATAGGCATCTTTGGGATTAGTGTCGATCTTCTGCACTGCCTCATTATAGAGCGCGGTCAGCCGCTTTGAAAATCCCTCCTGGTCTTCCAATTGGGCGATCTTTAATGAAAGATTGCGTGCCTCCCGGTTATAAGGAAATGAATACTTGATCTGTTCAAGTTTTACCTCTGCCCTCCTTAAACGCTCCAGGGCTTCCCTCTCCCTACCCTGTTCCAGGAGTTCTCGTGCTGCTATATAATCCTCTGTGGCCAGGTTGTAGAGCTGGCTCATCTCGGTAAAGAGAGGATCTGTTTCAGTTATTTCCCGGCCAGTATTGGCTTCTAAAGCACGGCGGAAAATAATGAGCCAGTCAATAATCTCTTCGTTCTCCTCATTATTGGTGTCCGCCCACCTGGACCGGGCTTTGAGCATTGCCTGTTCCGCGCCTATAAATTCATTATGGTCGTACAATCTCCTGGCCCTGGTGATCAAGACCCTTACCTCGCGTACAACTTTTTGATTCTCTGCTTCCACTATCTGGTTAGACAGCGCTGTGAGTCTTTTATCCCATGTACTGCGCAGCTCTGCATCCTCCTTAAAGGAGAGAGACCGGCCAAAAGCAACGCCCGCTCCTTCTATATTATCTCTGGCATGCTCGAATCTCTCTCTGGCAATATCGGCTTCAGCCTTCTGAAACCGGAGATTCCCCTCTCGCTTAAACCTCTCTGCCTGGAGAACATCGTTCCGTGCCTTCTGAATTCTCTGATCCAGTTCTGCCAGTAAGGACTCCACATCATTCTTTAGATCTCCAACGCTCTTTAGCTGTTCCTGCAGATCCGCAGCTTTTAACAGGTAATCCTGATCGCTCAAGCCCCTGGGGAGCTGCACCTCGATTAAATTGCTTAATTGAGAAAGATCTTCAACCAGTGGTTCGAAAATAGCTAAAGCACGGTCAGGGTACTTCTCAATTCTCGAAGGGGTTTCAATTACATTCCCATCAGAATCTTTGATCAGTTCCAGTGCAACTTCTATACCTTCCTGGAATATATGACCTTCTTCATATTTCTTGCTGGAGGCTTCAAAATTCTCCGGCCAGCCCTGCATCTCCAATTTAATAATAGATTTTAGAAAATTAACATCAGTATTCTCCAGAAAGATTATATATGAGTCAAATTCCGAAATCATTACCTCAGCCTGTTTTTCATGCTCGCTCACATCGTAACCTATCAGTGAAATTTCCTGATAGCGCCTGATTTCATCCTGCCAGACTCTTTTTCCATTGTCCATATTATGCTTATATTCAGATACCTGATCCCGCGCTGCTATAAATTGATCAGTAATGGCTCTATCTTCTTTAAATAGCTCATCTATGCTTGAAGCCGTATTGATAAGGACTTGATAATCTCTAACTTCTTTTAGCTTTTCTTGAATTCTCAATAGAGGAGGAAGCTGATTCTGTACGATACTCTGACTCCGCTCATCCAGGATATAGTGCGGAGAGAGTTTCAGATTTGCGGCCCACATTGCCTGTATATCTAAGGCTGTAAAATAAACACTATTTGCCATTTGGAAGCTGCTCTGTGCGGACTTATAATCCTTGTTTCGAAAGCTATTAAGTCCCATTGAATAGAAATTATCCCCGGTTTGTACTATTTGAGCATTAATCTCCGGAGCTTCAGATTCCCACATCAGCTCCATTGTACTTACGATTCCTTCTCTGACTCCCGCCTTTGGCCGGCCAAGGGCCAATTGACCGGCGAAGTGAAGGAAAAGGTCATACTTACCTTCAGCACTTGTTTTCTTTATCTGCCTGTTCTGAGCCCGGAAATTTAATGCCGCATTTTCTACCCCGCTCTTAATAAATAACAGCTCATTCAGATCTGAAAAGATAGATTCAAGCATGTTTTCTATTTGATAACTTTTCTTTAAATTCTCTCCGGTTTTGCTTAACCGGGCGCTTAGAAGCTTAAATTCCGATGATTCATGTTTTACAGTGTTTAGAGAATTTTCTACGGAATTCTTAATAATATTGCCGTAATCGGCCTTATCAAAATTCTCTCTATGAATTGTGTATCCTCTAAGATAATTATCTACTGCATTAATAAACTCTCCTCTTTCAAGCATTGCAAGGCTTGCATCCATAATTTCATTAAACAGGTTTAAAAAGTATATTAATTCAGTACCCGCTTTTGCCTGTGCCAGGGATCTGACCGTTGCCTCGTTAGGATTCGGATCCATCTCCTGCATAATATCAATCAGTTCAAGGGCCCGCTTTGGATCGTAATCCACAAAAAGTGTATCTATCAGCTCTTCATGTACAGAATTGTATTCAGTCCTGATACTTCTGATTTTCTGCATTATCTTTTCTACTGCATCAAATTTATCAGGATCACTTCTTGCAACTTCCGTTAGAAGAATAATAGACTCATTATATTTCTTCTCTTCAAAGAGTTTTTCCGCCTGGCGAAGTTTCTCTAAAGATTCCTGTTCCCTGCTGCCCCCGGCAAACATAAAGCAGGGCAGAAACAACCAGAACAAGAGAAAAAAGAATACTATTTTTACCGCTCCGGGCTGTATCCTCACTCTCCTAAATCCTTTATTCCTTCTATATACTAGTTTATACCATTATCGACTAAAAACGTCAGTGAAAGTATGCCGATAATCTGGATAATAATACTTAATTGTTGTATACTTAATACGGAATGAAGCGATTTATAGTCCTGATTATACTATTATCTATCGGAATTTTCTCAGCTTCTGCCGATTTTGCGGATTTTTACCATAATTGGAGTGAAGCCTTCTCCTCATTTGGAGACCCAAATGCAGGGCTCACTATTTTTCCTACACTGCTCATTCCCATGGGCGGGAAATATGAAGGAATGGGCACAGCCTATACGGCGGTAGCCTGGGATTCAGGTTATATTGAGGCTAATCCGGCCGGGAGCTCCACTTTGGAAATGAGTGAGCTTTCCTTTTTTCATCACAGCTGGATCGCAGATTCGAATATCGAAAGCGTAATTTACACGGTCCGTTATAATGACCTGGGGATCGGATTTGGCGGCAAATTTCTCTATATACCGTTTACAGAATACAATGAGTGGGGAGCCCGAGAAAGCAAGGGATATATCTCTGAGACAATCGCCTCCATGAATATTTCTTACAATTTCTTTTCCAGTTATCACTTCTCCGGGTTGTCCCTGGGTACCACGTTGAAAGCTGCCTACAGAAATATACCTTCTGCCATATACCCGGACCAATCTGCAATTACAGCTATGGTTGATATAGGCATATTAACCAGGATAAACCTCCTCAAATACTATATAGCCCGCAAAAAGAATTTCTCAATCGGCGCTGTTATCAAGAACCTGGGCCTGCCTGCCCTGGATGAGCCCTTACCCACTGTGGCCACTTTCGGAATTGCCTATTCTCCTCTTAATCCTCTCACTATTGCCGTAGATTTCAATCTACCTTTAAGCTTCAATCCCGAAGACTTCCCTGCCCAGCACTGGTATTTTGCCAGCGGCGTGGATGTTGCTGTAACCAACTTCTTATCCATACAGAGCGGCTTTCAATTTAAAGGTGATAACCCCCGCATCAGTATTGGAAGTTCTTTGGATCTTGAGAAAGTCAGTTTTGTCGTAAACTACAACCTGGATTTAAGCGGCGGACTTAATCCCCTTGACAAGTTTAGTGTAGAAGCCAAGATCAATTTAGGAGATAGGGGAAGATTGGCTCAGCAAAGCCGGGTTGAGGAGCTCTATTTAACCGGTCTGGAATCCTATGCCCGCGGAGAACTTTCTGTGGCAATACAGTACTGGGAAAAGGTGCTTGAAATAGATCCTGGGTTTCTTCCCGCCAGGGAGAACATCAAGACCGCCTTAAAGGCACTGGAACTGCAAAAGACGATGCAGGACCGAATGCGGATAGGTGAATGATATTTACTTTTCGTTTATTTTAAACTGGAAACAGTCTTTTTAAAGCTCTTATATACTGCGTAAAGGGGAAAATCAAGTTTTTTAGACTCAATCATTTTTACAATATTCTTAATCTCATTGCCCGGTTTACTCTTATTCATATAGTTTTTGAGGATCTTTTCCTCTTTCCTAAGCTTTTTAAAGTCAAACTGGTTCTCCAGCATCTGGATAAACAGGCTGGCCTCTTCCTTATAGGGGTCACCCAATTCCTGCATGGAAGGCTCAACGATCTGCCCTATGACTTCTTCTATACTTCCCCCTTCGTTCCTCTGCAGGGCAGACTCTACCATCTTCACAAAGTTGCTCTCCTTAAAGGTAATCCTATCGACCATTACTCTTAAATCCATGCGTTTCTTAGTTGCCGCCTTCGAAGTCATGTCCCTTTTGCCTATAAGAATATAGGTTACAATGGCCGCACCTAAACCGATGGCTAGCTCATCCAGTACAGGCAGAGGATCCCTTATTACAAAAGACATAATAAAATAGGCGACTAAAAAAACACCTGAAGAGATAAAGAATTTAGGAATAAACCGCACATCACTGAGCCAGCGTTTAACACCAACTTCGATCTCTCTGTAGAGCTCATTCCTGAACATGGTGAGGGCTTCAACCCGGGGTTCCATTCCATACCGGCCCACAATGTCGCTCTTCTCCAGATTGCTAACCAGCTTCCCCGGCGTCAGGAAAGGATGAAGAAACAGCGCCTTATTATCCTTGCGAAATATATGAAAAATATATAATCTCTCTTTCTCCGCCATTACTCCCCATTCTCTAAAAAAAGAATTCCCTATAAAAACAATAATTACAGGGATGCCGTATGTCAAGGTATAAGTTTCGCTGTTTATATTTTGCCGTCCCTGCATCATATCAAACAGGCGGGTTTTCCTCCCGGATCTTAATAATTCCATCCACATTGATGCTCAGGGCTCCCAAATCCTCTTCAACAATGCCTGAAAGCAGAAATACTCCCCCTGAAGGGTCGCCTCCCTCATCAATCATCGAATAATATCTCTTAAAGGCATCAGGGAAAAAAACCGTTTCATAGATAGAGTATTCATCCTCAAAACTAACAAAGACCATGCGCTCTTTGTTTTTCGTGAATACCTCCTTGCCCGTAACCAGAAGGCCTGCCAGGCTCACCCTCTTATTTTTGCAGGCAGGGATCTCTTTAGAGGAAATCAAAGTAGGAAATTGTTCTCTTTTAGACAGAGAAGCAACCCTCTCAGCAAAGATCGACAGGGGGTGGCAGGAGATCACCAGGTCCAGGGTGCGGACTTCATCCATGAGTTTCATTGTATCGGAGTAATCTCCGACAGATTTCGGGACAGGGGGGCACAAGAAAAGCCCCTTCCCCCCGTCCATCCGGAAAAAGGCCCAGAACAACTGGGGCCGTGTCAACCCTCCGGAAATTGAATCCAGGGATCCTGACCGGATCAGTATCCGGAGTTCGGGAAATCCGGGGGAGATTCTCTTTAGAAAATCGGGAAAATCCACAAAGTCCCCGTTTTCATTTTTTTCGGTTACGATTCTTTCGATCATCTTCCTGCTTATATCCCTAAGCTGTCCCATGCCGAGCCTCAAGGCTCCGTCTTCCACTGTATAGAGAATCTGACTCCTGTTCACATCCGGAGGGAGGATCCGGAATCCCAACCTGCGGCATTCGTTAAGATAAGTCTGCCGGGTATAATAACCGCCGCCATTGTTAATCACAGAGGCAAGAAACTCGAGTGTATTGAAGCACTTTAAATAGGAAAGTTTATAGGAGACTAAAGCGTAGGAAGCGCTGTGCGCCTTGCAGAAGGAATAGCCCTCAAAAGAGAGGATCATATCCCAGATTTCTTCAAGCACCGCATTTGCGATTCCCCTGCTCCTGCCCCTTTGAAAAAACTTCTCTTTAAAATTCGCAATCCTGAGCAGCCTGTCCTTCTTGGTGAGCGTTTTACGCAGCCTGTCGGCCTCGCCCGGAGAAAAACCGGCAATATCCATAACGACCCGGGAGACATCTTCCTGGTACACTAAAATCCCATAGGTCTCCTTAAGGGTTTCTTTCAGCCGGGGATGAAGGGGAGCATAGTATGCACCGTGGAGCCTCTTTACAAACTCCCGGATGAATCGGTTGGCAGCCGGCCGGATAATTGAACTGGCGATAACCAGATTCTCGAAATCCCCCCTGCGCATCTTCTTCAAAAGCTGCCGGGTGGCGGGAGATTCCACATAGAAAACGCCCAGGGTTTTTCCCTGGGCTATAAACTTCCTTGTCTCCCTGTTGTCCAGGGGGTTAAAATCCTCCCAGGTGATATTTTTTCCATGAAGATCATTGACTAACTTGATCGTGTCCCGCAGCACAGCTAAAGAGCGGTTCCCCAGAAGATCTATTTTAACCAGGCCTGCATCTTCGGCAGCATCTTTTTCCCAGGCAATAACAGGGTATCCGAGGGGAGAGGCCTGGACATGGGTGTAGTGCGTGATGGGTTCCGGAGTTATCACCACTCCGCCGCAGTGCGTGCCCAGGTAATGGGGGAAACCCCTGATTCTCACCGCGACCTCCAGGAGACAGGGGGGAATCCGGTCATACTCCGCATGCCGGTAAAACCACACCAGTTTTTTAATCTCCTCCCCGGGAATTCCCAGGGCCTTAGCAGGTTCTCTAATAGAGGACCTCGGGCCAAAGGTTACATGATCGGCTATCATTCCCGCCCTGCCCCTGTAGCGCTCAAAAACATACCTTAAGGCCTTTTCACGCTCGTCCCAGGGAAAATCAACATCGATATCCGGGGGATCCTTTCTATCCATATTGAGGAAGCGCTCAAAAAAAAGATTATAGCGGAGCGGGTCCACATGGGTAATGCCCAACAGGTAAGAGACGATGCTCGAAGCCGAGCTCCCCCTGCCGCAGGTCCGGGGACACCGGGAGACAATATCTTGCACAACCAGGAAATAACCGGAAAACCTCTTTTTTCGGATAATGGAGAGCTCGTATTCCAGGCGCTCCCGGAACCCTGTGCGCTCTTTGTGCTTCATGGACTCGCCGTAGCGTCTCCTCACCCCCTCCAAACAGAGCCGCTTAAGCATTTTAAAAGATTCCGCTTCCGTAAAGCCGTTAAAACTGGGAAAAATATAATGCTTGCTGATGATTTCCCCGCTCTCCGCTTCTCTAACCAGGGCCCAGGTATTAACCAGGGCTTCCGGAACAGCGGAAAAGTAACGCCTCATCTCTATGGCAGTGGCCGTTTTGTGAACTGCCGTGAGCCTTTCGCCGGCGGGCAGATCTTCCAGCAGGCAAATGCGGTCTATGGCCCTCAGAATATTGCAGATTTCCAGATCCCGGTTCTCAATGTAGTAGCTGTCATTCACGGCACAGAGGGGAAGCTTCAATTCCTTAGCCCGGCGAACCAGGCCGATGAAGCTCTTTCCATAGGTCAGTTTAATGTACAGCCCCGCCCTTTCCCTGGTTCGCAGTTTCTCAAGCAGACTCATATTATCAGAAAGGAGAGCCAGGCCCTCCCACCCCTTCTCAAGCAGATTTGTCAGGGGGTCTGTCTGTTCTAAGTCTGTGACAATCTCTGCCAGCCGGACAAAGCCCTTCCGTTCCATGATGTACGCAGTGCAGAGTTCCTTACCCCTGGAGGAAGCTCCCTTGGAGGAAAGCACCATGCCTGCCACAGGCTTAATTTCCTCACGCTCCGCAGCTTTGAGAAAACGCACCAGTCCGTAAAAATTATTGATATCCGTTAATCCCACGGCTTTATAGCCCTCTCTGCGTGCGTACCGACAGAGATCTTCCGGAGAGAGGCACCCCCGGCCAAGGGTAAAATAGGAGTGAAAATGAACCGGAGCATAGGGAATATTATTGCCGTATATCATAATACTTAACAAAAGTTTAGTATTTGATATCGGAAAAGTCAATCCTGTTCTGCGGGAAAGCGGTAATTTTTTTTTAGACTATTCTCTGTTGAAGATTTTACGTATCAGGCTTCGGTCAGAATCGACCAAATCGTAAGATTCTAATTCTCCAGGCAAGACCCATCTTATTTCATCATGTTCGTGCAGTTTGAAATCACCGGATACATGCTCGACATGGTAGGCGAATATCTCAAGCTGTATATCTTTGCTCTCATGGGTCACAGAGCAGATAAAGCCGGCGATTCTGGCTTCAATTGAAAATTCCTCGGCCAGCTCACGCTTAAGACATTCCTCCGGACTTTCCCCGGGGTCTATTTTACCTCCGGGAAATTCCCATTTAGGGCCCATATGTTTGCCCTGTCTGCGTTTAGCTATTAGTATCCTGCCATTGTGCCTGAGCACAGCGGCCGTTACTCTCTGCATTGGCTCTCCTAAATAGAATCGCATGACTTCATTCCTTATTCAACACCTAAATACCAGAAGGAGCGGCATACCGGATGTTAAAATTTGATGTTTTATCCGAAGTAATTGATGAGCTTAAACGTTCTTTTTACACCATTGAGACTTAAATAGACTATTGAAAAGGCTGAAAACCGGGTCTATGTGTGCTCTAGTTCTCCAAGTCTAAGAATTTTGAAACGCGTTAAGAAAATTAAAAAATCACCCCCTTCTCAGCAAAAAGCTATTTTGAAAACATTGGATTTGTCATTGCAGAATGTCCAAAATAAATAAATCTTTTAACGTGGGCCCATTCAGTTACCTGAATGGTGTTTGCCTTTTCTTACGGCTTAATGTATCCTATAGGAGGAGAATTACATGGATTTACAACAGCTTCACCCTCAATATATAACCAATGAGCAAGGTGACAAAACCGCAGTTATCTTGCCAATAGGAACCTTCGAAGAACTCCTTGAAGATATGGTCGATTTGGCTGCTGTCGTTGATCGAAGAGACGAACCTACCATCTCCCATGAGGAACTTATTGCGGAATTGAAGCTTGATGGCCTCATATAAGCTCCGATGGAAACGATCTGCTCAAAAAGAGCTTCGGAGCATCCACAAAACATATATTCCTCAAATCCTTTAAACCGTTGAGGAACGCGAGAAAAATCCCTATCCGGCGGATATCCGGAAACTATCGGCAACAGAATATGCTTATCGTCTAAGAGTCGGACCATATCGCATTCTTTACAACGTGTCTGATTCCGAACGTATTGTTGAGGTTGTCTGAGTACGACACCGAAAAGATGCTTATAAAAAATAACGAATACTTTCTCAACTCTGAGACATGAGTCGTGCTCCTGTAACTGAATATTGGTTTAGAAGCAACTTCGATTCATGAAAAGATCTGCAGCTTTTTTTATTCGCATCCAGTCATAGACTTCGCTAATCCCCCCATCAGTATTAGCCGCCGTGCTCAGGTAAAGTTAGAGTAAGGGCTGATACGTTCCGGTCTGGCAGCGTCGGGCTGCCCTCCGCTGCTCTGTGGGTCGTGCCGGCTGGAATAGCTTCGTTTCGTAACAGAAGTCGGGTATTTCAAACTGCGTTGCCTGGAAGGGGAAAGAGTTTATTTTACTCCGTGAGCTCCGGTAAGTGTAAATCTTTGTTTCCGAGCCGCTGGTGCAATATTCTTTAGCTCTTTTGCCGGCAGCATCGGGCTCCCGAACTGATCACTCACCTGTCTCAGGGGACAGCACCCTTCTTTTTGGGAATTGTAGGGCGCACTCCGGCTTTGTCAAGGCTTCCCTTTCAGGCTCGCTGTGCTCGGCCTTGACAAAGCCGTCGTCGCTCCCGGGTAAGAGTCATTAAGGGGGTGCTGTCCCAAAGATGCACAGTAACAGGATGTGCCGGATGTAAAGCCCCGCCCCAGAAGGACTTTCTTAGAATGTAGCCATACCCGGGCGAGGCTAATGTCCCTCGTGTAGGTCGAATTACAGGCAACACTGAGCCGGTTTCCCAAACTTTACCGGTAAAGCAGGGCTCTCTGTCCCGGATCAGGGCGAGCAACAAGGTCTCCGTACGTTAAAAGCAAAAGCCGGCAGTAAAAAGGGTAGGTAGAAATACTCCAGCTTTCCGATCGAGCGGAGGGCGTATCTCACAGTGAGCAGTGGGAACTTCACTCCTGAAGAGGCCTTAAGGCAGGAGGTCAGCGACCGGACTGCCGCCGGGAAGGAGGTGAAGGAGACAGTCTTCAGTCAACCCCGGAGCGGTGGTGACGGTTAGGCAGAAATAAAAAAGGTATGCGCTTTGCTCCGGCATGGTGGATAGGCGAAGTCCACGCCCGATCAGAGAAGTAGTAATATTATTGGGTGCGGAATAAGTAGTAAAGGGGTGGCAGACCGGGAAGCAATTGAGCTGAAGTGGATTTTGCTTATCCAGAATTATCCGCCGTGCTGTTGAATGAGTTTATTTCAACGCATCATCTTTAATTTTGTGGATGGAGAACTTAAGACCAGTGTTGATTTAAAATTTAACTGGCCGATCCACGTCGGATCTATTTTTTCATCCCTACTGGCTTATCCACTACTAAGGACACGAAATAGTAATTTACCCAGTGTACGAAGTAGTTGCCTATTAGAAAAATTAGGAATAGTGACAGAGCAGGATCGATTCGGGTTACTATTAGGCCGTTTAGCAATATGGCGATTGCAATTGATGATTTAACGAGTTTCTCCGGAGGATTTTTTCTGTTGATGCCGTCGATGATGCTGTTGGACCACTTGAACAACCAATATATATTATAAAGCGGGATGAAGCTGTAGCCTAATGCTTGACCCGGAGTGATTGAAGTTATCGAATCATCACGAAAGTAGATGTATTGATGCAGTTTGTACACACATATACGCCAGTAGAGCCAACCCAGTAATAAAAATAACGCCGGCCAATGACTCTTGGGAGGTGTCAAGTCGAAAACTCCATCTGCGAGTTCAAGAAAAAAGAACAATCCAGCGAAGTAGTAGCCTCGACTCAGCCGGGGTAGCCCGGGTTGGAGTGGCTGATTCAAAAACCTGGATCCACCTCGTGGCGTTCTCTCTGAAATCTTGTATATAAATACTCGCTTCACACGTGGATACAAAAACAGGTAGGGTATCAGTACGATGGAAACTAGCGTGCATATAATTATAAGATAGGTGATCTTCTGCTCATCGTAACCAGGGACTATAACAGTTAGATAGTAAATAGCTATCCAGTACGCCAGGTTTAGTACGAGCAGAATGGTTAGCGTAATTGGGAAGGTGCGTTTCTTCCGAATGAAGAGTACAGATGTCAGTGAGCACATTAAGAATAGAAAAACGATACCCACGATGGAAAAAACCATCTTTGTTTTACCAAGCGGGTGGTAATACTGCGAGGCATGGTCGATCATCGCAGCATAAATATCAGAGAATGGAGTTGAAATGACGACCATGATTGCCATTAGGTAGAAAGCCGTGCCAAGAGCAACAGCTGATCCCACAATTACTAGAGAAACGTCGAACCGAGCCAACTGATTGCCTTCTGAGCTACTATCCTTAGACACTGAATATGCTCCCTTCGTTAAAAAATATCAGCATTTCTCCATCAGCCATTTCTCAAACTATAGATTATCGATTAAATATTTCAAGGTGTTTAAACCGTGCAATATTTCTCTCTATCACTTCTTCCATTTCACTAAACCAGCCGGCTTTTTCAAATGCATCAAACTCCTCAAAAACAAAGACCAACTCATATAGCGTATAAAGCATATCACCCTTTGTGGGGAAATCTTCGATCGAGGTGATATTTCTCATAATCTCTGGGTAATAGATCTCCGTGATTGCAAAATCTTTTTCCAGGTATTCCAATGATTTATCTAAATCTCCAAGCCCGGCATAGGCAGCGCTGACTAACAGGTTAACATTTTTATCGGAGATCGCGGGTTCGCGGAAAGCATCAATATGATACATATATAGATCAAGGACTTCCTCGTATCGATCAACCCCTAAATAGGCGCGCATCAGATTGGTAATTCGATGTTCAGGACGTGGTTTCTGCCATTCTTTATGATTTCGCATATCTGCATATTCGGCAGCGCGTTTAAAATCCTGGTGATAGGGATGAATATAGAAAGCGATCAGGTAATCTATCGTAATGGTATCCAGCGAAGGGGTGTCTTTAATAAGTTCCTGGATATCTTCTTCCAGTAAAGTATGGGTCTTGTACATAGCTTCTAAACTCTCTCGGGTTAATTTATAGTCTTGGGTGATTTTTATATCTTCACGTAGATCATAAATCAATTCCTTCCGATCGAGTATTTCATCCGTTAAATATGGCGCCATCTGCTTGTATGGGTAAAGATCATTGAAAGCAATAATTGTTATATGTTGATCGTTATCTAAAGGAAGTGGGAAAGTCTTTCTGGTTGCCAAGGCAGCAAGACCCAGAGGATTATCGCCTGAATACTTAAATTGAGAATCCAATACTTCCCCAACATGATAAAAAGTTCGAGCAGTATCTCCTGTTTTTTCCATGTACTCACGCAACATTCGGAAAGCTTTTAAAAAGTTAGAGCTGTATAGCTCAATCAGCGCAGAATCGAAGAGAAATGTATTCTCATCATCCCCATACAAAATATCTTTTCTTGCGTTAATATATTCTCTGATTTCATCTAAAGTAGATTTTTCAGTCACGGGCATATTGTGAAATGCATACCCCTTTTCTAACCGGGCCAGGTACGCTTTTATGTTGTCTTTTTTAACAAATCCAAGAGTTTGTGTTTTCGTATAATTACGGGAACAGGAAAAAAGCATCAATATTACCACAAATATAGGTAAAATTTGTAAAAACTTCTTCATTTCATCTTGCCATTTTAAAAGAAGCCCAGCTCATAGGAGTTATACAGATCCCAAAAGTAAATATGTAGTTTGTGGTGGCGGTTGTAATCGAACATATCACGATACGATGCGCCAAATTTTTTTTCATAGTAATCATTAGCTTGAAAGGTATTCTGAGCCCGCTTCATGATGTTGAAGTTCCGTATATCTTCAAGCTTCTCCTGATATATCTTATATGTTCGGTTATTCCTAAAATTACTCGTCAGCCATCCATTGGCTTCGGCAAAACCAGGGCTGTTAAACCACAACACAGTACCGTCCGTGTCGGTTGCCGAATAGGGCACTCCCTGATAATACAAATCGTGTACTACTTGCGGATCTCGTACACCCATTTGATATAATGCGCTCCCGAAATTGAAATTGTTTATCAATTCGTTAATAGCTCGACCTTCCATATCAGGATTTCCTGCCCATTTATTTTTCACTGCCGTAGGCACTCCCGCTTCTTCCAGCAATCCTAAAATTTTATCATCCTCTAAAATCGAATATCCCTTAATATCTTGAAACGTCTCTGCGCCGAGCAACATGTCTTTGAAATCATCAAAACCTTCTGCTCTTAAAATATTTATCCTTCCCTGGCTCAATGCATCCAGGGTCAGTTGAGTAACATCGGTGATATTTAGCGCTGTACCTATAGCATCATTCATAGTATGCATATTGGCCGGGTTCATATTAAACATCCTTGATATGAACTCGGTAGAAGTCATTCCTCCGGTTGCTTCGGATTCCAATGCACCTGCTGTTATTATCCCAAGGGTTAGAATGGCTCCGAGCCTGTCTGCTTCTATCCTCGATTCTAAATCATATCGCCTATCATCCGTTGCAGATTCCGGAAATTTTCTATCCGTATAGGGATTGATTCCAAAAGCCGTATCCATACCTCGAAATAAGATCCCTACGCCAGGTATGTCTCGTACGATATCAAGCGGTGCAGTCGGTCGAATGCCAATATATTCATCGGTCTTGTACCACTCCGCATAATCGGTATTACCTATATTCTTTTCCCAATTCTTTGCTTCCATGATTTCTCCAGATAAGTGGGAAAGATATGCTGCCTCTCCGATGTCAAATTGATTCATAAGATCTAGATAGGTACCTGCTTCACTCATATATGCTAAAGCTTCCAATCGATCGCCATGCAAGTGGGTTCCTTCATGGCTGAAAAGTGAAGCAAGTTGCGCAGACCTTTCAAGGCAACCGCCAAGCATTTCTTTTGCAATTACAATTTTATCCGGATTGTTATTATCATAAAAACCACGGAACGGATTTTGTACATGCTCTGAGTTCATCCCTTCTGCATACTCAATGTTGATTTCGCGATCAAATATTTCTCTTGCGAGCTCCAAATTATCTTCAGAGTTTGTATATCCAAGCAGATTCACACTACTCAATGTGGATCTTCCTTCTTTCCCACCAAACTTGAACCCACCAATCTTCCAGGTCTCACTCAATCCTACCATGCTGGAAGCGATATTCGATGCGCTTATATCAGTACCTCCTTTGCCAAGGTTAAACAGAGCACCATCTCCCCCTATGTTCCATTCAATAAGTCCGTGGGAAGCAGGATTACCTTTGTAGTCGTTGTATTCAAACCCGACAAGAGATGCTATATCCCGGAAGTTAAGCACATTCATAGTGGTTTCTCCTGTCATGGCATACTCTACTGCGCTTGAGGCTATTCCTCCTGCGAGACTGTTAAACGATCTAATTTGATCTGTCTTAAAAACTGTGTCTCTTAACTGTATGTTATTGCTGTCTCTTAAATTAAACTCACCCAGCCCCGCAGTTACGAAAGTGCCTGTCATGCCGGAGGCATAGCCTGCCAACGCCTGCCGGCCTACAAGGCTGTCCACAAATGCATCTTTGTTATACCCCCAGCCCCCTTCCGAGGAGTACTCTATCGCATCGATCGCCCCGGTGGTGAGGTTGGTAGCGCCCAGCTCAACGCCTTTGAACATGGTCTTGCCGATAACCCCGCTGAATCCCCGGCCGGATGCGTCTATTGCATCCCCTACCCAGCTTCCCGCCTGGCCTATGCCTGTCGAAAGCGCACTGCTTAAGCCTTTCTTACCGAATGAAACAAGCCCCTCATCAAAGCTCATAATGTCTGCGCCAACATCGGCCATGGTGAAGAGGGCATCGTCCACCATGTTGAGAAGCAGCCCCCCGCCAGGGCCCAGGCAGGCTGTGGCTATCACGCTGGTGGCTATATCCACTATAGAGCGTACGGAAGGAGCGCCAAACCATC
>JAUWZD010000057.1 GCA_030615505.1 Spirochaetales bacterium | reverse complement strand
TGGGGGAGCCTTATTACACTGGAGTCGGGAGCAGCGGCAAGAAATAATAATGTTATTAAAGCTGCCGTTAAACTGGATGAAGGTTCTAATCTTATAGATCAGGCTGTAGAAGAGGATGCAGAGAATATAAACCTTCGTTTGCTTAGAATGAATAACGCTGTTGGGGTCAGTGAGTCCTCTCCGTTTGACCGTTATGATGTTGTAAAAGAGGATCTTGAGTATGTAAGGACATTTTACACTTCACTGTCAAAACCTGTAAAATACATGGTGAAACTGATTGAGGGCAGACTTGCTCTTCATGAAGACAGGATTGCCGATGCCCTGCTTTGTTATGAAGAGTCGATAAGAGAGATGCCGGGTTCTTCCTATGCACGCCAGGCAGAGGTCTTCTTAGAGGAACTGGAGGAATAATTATGTTTGGAGAAGCTGTTCTACTTGGGTTATCCACCGGCACTTTCTGTGCAGTATATTGTGCCCCGGTTGCAATTCCCTTTCTATTTTCTGAAAAGTTGAAAAACGGCAAACAGAATGCCATGCTCGTAATCCTGTTTATGATAGGAAGGCTTATAGGCTACATTGCTGTGGGAATAACTCTCGGGATTCTTGGATCCTATGCTGTCAGCTATATTGATCCGGAAGTTAAAAGGAAGTTTGCGGCATTTGCCTATACTTTTATCGGTCTGCTGCTCGCGCTTACAGGTTTAATGCACAATTTTCCAGGCTGGAAGATCTGTAAGGCAGTGAAAAAGGTATACAAACCGGAAAGAGGAGCGTTTCTTTACGGACTTTTTACAGGAGTCAATTTCTGTCCTCCCTTCTTTGCTGCCGCATCACGTGTCTTTGGAGGAGAGGGTGCCTTCGGAGGAGCGTTATATTTCCTTCTGTTTTATCTGGGGACCTCTGTGTATTTTTTTCCCCTTTTGGGAGTTCACTTTTTCAAGAAATACATGGAGACCATTCGAATGGTATCCCGGATAACTATGATTCTACTCGGCCTTTATTTCTTCTTATTTCTCGGATTTCTGACTGTTATTTAGGAGGCAGGAATGTTGAATATTAAATACAATAAAAATAAAAAGTTCTCACTCCCTGCAAGTATCATCATGACCTTTTTTATAGCTCTGAATGTTCATTTTTTTGTAATTGCAGGAAGAACAGGATTAGAAGCTATAGGCGCATGGATTCTTACCGTATTCTATATTTCTGTCTATTTTCTGATGCTGTATACAGGGAATATATCAAAATACCGAAGGATCTTTTTTGTAACAGCAACACTGATTTTTTTCCCGGCCTTTATTGCCATTCTCTTTGAAACGCGCGGGAGTATGATTTTAACAGGGAAGGATGTTTTTATGAGCGAGACACCCTTCTGTCATATCGTTACTCCCATGACAATTATTCCCTATATGCTGTTCAAAAGTGTTATATTTCCGGCTCAGGTAAGTGTTGGTCATGCTTCTATCTACAGCATGTTTATTATCTGGCTCATTGCCACACTAACCATAGGGCGCGGCTGGTGCAGTTGGATATGCTTTTACGGGGGTTGGGATGAGGGTGTTTCAAGGATAGCAAAAATACCTGTTATTAAACTTGATCCAAAGAGTAATAAAATACGATATTTCAATTTTGCTGTGCTTGCCTTCGTGGTACTTGCATCCTTAACTACATTAACTGCTGTGTATTGTGAGTTGTTATGCCCTTTTAAAATGATTACAGAATTCGGGGAAATAACGGATATGAAGGCTTTCATCTCAACTATCATATTCATACTTACCTTTTTTTCTCTCGTCATTGTACTTCCCTATTTAACAAAGAAGCGCTTTCAATGCATGTCTTTCTGTCCTTTCGGAGCCTTCCAATCACTGGTGGATAAAGTCAGCCTTTATCGGGTAAGGATTGATACAGAGAAATGTATTCAATGCATGAAGTGTGTAGAATCTTGCCCCACAATGTCGTTAACCGAGGAAATAATAAAGGAGGGAAAGGGCAAATCCTCAATAACCTGCACAAAATGCGGAGAATGTATGGATATCTGTCCAAAAGGTGCAATTGATTATCAGTTTGCGTTCGCGCAAACTCCAAAAAATCCTGCATGGCTTAACCTGGCGAAGAGACTTTCCGGAGCCAGGGGTATATTGAAAAAAGCACTTGCGGCGATGCTTGTTTCTTTTAATGAAATAATTTCGCCTCGGGCGCTATTGAGTTTTAGCGGATTTACAATTGGAATGATTATTTCAACCAGTTTCGGCCTGGGAACCGTACACAGACTGCTTAATCTGATTGTTAATGGTTCCTTTCTTTTATAATAGGAGTTTGCAGATGAAAATGGCAAAATACCTTATAGCGGCATTATTTTGTATTGCTGCAGCTTACCTGATTCCAAAGACATTTATCTATGGCGATTTCATTACAGGTAATATAGATAGAGTTTTGCATCTAAGAGTCGACCCCCGGTTCAGCGGGGGGGAAGTTCTTGCAAAATTCCTGGATGAAATGGGTGATGACTATGGCGAAGGAGGTCTTACCTATCCCAGGCATGAGGGTTTTAAGGAAAAGGGATGTCTGGATATTGTGAGATATACTGTATATGAACCATTGGTTAATGCCCCCTGGAGTAATGAGCAGGATTTCTGGCAAATTGCCATTACCTTTGCCAATGTAAGCAAGGCATTTGACAGCATATATGACTTCTCCCAGCCTGTAATCCATGTCTATATCGATATTGATGGAGATATAGGAGGGAGTAAGGAAACTGCTCATTCCCGTGCAGAACTCATCAAATTCGATGATGAACATCCATGGGACTTTATGGTCCAAATTGATGGAAACCACAAATCGGGCAGGCTGATATCATGGGATAAAACAATAGAGGAAAAAGTCAGTATCTATTCTGTTCCTGAAAAGAAGACAATTTTTGCGAGGATACTTTTGAATAATAAAAGAATAAAGAATGTACTGGATGGGCGAACTACATATCATTATGTTCTTACAGGCGCCTACGACCAGTATGCAAGTGGGAATTTTATGCAGGTAAAAAATAAAGCTGGTATACGGAACGGCGGAGGAGCAAAATCAAAATTAACACCCAGAGTGTTTGATTATGTAGCGCCAAAGGGATACAAACAGAAAAAGCTGCTGTCATCCTATGATGAGGATATGTATACGTATGCAACGGTTTATCCTCTTGAAGTAAAAAGAACTGAACAAAAATACATACAGGATGCGGATTCCATTGAGAAATACAGGGAGCTTGCAAGAAAGGAGAATGAAAATCGAAGAGAGGCTTCTTTAAGGGAATTGGAAGAAATAAAAGCATCCGGGAACAGAGGAGTAGAGCTTGCCTCTGCCTACTTCCGGGTAGAAAAGTATAAAGAAGCGGAAGACATCCTTGATAATATTCTTGAAAAACATCCGGATAATTCTCGAGCCCTGGCCTATAAAGGTTCTATTATTGCCATTAAGGGGGGCGAGTGTCTGGCGACAAAATCTCCTGCTAAGGCTATTGGATATGTAAACACGGCCTATGAATACTATGACAATGCTGAGATACATGCTCAGAATAATGAGGATATAGTGGTCGTATTATTGAACAGGGGGAATCTATCAATATCAGTTCCGGAACTCGTTTTCCAGAAAAGCCTGCAGGGAGCGGCGGACTTCCTTAATGCCGCGGAAATTCTTGAGAACAGCGGCAGTGCGGATAAGGATTTAATAATCAGTTGCTATTATAATGCAGCTACGGCGTATGAAAGAGCAGGCAAAGAAGATGAGGCGGAAATCTATCTTTTTAGGACCTTGAGCTTCGATGATCTTTCTCATTCTCTCCGATATGAGCTGGTTAAGAAAGGGTATGTGGATGAGTGAGGAGTGTGCCAATAGAAACAGCGGCCATCCGGGCGTATGTGTCTATCTTGACAAAAGGGACTAAATTGTACACATTGATCTGGCAAAATACACATATTGCATGTAAACTATTTTCATGGTGGGTGTAGCTCAGGTGGTTAGAGCGCCAGTCTGTGGAACTGGAAGTCGTGGGTTCAAGTCCCATCTCCCACCCTCATTACTCAGCCGCAGCAATTTCCATCTTCGGCTAAGAAGCCCGGCTAAGAAGCCGGATGAAACCATCCGGCTCGGAAGCCGGACTAAGAAGCTTGTCAATTGCGTCCGTAGCTCAGCTGGATAGAGCGGCGGACTTCGAATCCGTAGGTCGCAGGTTCGAGTCCTGCCGGACGCGCTATATACATTGGGCCGTTAGCTCAGCTGGTAGAGCAGCAGACTCTTAATCTGCGGGTCGAAGGTTCGATCCCTTCACGGCTCAGGAGGCTTATGGGGATTGACGATCCTCCATGGGAAAGATATAGTATAGGCGAGAGTGGTGAAATTGGCAGACACGCCAGACTTAGGATCTGGTGCCCTAAGGGCATAAGGGTTCGAGTCCCTTCTCTCGCAGCTAGATTATAGAATGCCGGATAGGATCCGGCTTTATCAGGCGGGAATAGCTCAGTGGTAGAGCTTCACCTTGCCAAGGTGGATGTCGCGGGTTCAAATCCCGTTTCCCGCTCACTTTAGCAAGGCGATCCTGGGCAATTTCCGGATCGCCTTTAATTTAGGACATTAGATGCCTTAAAAGAGGTAGCTTAAGTGATAGCAAATAAAAATTTAAAGCTTTTGGGAAACTCAAGCGTGAGCCTGACTATCACAGTAGATAAAGAATCAATTCAAAAAGAGTACGATGAGCTGGTAACAAAGTACAGTAAATCCATTCGGATCAAGGGTTTTCGACAGGGAAAGGTACCCACCGGTGTTCTCATACGCAAGTTCGGCCCATCTTTAATAGGGGAGGCAGCAGAAAAAATCATCCATAAGAGCCTCGAAGAGGCTTTAGAAACTATCGATAAAAAGCCCTTACCCTACTACACTCCGGAGGTAGATTCCGATGATTCCTTAAAATTAGGCCAGGACTTTACCTTTAAAATCTCCTATGACACCTATCCTGATGTTGAGCTCTCTGAATACCATGGGTTAGAATACGAAAAAATGAGAGTAGAGATTACAAAAAATGATGAAGATCGGGAATTAAAAAGACTGCAGGAGCAGAACTCCATAGTTGTTGACAAAGAAGAGGGTGGAGTCGAAAAGGGGAATATCGTTAATATTGATTATGTAGAAATTGATGAACAAGGGAATGAAAAGGAAAATTCTAAACGGGAATCCTTTGTCTTCGAGGTCGGCACAGGTTATAACCTTCATAAGATCGATGAAGATATTATTGGGATGAAAAAGGATGAGGTAAGGATAATTAAAAAAAGTTATCAGGAGAATCTTGAAAATAAAGATCTGGCGGGAAAAGATGTGCAGCTGAAGGTCAGGCTCAACAGTCTGAAGGAAAAACAGCTTCCGGAGATCAATGACGAGCTTGCCCAGGATATCAGTGACAAGTATGAGACACTGGAAGATCTGAAAAAAGATATTCGTAACAAATTGGACGATCTTGCCGTTCAAAAAGTCAGGGAACAAAGTATATCCCAGCTTCTGGACAAAATAGTTGAAGGATCAAAAATAGAACTTCCCGAATCCATGGTAGAACACGAATTGAACAATCAGTGGCAAAATTTCATAACCCGGTCTCAGACCGATGAAAAAAATATAATCAGGCAGTTGGAGGCACAGGGTAAAAATAAAGAAGATATCATAAAGGACTGGCGGCCTGATGTGGAGAGGCGATTGAAACTTCAACTGGTAGTTTCAAAAATGCTGGGGAAAGAGGATATATCTGTAAATGAAGCGGATGTTGACGATAAAATCCGCAAAGAGGCTGATACCCGGAATATAAGTTTCGATACGCTTAAGGATGAAATGACCAAGAATAATTACCTGGAATTTCTAAAAAGCGATATCAAAACTGAAAAGCTCTATGATATACTCTTAGAGAGTGCCGCGCGTAAGAAGGGCAAGGAAATTAATTTTCTGGACTTGATCCAGGGAAACTATTAAATTGACCGTATGAACGAAAGATCAAGCAACCTGGTTCCTATTGTTATAGAACAGACGGGCAGAGGAGAAAGATCATACGATATATTCTCCAGACTCCTTAAAGATAGAATCGTATTCATAGATGGTGAAATCGTAGACGTTACAGCGGATTTAGTTGTAGCTCAGTTGTTATTCCTTGAAGCACAGGATCCTGAAAAAGATATACAACTCTATATCAACTCACCCGGTGGCACAGTAACGGCCGGATTAGCCATCTACGATACTATACAGTACATCAAACCGGATATCCAGACCATGTGTATAGGCCAGGCAGCCTCTTTGGGCGCTCTTCTACTCGCAAGCGGCACCCGTGGCAAGAGATATGTGCTTCCCTCATCACGGGTTCTGATTCATCAGCCCTGGGGCGGTGTATCCGGCCAGGCTTCAGACATCGGCATACAGGCCCGGGAGATCATCCGCATAAAAAAACTAATTATTAAATATTTTGCCGAGCATACACAGAAGAGCGAAGATACTATTGCGCAGGACTTAGAAAGGGACTATTATATGTCTGCAGAGGAGGCCCTGGAATATGGGCTTGTCGATAAGATATTTTTAAGAGGTAAAAATGAGCAAGCTGACAAAAAATGAGGGTCTTAAAGTATGTTCATTTTGCGGTAAGAGCGCAGATACGGCCAGAAGGCTTATAGCCGGACCAGGTGTTTATATCTGTGACGAATGTGTTACGGTATGCAAAAAAATCTTAGATGATGAATCTGATATTCTGGCCTCTGAATTTAAAGAGGATATTCCAAAGCCTAAGGAAATAAAAGAATATCTCGATCAGTATGTCATCGGCCAGGAGACAGCTAAAAAGGTACTCTCTGTGGCCGTATATAACCATTATAAACGTATCTCTATGGGGCATAAACTGGATGATGATGTTGAAATTGAAAAAGCCAATGTCTTAGTTATAGGTCCCACAGGAACGGGAAAGACTCTATTAGCTCGAACACTGGCCAAAAAGCTTAAAGTTCCCTTCGCCATTGCCGATGCAACCACCCTTACAGAGGCCGGTTATGTAGGAGAGGATGTAGAGAATATTCTACTGAAACTGATCCAGAATGCCGGAAACAATATAGCCTCGGCAGAGAAAGGCATTATCTATATCGATGAAATTGATAAGATCGCTAAAAAGGGAGAAAATGTTTCCATAACCCGGGATGTGTCAGGAGAAGGAGTGCAGCAGGCCCTGCTAAAGATTATTGAAGGAACGAGCGCCTCTGTACCCCCCCAGGGCGGAAGGAAACACCCCAATCAGGAGATGCTTAAAATCGATACTACAAATATTCTCTTTATATGCGGGGGCGCCTTTGTGGACCTGGATAAGATCGTCGAATCCCGGATCTCCAAGCATCCCATGGGATTTGGTGCAGACATTAAGGCCACCCATGAGAAAAATCTTATTGAGCTCTACGCGCACCTCCATCCGGATGATCTGACCCGTTATGGCCTAATACCTGAGTTCGTGGGAAGAATGCCTATTGAAGTCACCCTGGAAGAGTTGGATTTAGAAACCCTTAAACGAATTATTACTGAACCTAAGAATGCAGTGTTAAAACAGTACAAGATCTCCCTGAAACTGGATGATGTGGATCTGATATTTGACGATGAGGCGATCGAAGCCATAGCCCAAAAAGCAATGAAGTGGAAAACCGGGGCCAGGGGCTTGAAAGCCATCGTAGAACAGCTGATGGTTGACATCATGTACGATATACCCTCAATAAAAGGCTCTAAACGCGTTATCGTTACTCGCGAAGTTGTAGAAAAATCAGGAAAACCGGAAATTATTCTGATAGATGAAAAAAAGTCTGCATGAAGATTTTCCCAACTAAAATCGAGTTTCCCCTTATTCCTTTAAGAGATATGGTCGTTTTCCCCAGCATGACAATCCCCTTTTTTGTGGGAAGAAAACGCTCCATAAGCGCCGTAGAAAAAGCCATGGACCAGGGCAGACTCATATTTTTGGCTACTCAAAAGCAAAACAGGAAAGAAGAGCCCACGGAAGAGGATATTTACAGAGTGGGAACGGTAGCCCGTATTTTGCAGATGTTAAAGCTGCCCGATGGAACGATTCGTTTACTGGTTGAGGGAAATAAACGGGCCACTATAGTCCGATATACAAGCAAACAGGATCACTATAGGGTACAGCTTAAGACGATCAAAGAAACATCAGAAATCACCCCTCAAACATCCGCCCTGATGCGTACGGTTCTAAAAGAGTTTATCCGCTACTCCAAGCTTTACAAAAAAATCCCCGAGGAAATTATCTTAAGCATAGAGAAGGCTGAAATACCGGACAGGCTGGTGAATATGATCAGCTCAAATATTCCTCTTAAAATTGACCAAAAGATGGAGATCCTTTCTCAGGGCGATACAAAAGGAAGATTGGAAAACCTCGCTTCCATCTTAATAACTGAAACAGAAGTACTTGAACTGGAACAGAAAATTAATACAAAAGTGAGAAAGAAACTGGAAAAGACACAGAAAGAGTACTTTCTCAATGAGCAGCTAAAAGAGATCCAGAAAGAACTTGGCTCTGAAAATGAGGATCCCACAGGGGCTAAGGAACTGGAAGAAAGACTTAAAGATAAGGGACTACCTGAGGAAGTGTTATTAAAATGTCAAAAGGAATTAAAACGGCTATCCCGGATGCAGCCAATTTCTCCGGAGTCTGCTGTTCTGCGTACCTATTTGGAATGGATCGCTGATCTTCCCTGGAAGGAAAGCACCCAGGAAATTAAAGACATTGAGCTGGCCCATCGCATACTTGATGAAGATCACTACGATCTTAAAAAAGTTAAAGAACGGGTGTTGGACTTCATCGCGGTCCGCCTGCTGAACAGGGGAAAGGTTAAAGGGCCTATACTCTGCTTTGTCGGTCCTCCTGGAACCGGAAAAACCTCTTTAGGACGCTCAGTAGCCCGGGCCCTGGGAAGACACTTCGTGCGCATCTCCCTTGGAGGGGTCCGAGATGAGGCTGAAATTCGTGGTCACCGGAAAACCTACGTAGGCGCTCTACCTGGAAAGATCATCCAATCCATGAAAAAAGCAGGCACAAAAAATCCAGTTTTCCTCCTGGATGAGATAGATAAGATGAGTTCTGATTTTCGAGGTGATCCTGCTTCAGCTCTTTTAGAGGTGCTTGATCCCGAACAGAATTCAACCTTTGTAGATCACTATATCGAAGTCCAGTACGATCTTTCCAATGTTATGTTCATAACCACCGCTAATTCGGTACATAATATTCCTCCAGCCTTAAGGGACAGGATGGAAATCATACAGACACCGGGGTATACGGAGTTCGAAAAGGTACGAATCGCAGAAAATTTTTTAATTCACAAACAGATCGAAGAGAACGGTCTAAGTTGGGCTGACATTAAATTCCAGAAGTCTGCTTTACTCAAAATGATACGCAATTATACTATGGAATCCGGGGTGAGAAATCTGGAGAGGCAGATTGCCAATATCTTGAGAAAGATAGCCCGGAAAGCGGTCAAGCAGCAGTTATCCCCTGATGCAGAATCAAGCCGCCATTTTAAAGTGATTGTGACCCCCAAGAGAATCAGCACATATTTAGGAAATGCGCCCTTTCAGGAAAAGATGATGTCCCGTCAGTCAAAGCCTGGCCTGGCCTACGGACTGGCCTGGACTGAAATGGGTGGAACGCTTTTTCCCGTGGAGGTTGCCATCTTAGATGGAAAGGGCGATCTCATCCTCACAGGCAGTTTAGGAGATGTTATGAAGGAAAGTGCCCAAACGGCTCTTTCATTTCTGAAAGCAAATACCGGATATTTCGCTGCAGCCGCTGTTTTCAACAAAGACAGAGATATCCATATCCATGTGCCGGAAGGTGCAATCCCCAAGGACGGTCCCTCTGCAGGCATTACAATTACCGCTGCCCTGCTCTCGGCTGTAAGCAATATTCCTGTGCGCAAAAATTACGCCATGACCGGCGAGATAACCCTGACTGGTAGACTACTTCCTATTGGGGGTGTAAAGGAAAAGGTACTGGCGGCACACCGAAACCAGATGAGCCATGTGCTTATGCCCGAAATGAACAGAAAAGATATAGATGAGCTTCCCAAAGAAGTGCTCTCTTCGCTTGAATTTGTTTTTGCCGATTCCACTTTAGATGCCCTGCTATTACTGTTTCCTGCAGAAATAAATCACAAAACAGCAAAAACAGCATAGACTCTTTTGCTATACCGTACTTCCTACCGTCTTCGGTAGACGGCAACATAAAAATATATAAGCTTTAGGTTGCCAAATTCTACTATTTTACCTATTATTATTATTAGCTTTAAATAAAAGGGGTGAATATGCTGGTTCCAGCCGAGGTCTGGACAATTGCTAAAGCTGAGCAGGGCAGTGCGGTACTTATAAAGCCGATTGGCTCGGATTATGCGGTACCCATTTTTATCGGTCCCTCAGAGGCACAGGCGATTCTTATTGGCCTTGCAAATCGTAAAATGCCCCGTCCCCTTACTCATGATCTCTTCCTTGCGACTCTGAAGAAGCTTGATATAAAAATCACCCGCATTGAGATTACAGAGTTAAAAGAGGGTACTTTCTACGGCCGATTAATCCTTAATCAGGGTGGTAATGATCTTACAATGGATGCCAGGCCGTCGGATTGCATCGCCTTAGCCGTTCGCACCAAGTGTTCCATTTATATTGATGAAGGTGTGGTTGATGATGCCGGGATTCCTATATCAGCCGCTAAAGATGAGGCCCATAAGCAGAGCGATATTGAATCAAAAATTTCCTTCCTGCAAAAAGAGCTGGATAAAGCAATCGAAGTGGAAAATTATGAGGAGGCTGCCGCGCTCAGAGATAGGATCAGGGAATTAGAGGGAAAAAAATAGGTACTGGTACTTAAGCTCATACCCCGAGGATTTGGCAGTATAGGATGTTATCCCTTTTATATGTCAGGTATATGATAAAGATGGCGGAATACTGTATACTACTGTATACGCAGCCGGAGCATAAGTCCGGGTTAACGACGATTGCTTCTTAGGTCAGACCACAGGCTAATAGATGGTCTAAAATCAGCTGTACCTCTTTAATGGAAAATACTTCCAGATTTACAACACCCTGAAATTTTCTAAGAAAGGGAATTAAGTCTACAAACCAGGGTTCCCCAGGATCAAAGGATTTATGATCTTTCTTGTTCTTGACTCCATGAAGATGGATCTCCTTAATCCTGTTCTCATGATTTTGTATGAACTGATTAATATCATCACCCTGTATCAATAAATGGCCGATATCGCAGCAGACAGATAGAGAGGGTTCCTGCTTTAAATAGGGTTCAATATCCATGTCAATGAGATTCTCAATTAAAAAGACATTCCCATATATGGATCTCCACCGGGATAGTTCAGTCATGAATTGAATAGTATTTGATTCCGGCAGATGAAGAATATAGTGGGAGGCTAAATCCTCAGTCAGCTCAATAATCTCTATATGCTCAGGCTTAAGATGCTCGGGCATATGAATGGTAAAGGAAAAGCGATCAGAAAAAGCTTTAATGGATTCCTTTTCTCTAATAAAAAGCTCCTTGATTTCAGAATCAAAGAAGAAGAATAATATCTCTACTGATTGTATGGCCTCATACCTGGAGATGAACCGAACATTTTCATAATAGGTTCCGGGAATCACATAGGAAGGTACGGAAATGATCATGTCAGATCCAGAAGAGATCCCTTAATCAGCAGGCTGAAACCAAGGAGAGAGAGTACCTCTCCAATTTCACAGATCGCTCCGTAAGTATCACCGGTCAATCCGCCCAGGCTCTGTGTTAAGCTTAAGGATAGCACTGCCGTCACAGCCCCCAGGCCAAAGAGAAGAGCGATTCCCCAGAGGCCTATAGCAAAATAGACGCATACCAAAGCGGTAAGTGAGGCAAAGACCACCTCCTGCCGGCGGCAGTACCTCTTAAAGCGCTGTCCCATTCCAGTCTCCCTGGCAGAGGGATAGATGAATATAGCCAGGACCATGCACCATCGGCCTAAAGCAGGGATCAGTATGAGGGCCCTTGAATAAAACTGCCCTCCCAGCTCCCCCAAGAGGACGATCTTCAGCACAAGAGAACAAAAAACAGCTAAAACTCCGAAAACTCCTATCCTGCTGTCCTTCATTATGGCAAGTTTCACATCTTGGTTGGTCCCGCCGCCCAGGCCGTCTGCAGTATCCGCAAGGCCGTCCAGATGTAATCCGCGGGTAAGAAGCACCCAGAGCACTAAAACAATAGCATTGACAGCAAGAGGTGACAGGATGAGGGAAAAAACAAAGTAGCCGGGCAGGAGCAGTCCTCCAAGCAAAACCCCGACCAGGGGAAACCAGGCCGTTGAGCGGCCCAGCTCTCTCTCAGTGATCTCTCGCTTTAAGGGAATAGGCAGTACGGTCAGAAAGCGTATGGCATTTATCAGGCCCATAAGACTAGCCTTCAGCCTCTGATACCCCGGCCTGGCTGGCTGTCCTGTTTTATCCTTGCCTGTTCCATTGATTTGGCATCAAGGGGTCTGATATTACTGATTGTACGTTCCAAAGTCCTCAATAGGTCCCTCCTGTTTATATTATTTAAGTCGTTGTGGTAAGCCTGCGGTCATTAAATATACCTCATCGGCGGCCTCAGCTAAGCATTGATGGGCCCTACCTGCAATATCCCTGAAGCGCCTGCCCATTTGAGATTCAGGAACTATGCCCATTCCCACCTCATTGGAGACAATAATGACATCCGCCTCCACATTCCGGGCCGACTTGATTATATTCTCAATTTCAGTGAATATACGCCCCTCGGTATCCCCAGCATCCGAAAGGAAAAAGTTGGTAATCAGGAGGGTGATGCAGTCAACTATAACCGCACTGCTCTCCTTACCCTCCTTAGCTATTCCAGCAGAAACATCAAGCGGGGCTTCCACTGTTTTCCAGTTTGAGGATCTGCTTCTTCGGTGCTTCTCTATGCGTTCCTGCATTTCCTCATCACCGGCACTGCCTGTAGCCAGGTATATAACCTTTCCGCCACGTTCCTCTTCCGCTTTTTTCGCTACCCTTTGCGCAAAGAGGCTTTTACCGCTGCGGGCACCGCCTAAGATAAAAATCAACTGCCCCATTATGCTATTAATCCTTATTAGCTATACAAGGTCAACATGCTATATGAGAAGTATCTCTGTGCGACCCGCTCCCACTAAACCGGCAATACCCATTATTTCGCCATGGCGGAGTCGAAATGATATATCATGAACATTCAAACCGTTAAGATATCCGCATCAATAAATCAAGCATTTTTTAACTTTTTTTTAATACAGTTTAAGAGCTGCAGATTTTCCTCTTCCAGCCGGGTTCCCAGGCGTATGAACTCAGGCAGGCCGAATGATGTGCAATCCCTGACCAGTATTCCACTCTTCCACAGGTGCTGCTGCACCCCTTCCCGGTCTTCCAGGCGCAGGAGCAAAAAGTTTGCCCGGCCAGGCAAAACTTCCAGCCCGAGCCCGAGCAGAGAAGACCGGAAACATCGGGTCAGGCTAACTGTTTTTTCCCAGGTTTTGCAGTAATAATCTTTACTCTTTAAAGCAGCCAGCCCCGCCTCCTGGGCCGCTGCATTGATACTCCAGGGAGGCTGGGCTTTGCCCAAAGCCTCAATACACACAGAGGAGGCTAAAACATATCCAAGACGCAGACCGGGCAGGGCAAAATCCTTGGTCATAGAGCGCAGCAGAATGATATTCTCGCTTTTTAAAAAGCTTAAGGACGACCAGGCTGAATGGACGAAATTTATATATGCTTCATCCAGTATTAAAAGAGAGCCGGCCTTCCTGCAGGCTTCAAGCACGGCACGCACTTCCGATTCTTTCAGATAGCTGCCTGTAGGGTTGTTGGGATTGCACAGCCAGACTATCCGCGGCCTGCCGTTTCGAATCAGTGCGTTTATATTGTCAATGTCCGGATGGAAACCATTTTCCGCATAGCTCAAGAAGTATTCAACCCGGGCTCCCATCAGCTCGCTGGCCGCTCTGTACTCACCGTAGCCCGGTTCCTGCACCAGCACGGAATCTCCGGAACGAATATAGGCTAAAGCGATCAGCAAAATCGCCTGGGACAACCCATTGGTCACAAGCACTTCCACGGGCTCAAGACCGTTTACCGCGGCCAGTCTTTCACGCAGGGCTGCAGCATGGGTATCAGGGTATCGATCAATGACTGATCGTTTTAAAGCCTCATGAACCTTAGGGGAAGGCCCGAAAGGATTAATGCAGACACTGAAATCAAGCAGATCATCCGCTTTAATATTCTTTTCCCTCAGTAAAGCATAGTCCAGTCCGCCGTGTTGAGTCTCTTTAAGACCCATAACAGCTTTATTAGGCAAAACAGGCATGAATCACTCCGATAAAGATTATTGATAAACAGATAACTAAAACTACCGTGCACCATACCACGCGGATGCAGCGCTTGATAACCTGAGAATCAGGGAGCCGGTTTCCTCCTTCCAATCTGTAATAACCGGCTTTCTCAAGAGTCACTCCAAGCGCCCCTGCCATTGCCGACATACTCCAGCCTGCGTTCGGGCTGGCTGTGCGTTTGTGCTGGCTTTTCATTGTGCGCCAGGCATTTCCCGCATCTTCTCCTGATAGATAGGCAGCCAGAACAATCAATACTCCGGTCAAGCGTGCGGGAATCCAGTTTAAAACCTCATCGAGCCGGGCAGCGAATTTACCCTGATATTCATATTCCATATCTCTATAGCCCAGCATGGAATCGCAGGTATTACAGAAACGATAGGCCCAGGCACCTGGAATTCCTAAGAGAGCGAAAAAGAAAAGCGGAGAAGTCAGGCCGTCTGTAATGTTTTCAGACAGGGATTCAATCGCTGCTGCGGCAACCAGTGAGCATGAAAGCTTGTCAGTACACCGGCTCACCAGATGCAGGCTCAAAAGCCTTCGCGCTTCCTCAAGTTCCGCTCTATCCAGTGCCCGTCTAATCTGATTTCCTGCCCGAACCAGGGCCCGCATGGAAAATGTAATCTTTAAAATGGGAATACTCCACAGCCACTGAAAGGGGATATTCAGATAGTTCAGAATAACCCACGGCAGGCTGAATACTACTATACCCAGTAAAACCATGCCCGTGCCGTATACAAACTGAATCTCTTTGCCTTTGTCCGGCCCCGGCCTGGAGCGCCAGCCAAGATTGATGTAATGCCCCATCCATGCCACCGGATGAAAGGGGTTGGGAGGCTCTCCCAGGCTTAAATCCAGGATCAGAGCTCCTAAAAGTGTAATTATGGGAGAGGGCATTTAATCTCTTCCTGGATGTACCGCGGCCCTCCGCCGACCACGGCGTATAGATTATATTCGGGCTTCCCCGGCAGGCGGGAAACAATGTAATCTATGATTTTTTTCGTTTCTTCAGCTTCTCCTGTTCTTAGGAGCACTCCAATCAGGCTCCCGCTGTGGGCCACACACACCCCGGGGGCGGCCGCATCTTTTGCCAGCTTCATAACCCCATCTAACTGGGGTTTTGAAAGAATCCGCTGGTGCGCCTCTGCGCTCAGGCTGGCAGCCTGCCCTATGAGATCAGGATCTCTTTCAGCCATTCCTTCAAGAAGCAGGGCAAATGCTTCTTTATGAACCGGGGATAGCTTCGGCTGAACATTGTTAGACTTCGCCCGATTGAAGGCCAGGGTATCTACCGTTCCCCCCCAATCCAAGACCAACACATTTAGAGGGGGAGGATCATTAAGGGGCATCATAAAATTTCCGTCCCTGTAGGCGAGCAGGGCCAAACCCTCCCAGGCCAGGCTGTCCGTCGGTTCAACAGAGATGGCCAGTTTTATCGCCTTTTCGGCAGAGATCGCCTCTTTTAAAGCCTTCGCCGTTCCAAACAGGGCCGCCAGTATATCTGCTGTACTGCTGGCATAGCCCTTGGCCTCGGGCAGGGCCTGATTCCTTCGTATCTCAACATCCATATCTTGCCTGTTGAAGCACTTCAGAGCCCGCCTGACGGCCTGTTGTGTCTTTGGCATGGATACAGGAACAGCAACCCGTCCGCTTCCGGGGCTTACCGTCACCTCTATCTCAACCATCCTGTCAATGGGACAGGAGACAAGGCAGGGGCGCTCCTGATACATGCCTTGAACAAGCTCCCCGCATGCGCCTGGCAGGGCGACCCTGACCCTCCTTATTGAGCCGGAAATCATAC
Source organism: Spirochaetales bacterium (assembly GCA_030615505.1). Lineage (GTDB taxonomy): Bacteria > Spirochaetota > Spirochaetia > SZUA-6 > DRHE01 > JAUWZD01. The sequence continues at coordinate 11,055 of JAUWZD010000057.1, read as the reverse complement.
AGCGATTATCTCCCGGAGAAGAGACATATCCATATGTGCCCTTACATGATCGGCCAGGCGGTTTAATTCACGCTCCCGCAACTCATCAAGCGTCTCACCTGTTCCTTCTCCCTTCCAGCCCAGCGAGCGCAGCCATGCACGGCGAAAACACGGAGTATCAAAGATGCCGTGCAGGTAAGTTCCCCATACCCTGCCTCCGACTGAAACAGCGCCATCCAGCCCGCCGTTCTCAAAACGCAGCAGGGAGCAAGCCCCTTCAAAGGGCCGGGAGTAGCCCATATGGATCTCATATCCCTCTACCGGAGCGCCCTCTAATCCTGTCAAAAAACCAGGACCGCCCAGCACCCTGGCCCGGATCAAACTGGTCGTCTTCCGGGGTTCAAAGTCCGTTTCCACGGGTAACAGACCTAAACCCGGCTGTTCTTGTCCCCTGCTCTCGACACCAAGGGTATCGCGAATCTTGTATCCCAGCATCTGATAGCCCCCGCAGATGCCTGCCAGGGACTTGCCTGAAGCCACCAGGGCAAAGATCGCTCCATCAATTCCTTTAGCACGCAGCCAGCGCAGATCATCCAGGGTTGTCTTACTGCCCGGAAGTATCACTGCATCTGGCCGGCCCAGCTCTTCTACACTTTCTGTGAAATGCACACTTACTGAGTCTTCCATGGCCAGGGCATCCATATCATCATAATTTGATATGTGGGGGAAGCGTATTACAGCAATATTTACAATTCCGCCATTTCCAAGACTGTGGGTGTTCTCTAAAAAGACTGAATCCTCCTGGGCAATACGAAGGTTCTTAAGATATGGGATAACACCGACAGTGGGCCTGTTCTCCGTTAAATCGGCAAGCATCTTAAGACCGGGCTCTAAGAGGCTAATGTCTCCCCGGAATTTATTTATAATAAATCCTTTAATCAGGCCTTTATCCTCCGGATCTAAAAGGCTCAGTGTTCCCACTAAAGCGGCAAATACACCTCCCCTGTCGATATCACCTACCAGCAGGATGGGTGCATTTAAATGGCGGGCTACGCGCATATTAACAATTTCATTTCTTTTTAAGTTTATCTCAGCCGGGCTTCCTGCTCCTTCAATAATAATCAGCTCATAGCGCTGTTTGAGCCGCTCTAATGCCTTAACTATAGTGTTCCACAGCCTTTCCCGGCAGAGGTAGTACTCCCCTGCTGCTTTGGTTTCCCAGGGCTTACCCATAACAACAATCTGGGAACGGGAATCCGCTTCGGGCTTCAGTAGAATGGGATTCATTTCCACTTCCGGCTCTATACCGGCCGCCTGAGCCTGTACCACCTGGGAGCGCCCCATTTCGCCACCGTCCTTGGTTACAAAGGAGTTGAGGGCCATATTTTGTGCCTTAAAAGGAGCCACCCGTAAGCCGTCCTGGGCAAAGATACGGCAGAGGGCAGCTACCAGGATGCTCTTCCCCACTGAAGAGGAAGTGCCCTGTACCATCAGGGTTTTAGCCGTAATACCGCCTCCACAGAAGTTTTATAGAATGAAACATAAAATGAAACATAAAATGAAATCTATCCATATGCAACAAGTTTATTATAATTTCTCCAATCTGTGTAAGCCACTTAAAGTGGGGTACCTTGTATTTTTATCCTTATTCGTTCTTTCCGGGCTTTACGCCACCAGTCAAAACTCCTATTATTTACTATATAGCATGATTTTCATCATAGTCAGTGGAGATGTCGCGATCGATAATGTATACGGATCAGGAAATCAAGCACTTACACGATGAATTCGAAGCAGCGGCCAAGAGACCTCTGTCTCTTCGCTTGAAGTACGCATTCATCAAGACGTACAAGCCGGTTATGGACGATGCTGTGTATCGCTCCTTTGACACCATGGCCGATTATCGACGCTGGTGCGAACAGAACCTGCCGGGTTGGTTGGGCTATTGCCGCAAGATTTGATTACCCCCTGGCTGAAGAGATTCGCGATTGCCTTGCCAGAAACGCTGTTCGGTATCTCTTTATTGGGAAGTCAGGCGCGATCCTTCTTGGCTTCCCCGATACCACCCAGGATGCCGATCTCTTCGTGGAGAAGTCTCCTGCGAACGGGCAACGGCTGGTCCCAGCCCTCCGAGAGTTGGGATTCTCCCTCACCTCAGACCAGGAGGCTGAGATCATCGGAGGCAAAGACTTCGTCCAGCTGCGTAGCGGACCATTCGATCTTGACCTGGTTTATGCTCCTCACGGTAGGGTTCGGGACCGTGAGTCACTGCCCCGACTTATCGCATTCCGTGAGTATTTGATGAGACGCAAGGAATCCTGATCCCGATTATGCTGTTACAGCAAGGAGGTAAGATTTGAAAACTGAAAGGCTTTTCTATCAGGATCCAGGGTTATTTCAGTTCGAGGCCAGGTTGCTCCGGCAGTATCAGGAGGGGGACCAATGGATTGCAGTCCTGGACCGGACCGCCTTCTACCCGGAGGGCGGGGGCCAGCCGGCCGATAAGGGCTGGCTGAACAAAATACCGGTAATAGATATTCAAGTCAAAGATCAAGAGATCCGCCACTTCCTTTCGGTGGCTCTGCCCGATGAGGGAACATCGATAACCGGTAAGCTAAATGCTGACTGGCGCTATGACTTCATGCAGCAGCACACGGGGCAGCATATCATTTCAGCCAGCTTGCTTAAGGCCTGCGGTTACCAAACTGCTTCCGTCCACCTTGGTGAAGACTATTCAACCGTTGAGATCGCCACAGACGCCATTACTGAGAAGGAAATTGCCGCCGCTGAGGATCTGGCTAATAAAGCAATCACTGAAAATCGGCTTGTACGGACATTTTGGATAACCCGGGATGAGATAGACAAGTTCCAATTCAGACGACCGCCGCAGAAGAAGGGAAATTTGAGAGTAGTTGAAATTGAGGGATTTGATCTCGCCGCCTGCGGCGGAATCCATGTCTCTTCGACCGGAGAGGTCGGACTGATCCAGATTACAGGAATAGAAAAAATCCGGGGACGGCCTCGGCTGCAGTTTAAAGTCGGTCGGCGAGCTTATGAAGACTGCCGGAAAAAGAAGCGGCTCGTTTCCAGGCTCTCCCAGGAGCTAACCTGCGGCATGGAGGAGATATTCCATTCAGTTCAAAGCCTTAAAAATACGTTAACCGAAAAGAATCGCCGAATCGGACAGATGGAGGAGCAGCTTGCAGGTCTTCTGGCTGCCACTCTCTACCAGGAGGCAAAAGAGATCGGTAATTACCGCCTGGCCGTGAACCAGTATCGAAATGAAAGCCGGTCTTTAGTATCCGGTATATTTAAAAAACTCCTGGATAGATCAGGTACGCTTGTCTGCCTTACCAACACCGTCGGGAACGGAGTGCAGTGGATGGTCGGACGGAGCCAAGATGTACCGGTATCACTGAAAGAGATCGTTCCGCCGCTACTAACTCTGTTTGGAGGCAAGGGAGGTGGCAGCAATACGCAGTGGCAGGGCATGGGGGAAAAACCCGAAGGGATAGTCGCTTTCTTAAAGGCCCTGGAAGAGCACTTCTCTATGCGTTTGTCATAAAGAAAGAAAACGAAATGGATCTACCATCCTTGAATATGATGGGAAGAGTTTTCGAGCTATACAAAATGAAAGGATATAACTTACTGTTGAAATATTTCTCTCACTGCATTAAGATAAAGAATCATGAAAACCAGATTTATTCTGATCGGTTTCATACTCATTCTGTTGCTCTCAGGATGCGCCTCCGGCCCGGGAGTTGAAGAATATTCGAACATCGACGAGCTGATCGAAGAATCCGCCTGGGCTTTGATGGATATCCTCTGGGAGAGCTATGAAGATCTTGAACAGTGTGAAGAAAAAACTCTAGCCGTGTACTATTTCACCGAAGGGCAAAAGGTAAGCCCCTTAAGCGATTATCTCATAAACGGTCTTACGACAAGTATTGCCAACGCCGTCAATGAAGAAGATATCAATGTAAGTATCGTCAGCCGGAAAAACCTTGAGCGGATCATTGAAGAGCTCGCCTTCCAGAGCTCGGACCTTGCCGATCAGGATACACAGCTTTCCATCGGTAAACAACTTGGTGCAGGCCTTATCCTCACCGGAACCGTGACCCCGGTAGAAGAGATGCTAAAGCTGAATATCCAGCTCATTGAAGTGGAAACCGCCAGGGTTCTTGGGGGATTTATCATGTACCTGGAGCAAGATTGAATATATTGGCGGGGTGTTCCGCTATCTTGAAGGGCTGAATCTCAAACTACTCCTCAAAGTATTCAAAGGCATCTATAATATCGAGGTACACACCGTCAAAGCCTCGATCTATTATGCCTTTCAGATAGGAATCATCGCTTCCATAAATGATGGCCTGCCATTCGGAATTCCAGTAGCGAACCTTGTAATTGCCCTTCCAGTTCGGATTCTCCTCCTCCAGCCAGTCGGGTGCTCCCGGATCAGGCTCACCATCTTCGTTCTTATCCCATCCGCTGCACCAGTAGTAGCGGTAAGTCTCAGCCTCTCCGATGCTCATATAGGCGATGACCAGGCGGCGGCCGCCGTTCTTCTTGTCTTTCAGGGAGGCCACATCTTCTCCTCGCAGCCAGTAAAAACTTCCTGAGCTGTATTCAAAAAAGGCATCAATAATCAGACAGTCATAATTCGTTTCCCGGAGGTTTTTTAGAAAATCATTCTTATCGTCAAAACCTTCAGGATTCAAAAAATAGAGGAAGTTCTGAGCTTCAGACAGTTCTCCGATATTCAGTTCATTCTCGTCGAAAAGAGGATCAGGATAATCCGGGATTGCGTTTAATTCCCGCTTTGGCGCGGCAAAGGAGATAAACCCCTGTTCCGCATTCCTTCTGTAGGAATCATCAACTTTTCTCCGCCGCCGGCAGTAATCGGTGACCAGGACCTGAATGTGGTTATCACGGGTGATATGCAGGAAGCTCGACATATACTCACTTTCCTTTTTCGGAGTGGCTGTGTTGTCCCGTTTATAACCGTAGAACAGATCTTCCCGCCCTACCCCGCTGATAGCCCGGATATAGTCTCCTGCAGGTACGCCGTCCTGCTCTCCGTTTACCGTTATAAGTTCATTCCCGTTCTGAGGAATGATAATAAAGTCAGAATCGAAGCGCCTGGCATAACGGCTAATCCTCTGAACGAATTCCCGCATCAACTGCTTATAATCCCTGGAACTGCCCTGTGCTTGAGCCTGTAGAGTAATTCCTGCTGCAAAGACTATTAGTCCCAGAAACACCGACCTGAAAACCGATTTCACTCATACCTCCTTCATCGTTCCCCTGTCCGCAGTAAAGTGAGAGGATATGGGCGTAACCTGGGGCTTATTACTTACCGGGTGTCTGCTTATTACTACCTCTGTTTCATAAACTGATTCCAGATTCTTCTTTCCCAGTATTGAGACGGGATCGCCTATTGCAAAAAGCCTTCCGCTTGAAAGCAGGGCAATCCTGTCTGCATACAGGCCCGCCATATTAAGATCATGGAGGCTTATCACAACAGCAAGTCCCTGCACTGCCAGATCCCTCACCAGATCAAGCGTTGCTATCTTATACTTCATATCCAGGTGTGCAACGGGTTCATCAAGAAGCAGCACCTGGGGGGTCTGGGCAAGAGCACGGGCAATTATAGTACGCTGCGCTTCGCCGCCCGAAAGGGTGTTAACAAGTCTATCCCGATGGTCCCACAGGCCTGTTGCTCGTATTGCATCATCAACAGCCTGATGATCCTCTTTAGTATATGAAGCGATCCATCCCCTGTGGGGGAAACGTCCCATGCTTACCACCTGGTGCACTGTAAAGGGCCATGCCAGTCTGTTGTTCTGGGAAACCCAGGAAATCCTCTGTGCCACCTGGCGGGAATGAAGCGCCCGGATATCCTGACCGTCCAGCAGTACCCTGCCACGGGAGGGTTTAAGTACCCGGCACATGGCGCGCATAAGAGTGGTCTTGCCTGAACCATTCGGCCCGATGATAGCGAAAATTTCACCTGCCTTAAACTCAATTGAAATATCAAAAAGTACAGTTTTACCATTGTAGCTGCAGGATATATTGTCAACAGTGAGAGTAAACATATCTCAATCTCCTCCCAGCGACTTCTGCCTGGTACGCAGCAGGTACAGGAAAAAAGGAGCGCCCAAAAGAGCGGTCAGGACCCCCACGGGGAGCTCTATGGGAGCCATTATTGTACGGGCAAGATCATCTGCCGCAACAAGAAGTATAGCCCCAAGCAGAGCCGAAGCAGGTATCAGCCGTTTGTGTATGGGGCCGAATATCAGCCGTGCTGCATGCGGTGCAAGTAGACCGATGAAACCGATAATCCCGCTGCTTGCTACAGCAGCGGCTGTAGCAAGGGATGCAGAGACAACAATCAGAATGCGAGCGCGGCCCACGACCAGCCCCATCCCACGGGCAGTCTCCTCACCAAATGCTATAATATCTAATGGCCGGGTGAGGATTGTTACCATAATAAAACTTAAAAATAGATAGGGGAGCATACTGAGTAAATGGGGCCAGCTCTTTCCGCTGAAGCTTCCTAAAATCCAGAAGAATATCTGGTGCAGGTCCTTTGTCCTGAGCGCCATCAGAAGGGAGACAGCAGCGGAAAAGAGTGAGCTGAGCGCTGCTCCCGCCAGGAGGAGCGCTACAGCAGGAGGGGTGCTGCTTCCAGTCTGAGAGATGACATATACTAAGGCCACTGCAGCCACAGCGCCGGTAAAAGCCGCCAGCGGTATGGGCCTGAATCCTCCCAAGGAAATGGTCAGGTTAAAAACAATTGCAAGGGTTGCACCTAAAGCGGCGCCGGATGAGGCTCCAATAACAAAGGGGTCAGCCAGGGGATTGCGGAACAGTCCCTGGAAGGCAGCACCTGAAACAGCCAGTGCAGCCCCGACTGCCGCAGCTAAGAGGGCTCGGGCAAGACGGAAATCCCAGATAATTGTTACAGTCGTGTGGTCTGCTACAACGCGTCCTTTTAACCAGGGAAGCCTTGCGGCTAGAGCTTTAAGAACCTCCGGTGTGGAAAAGGGTACTGCCCCTATTCCCAGGCTGAGTATTATAATAAGAACCAGCAGAACCGCAAGCCCTGCAATCATCAAAGAAAAGGAAAGTCTCTCCATCCCGGAACCTGACTACCAGCTCACAGGATTACTATCGCCGAAGACACTCCTGAAAGCCTCAGGGTAAAGGGCCCGGGCGACAAGACCAAGCGCATTTACAATCCGTGGACCGGGCCGGGAGGTGATGTTCCCATCAAGAACATAAATCTGATTTTCTTTTACCGCCCTTATGGAATCCCAGCCGGTTCTCGTTATAATCATATCAACATTCAGGGCTTCCCCATGATTATCCGGTCCCATGATAACATCGGGATTCCGTACGATAATTTCTTCGACATTAATAGCCGGATAATCTGATTCCACATCCTGAAAAATATTAATACCGCCGGCCTTTACAATAATCTGTCCCATAAATGTCTCTGGTCCGGCTGTCATATAGGGATTATCCCATATCTCCCAGAATACACCGACCCGATTCTCTTCCGGTATTTGGGCTGCCATCTCTGATATTTTTGACTCCAGGCTCTTCATATACCTGACTCGCTCTTTGGTCTTTTCCGGATGGCCCGTTAGAGAACCGATAGCCTCAATTGCGGTGTACACCTCTTCAAAGCTTTGAGCATCTACCGAATATACAGTGATTCCCGCTTTCTCGAGAGCTTCGATTACCATCTGATGATACTTGCCGCCTGAGAACACTAAATCAGGTTTAAGGGATATTATCTTTTCAATACTGATGGTTTTTACTGAAAAGCCGCCTATTATGCTGCGCTCTTTTGCCTCCACGGGAAAATCACAGCATTGAGTAACCCCCACCACCTGATTACCTGCTCCCACAGCAAAAAGGATCTCAGTCGTGGAAGGGGAAAGTGAGATAATACGCTCTGGTACTGAATTAATGGTTACCGTGCGCCCCAGATTGTCAGTAACAGTAGTTGTGAATCCAACGGATGTCTCTTCCTGCTCTCTTTCCCCACTGGCAAAGCAGTTAATACCAGCCAAACAAATAATCAGGATGCTTAATAGAAGAATGCTTTTAAATTTTACGTGCATGGAACCTCCCGGGGCAGATAACTATTGTAGAAACAAATGGAGGTAGTAGAGCGTGTATATTATTAGCGATGCTCAAGCCCCTTTCCTCGAAGTGTTTCTGAGCTTGATAGAGGCGGGTAACCTGGCTTCCCTGCATTAAACAGGGTTACAGTTGCGGGACAGCGCCGGACTTACACCGGTCTTTCCCCTTTAAATCCTAAAAGACTCCTGTTTTATAAAACACCCAGTCTTCAGGATTCCTCTACCATATTGATTCACACAACATAAACCTTAAAAGGCTAAAAAGTCAAGGTCACAAGAGGAGCTTAATACGATCCCGTTGGAATGATCGTAAAAAATACTTTTGTTATTGACAAAAGTATTTTTATTGAATAGAAATTATTGTAAAAGAGTCCTGTTCCAGGGGAGCGGAATGTGGTTAAAATCCACAGCGGTCCCGCCACTGTAACCGGGGATGAAAGCAGTATTATGCCATTACTCCTTTCGGGGTGAGAAGGTGCTGTTAGTAAAGTGATCCGGAAGCCAGGAAACCCTCCTGGAACTATAACCTCGAGGCAAGGGAATGGATGTAAGCTTTCAATTCCATTATTCCACAGGCAGTACTAAACCATTCCTCAGTTAGAGAACCAGGCTTTAAAAAACCTGCTTAGAAGGGCTCATTTATGACTTAAGACTGGGGATTTGTGTGTTAAAAAAATTTATCTATTATCTTTTCTTCATAAATAGTTTCATAATTATTACATTCCTTTCATTTGCACAAAGTCAATCAGACTCATCAGGCGATAGATTCGAATTAGATGAAGTTGTCGTAACAGCAACTCGAACGGAAGAGCTCATCCTGTATGTTCCGCAGCATGTCACTATTATTACTTCAGAGCAGATTGAAGAAAGCGGTGCAGGCAATATATCAGAGGTTTTAAATATTCATTCAGGTGTATCGATAACCGATTACGGTCCCCAGGGATCTCTAAAATCGGTTTCCATTCGAGGATCAACCTCGGCCCAGGTTCTTGTGCTGATTAATGGGGTAAGGGCGCCTGGAAGCCATGGCGGAGCCGATCTTTCATTAATCCCAATTGACAATATAGAACGAATTGAAATTGTACGGGGGGGTACCAGCGCACTCTATGGCGCTGATGCGGTTGGCGGAGTAATCAACATTATCACGAAAAAGAAAGGTGAGAATAAACTTAAAATCAAGGTTGAAAACGGCAGCTATATTCCCCAGAAAGCCTTAGAGGGATCGGGCAGTTCTGAAAGAGAAGCTAATCCGGATCCTTTAGACCTGCTCAGCAGTCAAAAGGTAAACATAAATTACTCAAGGCGCCTTGGTAATGTATGCTTTAACTCCTCCGGCTCTTTTATTAAGGCGGATAATGACTTTATCTTTCTTGATTTAACCAATAAAAAGCGAAAACGTGAAAATGCGGAAATAATCGGAGGCGATTTTTTTTCAGATTTATATATATCCTTTCCTTCAGGATTTATTGATTTAACAGGATCCCTTCTCTATCACGACAGGGGCATTCCCGGACAGTCAGGATCGCTCACTCCGAATGCTGAACAACAGGACCTCAAGCTCGGAGGGACGTTAAATTATAAAACAGATAAATTTTTCAGTGACTTTTTAGGCCTCGATATCAAGTCTTTCTACAATTTTTTCAGAGTAGATTATAAAGATCCCAAATGTTCGTTCGATTCAACTCATGAAACACATTCAGCCGGTGCGGATATTGCCCAGGAAATGCTTTTCTTTGACTATTTCTCTCTCATATACGGCGGAAGTCTCAACTTTGACATGATGAACAGCACCGATCTAGGGAAGAGAGAGAGAGGGTATATGCCGGAGGCTTTACAGAGATACCGATTTATATAACTTCACGATTCACTCTTCAGCCGGTTTTAAGGTATGACTACTACTCTGATTTTGAAGACAGCCTTAATTTTAAATTGGGCGGAGTCTATAATCTATCAGATTCAAAGTCCCTTAAGCTTAGTATCTCAAAATCATTCCGGGCGCCGACCTTCAACGATCTCTACTGGCCTAAGGATGCTTTCGCTGAAGGCAATCCCGATTTAATACCGGAAACAGGATACAGTATTGATTTCGGTTTATCCTCATTAGAAGAGAATATCAGGTATGATCTTTTTGGCTTTGTACGTTATATAAAAGACGTAATTCTCTGGCAGCCGGGAGAAGATAGTAGATGGAGGCCGTCGAATTACGGTGAAGGGCTCTATCCCGGGATTGAAGCGCATCTTGATATTGATTTTTTAGATTATTTTACATTTATCTTTAATTATACATTTCTCTACACCTTTGTCTTATCCGGTGATTTTTCTTTGCAGGATAACAAACGCCTTCCGGGAATACCGGTCCATGCTTTGGATACGGGAATAAAATATAATGGTAAAAAAAATCATTTAAGCCTGAACGCGCACTACCAGGGATTACGGTATCTGAAAATAGAAAACAGATCGTATATGCCTTCGTATTTCAAAGTTGATCTGCACTATAAGCGAATCCTTACAGAGCATCTTTCATTCCTCTTTTTCGTAGATAACCTTTTTAACGAATCGTATGAGAGTATAAGCGATTACCCAATGCCCGGGGTTTTGATACGAACGGGGTTTGAGCTTGCTTTTTAAAAATAATTTTTAGGAGGTCTTTATTATGGCAAAGAAAAAACGAAATATGGTTTTTTCAATCATTATTCTGGCATCCATCTACCTGCTAATATTTGCAGGCTGCACTATGGATGATGATTCTTCAGATTCTAACCCTGAAGTTATCCTGAAGGATCTGGGAGCAGGAGGCGCAACCCCGCTGCTTATCTACCAGGGAGATGTGTTTATCGGGCATAATACCTATGCAGGCACCGGTATGATTAAATATTATGATACCGGGGATCAGACCATCAATGCTACAGGTATCACGGATATGGAT
>JAUWZD010000126.1 GCA_030615505.1 Spirochaetales bacterium | reverse complement strand
TCAATTTGTCCAGCTTGTTCATAGTTAGAGTTGGGCAACCATTCTGTATATATGTTTTTTTTCATTTTTGAGATAGCACATCCCCATGCAAACCTGTTTTTAGGGCGGATCGGAAAGACAGCATATTTTATTGCTGGTATTTCAAAAGAAATCATTCCTTCAGGTATTTCCACAAAATTTGTTACCACATCACCCATTATATATGTCCATGTTTTCTTTTCTTCATTATAATCCTTGCTTATTGCTGCAAATCCCCAGGGCTCGCTTTTATTAGGAATTTCAAATGTCTTTTTCAATTTGTTGAATTGTTTTCCTAACTTTGGAACATCACGATAGACACTTTTCATATTGGTATCAATTGACAAACCAATAATTTTAATTGGTTCATTTAAGTACACTATTTGTGGTTCAATAGCTTCAGTCCCAATGTTATTTTTTCTTTTAAACATTGAAAACATTTTCTTCTCCTATCAATTATCTAATTCCATCAAGATTTTTTTAGCTATTTTTCTAGTTTTATTACTATCGCTATTTATCTGCTCCCTAATGAAATTGATAATTTCCCTTTTTAAGAGAGATTGATGAAAGTAGTTATAAAACGCTTCAATTATATAGCTTTTAATTAATTCTTTATGTTCGTTGCTATGGCTCGTTGAATCAATCTTTAATAATTCTGTTGTAATTTGAGGCTCAAATTCGGGTTTCATTTTTGCTATTTTTCCGCAATTAAGTGCAAGATGTGATGCTATCATTACCGATTTGTCATTTAATAAGTCAAGATATTCATCAATATATTTATTGAACTTTCCTTCCGAATCAATCACAATCAGGTTTGCTATAATATAAAGTGAAGGAGATTTTGAAAAAGCATTATTGCTTCTTAGGTATTCAGTAAAAATATACCATTTATCATATAGTCTTTCTGGATACTTTTCACTTATAGTAATTAAAATAGTTCGACTCTTGTCTCTATCAGCATGTTTTTTTCTTTCTGGGGAAATATTTTTCAATAGTTCTTCCAAATATTTATTATCATTTAGTGCTTTTTCAATTTCTTCTTGATATTCTTTTGTTTTCATATGTTGTCATCTCCCAATGACCAATTGCGGCTAACGTTTTGCGTGTATCTGAATTCGCCGCAGGCGATTTGGGTGAGTGCCGATAGGCACGAACCAGATACACGCTGTTAGGCGAAGTGTCGAGCCAGCTTATTTTTGAACTATGTAAAACCCCCGATTGTATTTTATTGTAAAAAGGTGTATAATTTTTATCACTTTCCAGATGGCCCCCTTTGTCTTTGCCTTGACAGAATGGTATCATATAAATGGTTACCTGGAAAGTATTTATTTCATTTCTTGCTAATCTCTCTTCTATTCTAATGCAGAATCTGGGTATAAGTTAATTCATGTGTGTTAATCAGTATGCGATACCAATAAAGCTGAGCGTTAGCGCAAAGGCATTGGTCTGGGCTTCGACACCCAGTTCCGTATAACTCGGGTTACCCAACATGATACAACACTCGACGCTCCAGTGAGGGGCAAACTCATATCCTACACCTCCCATAAACCCGAATCCCCAACATGCCTCAGAATAGACTTCGAATGGAGCATTCCATACGGAAATCCCGAGTCCGCCATTGACGTAAACAGAAGGTGATGCGGGTTTAAAGTAATAGCTTACACCAGCACCTGTAATGCCGCTTGTGATTAAAACTTTTTCTCCATATACATTCTCCATTCCGAACCAATTAACTATGTTCCAGTAGTAAAGCATGAGTTTTTCACCTTTGAAGCCGCCTCCGATCCTAAAGTCTGTGTGCAGTGCAAAATCAGTTTCATTATCACTTTCATAACCATTAACAGTCTGATTCCAGATGTTCAGTGAGACACCGCCAAGTCCCCCGATGATGAAACCCCGCCGTTGATTATCAAAAGCCATTCCAAAGTTTAAAACACAGAGAAATAGGATTAGCACAACAATGAGGATATACTTTTTCATAATGAACCTCCCTTTTGAATAATTATAAGAATTATACTAAGTGCCAATAAAATATCAATATGAACTATTTTATAGGAATCTCATCTGCTTCAATGCTGGTGAGATCAACTATTTTACTTGCTTGTTGAATATCTATCCCGACGATTTACGCATCTTCCGCATAATCAATTGGAAGCCAGGAAAAACTTCCGGCTTCCTTCAAATCAACACTTGTGCGTGACGAAAGGTCTATATAAAGTGAATCATTCTCTTCGTAGTAATGAAACTTCTTAGATCACCCCTTAAAGCTTCGATCTGGAAATGCATTGTGTATAGTAATTCCCTCCTCAAAAGTAACAACACGCAGATATCGATCAAGGTCTTTTATGTAAATCCAATATCGGATGCGACAATCCCGTTGTTTTTTCTTTTTCGTATACTCCTTCAAAGTTCTTTAGTACCATTCCTTTTAAATGTATGGTACTTTCCGAAGAACTTGCATTTTGAAGTACCTCTTCGTTTCCAATATGAAAAATTATACACTATTTATTCAATAGTGCCAACTGGCTCGACATTTCGCATAACGTTTCCAGCATAAAAGAAGTTTTTGCGAAGCAAAAATTTGGGTGAGTGCCGCAAGGCACGAACCTTTTATGCTGTGTTATCTGCTGTTTCGCCTTACCTCCTTCGTAATATTTAGATAACTCCGCTATCTACTGCTCTTTACTCTTGGGCAAGCCCAAATAGCGAGGGGTTCTAGAACAATACTTTCGATACTCTTCAACAAATATCTGTTCTAGGTATTCTTCTTCTACAACTAAAGTGACCCGAAACATGATCCAAAACAGAGCAACCAGAATTATAGCGAAGGCTGATCTCCCAATCAATGCAATACCTAATAGAATCAAACTCCAACCTACCATCATAGGATTCCGACTCCATTGATAAATACCTGAAGTAATAAGTTTATTTGTTTCTAAACCTGACTCTCGCTTAAATGAACCCAATGTAATTTTACCAGCTGTGTAAAGCCATAAGCCGAAAAACAAAAACACAAATCCAATTACAATTGATACCATTTTGTTTATTGGGAACGGCCAAAAAGAGTGCCATGCTGCAAATACCACTACTACAGTATAGAGAATGTAGCAAACATATGCTCCCACTACAGTCGGTATTGAGAGCTTTCCTTGCACCTTATATTCTCGCCGAGCTTTCCACAATAAATATGCTGCTAACATGACTATGATTGAAAGACTAACATACATTATCAACATAGGCATTTAACTCACCGCTTCAAATCTTGTAAGGGCGAAATTGCAGATAACTTCTCAGTATCCGCAATGAACTTATATGCCTTATTTAAGAGTTTATCCGCATTGCATTTATTTTTCAATATTACAGATATATGCGCAATGCGGATATGCTCATTCTAGGTGAAAGATTATAGTGAATACCTATGTTAATCATCTTTATCATCTATATTAAGATTATCTGATTGATTACGTATTTTCCCAAGACGCTTTTTACTGACATGAGTGTATATTTCAGTTGTTTTCGAGTTTTTGTCGCTAGACAGTCCAAGTAACTCCTGGATATAGCTTGCGTTTATACCACTTTATAATAGATGCGTTGTGAAGCTATGCAGTGTGTGAACTTAATAATGCTCAGGAAGGTTAGCTTTAATTCTGGCTTGTTCTATTGCTTTTTTCTTGATCTTCTGGATTGTTCTTGTAGTGTATTTTCCTCTGTTACCTTTAAATTGATAATTTCCTTGTGTGTTCGATCGAGGATAAAAATGAGAATAAGAATTAATCTATGCTTTATGTATTTTCACATAAAGTCATATGTTTGAACTCAAGCCACTCTTAGCTTTCCTGTAATTATGTCTCTTATACAATTCATCATTACTGTTTCTTGACTTCAGGCCTGAAAAAAAGCTGCTGTCTGTTGGAGCAATATTTAATAGATATTCCCTTTGATTTCTGAAAAGCTCAAATTCGTCATCTATAAATCCGCAGAACAGTGGGTGATGTTTTTGATAAACTTCCAGAGGTATCCGTATTTTTGCAGAGCTTGCATACAACTCGGCATTATAGGAAGTAATGGGAATAAAACCATGAAGAAGAGAGAGATAAAATTATAACTGATGATACTGAAAGAGATGCCGCCGAAACAGGCTATCCTGCCAGTTCATCTTTTTTTACAACTTATATCTATAAATAATATTTAGCTAGTCTAATATTCTGAAATAAATAATAGGATTGATTTCATTATAATCCGTCCCACTATAATCCATAAATAGTGATTTTACTTTTTAGGTGGGAAATTTCAATATAGGGGCAGTTGCTCAGATTGGACTGCCACTTCCCCAAAATAGATATTTATGGTTATGATTATTGTTATGATAGTTAATTGGCAGATATTCATCTCAACCTTTCTAATGATCTTTCTTGCTGAATTGGGAGACAAAACCCAACTCGCCATATTCGCCTTTGCTTCAAAAGAGAAGTCCTCCCTCTCTGTATTTCTGGGAGCCTCTTTTGCTCTAGTCCTTACCTCCCTCACTGCAGTTCTTTTAGGCGGAGTGTTGGGCAAGGTAATGCCCGAGCGGGTTATGAAAGTTGCAGCAGGGCTCATCTTTATAGGGTTTGGTCTCTGGTCAATAATGGAAGCTGTAAAAGGTTAGTATGTTTAAATCTATTAAAATATGGATTCTCAAGCTCATTATTAAGAGAGCTTTAGTATTTGAAGAAAGTGAAAGCGATCTCTACCTGTCTCTGAAAGAAATATTATCCGGAGATGAATCGAATAAGGGTCTGGAACATATAATTCAAGAGGAAGAGAGCCATAAAAAAATCCTGACCTATATCGCAGAGGGAGAAGTCTCGCATGAGCAGTTGGAGGAAATCTTTGGCCAACATCATTTTCATGAAATACAAACGATTGAACCGTTGGATAAGAATGCTCTAAGTAAGTGTAAGTCGGAAATATTGAAAGCTCTCAGAATGGAAGAGGATCGATTTAACTTTTATAACAATTTAAGTAGGATCAGTAAAATCCCACCTGTAAATAAAGCCTTTCACCTTCTGGCAGATATGGAAAGGGAGCATTTAGAGATTCTAAAAAGGCTTTTAGGAATTTAGGTCATTATATCCATAGAATTACATATCTTTTAAGTTAACGGCAGACCCAAAGCGATCAGTTCTTCCTTGACCTTGTCATAGAGGGCCTGGTGCTCCGGCGTTGGTGTCAGGGTTTTCACGTCGTACAGTTCCTCGAATGGTTGGCCCCTGGGAGCATCTTTAAGTAGGATCTTATCCTTGTACTTCTCATGGAGCTGCTCGACAATAGGGGCTGCCTGCTTTCGGGTCATACCGGCTGCTGCATGTGCCACCTCGGCGAGCAATCTAGCCATCAGTGGGCTAACATTATTAAAGCCCAATGGCTCTGCCGGCCGAGGTCCGCTGATGTTGCTGCCGCTGGCTACAACAGTCAGTGCCAGGGCAGAGAACTCGTGCGCATACTGAGCTGAACCCGGACGGCCGGCCGTGGTATGACTGGTGGTGGCGATAATGTGGCTGTTCCTTGCCACTGCCTGGTTGGCCAGGCTTCCCATAAACAAAGAGTGCTGGTTGGTCTGCTGCTTATACTTCAGGTGCTGGGGCCCGAGGTGTGTGATATCTGCGCCCATGAGAATCGAAGCGATGAAGGAAGCAACGGCAATAATGGCTGTACCATCAGGACCGCCTCCATAGCCGCCCACTAACGGTGTGAAGGCCATATATATAGGGCAGCCGTATGCCTGGTAATAGGCCAGCCGTGTCATGGTAACATCGTTCACCTGAAGCTCTGAGATAAGCACCATGGCCCGGGGATCAGTTGAGCGTAAGCCCCAGGCCTCGTTTGTACAGGCGATTTCATTAAGGGCCATCACTGCGTGTCCGGTAATAGGCATTCCCGGCCGTCCGGCCCGGCGAACAGCTTCCCGGGACCATTGGCCATACAGTATAGCAGCCCGGCTGGAAAGGCCGGAAGTGGGGCGGATCATCTGCCCGTCCAGTTCCTTTAGATACCCGGGGAAAAACAGGGCATCAATGATGCGCTCCTGGGCAAAAGCCTCATTGAGTTTTACGAACATATCTTCATGAGTGTCGGCGTTGAACGGGCCGCCGAAGATGAAAGGCCTGCGCGGGTCTTCAAGGCCCCGGTGGTGTATGGTGACCACATCCTTGCCCTGGCCCATGGTCACCCGGGAAGGAGCAAAACGCAGGGCAAAATCAAGTTCTTCTTCATTAAACCCGATGACCCGCCGGCTGTTCATGCTGTAAACACCGGATGCCAGCAAGAGCTCCTTGCCAGCCTCCCAACAGCGGTCTGCCAGATCATCATCTAGATTAACCAGTGTTGTGCCGTCCCATTTGATATCGTATTTTTTCTGCAGTTTCATTACATTTGCTGCAACCCGCTGCATTAGAAAGTCATTGGCTTCCATCAACATACCTGTCTCACCGCGCCTGGCAACTTCCTGAAAATTCATTTCGCCCATACCTCCCTGTGTTGATCGAGTAATTTAACAGCTTCGCAGGCACCGCTAGCATAGCCGTCCGCACCGATCTCATCAGCCCAGGCCTGCTTTACAGGCGCACCGCCCACAATGGTGAAATATTTATCAGCCAGTCCCTTATTGTTCAGCAGCTCGATCACGTCACGCTGATAGAGCATGGTTGTGGAAAGCAGGGCCGACATTGCGATAACGTCAGCATTCAAACTTTTAGCAGATTCTATAAATCGCGAAGCCGGTACCTCAACGCCCAGATCATGGACCTGGTAACCGTTAGACTGAAGCATAGCAGCGACAACTGTTTTACCGATGTCATGAATATCCCCCTCGACCGTTCCTATCACGACCACGCCCTTTGTTTCCAGCTCACCTCCGATTGCTGTAATCGCCTCTTCCATCACTGCCATACCCGCTTCCATTGCATTGGCTGCAAGTATAAGTTGAGGCAGGAATATTTCCATGCGAGCAAAGGCTTCGCCCAATGCACGGATCGGTTCTGCAAAGCCTTTTTCCACGGCAACAAGCAGGTCCATCCCGGCTGTGGCAGCCTCTTTTGCTGCAGCCACGGCAGCGTCGCTGTCGTAGGCCTCTATACTTGCCTTCATTTTAGCTAATATCTGTTCAGTATCTGCCATCGTCTGACTCCTCTATTATGCTATTATTCCTTTCCAAACAGCCTCAGCTTTGTTCCGATGCCCTTCTCAACAGCCAGCAGGTAGGCCTTGTTTGAGACGCAGATATCTTCAATGGCCATTCCAATCGGCGAGAAGAAGATACGCTCTTCAGGCCCTGTGCGGCCCTCTGCAGAGCCTGTTATAATATCGCTTAGCTCAATAATGTCTTCTTGTTTAATCATTCCCCGTTTGATCATAAGGGCAATCACCGGGGTTTCACGGTGCAGAACGTGCTGTAGGCTGTCTACAACCACTTTATCAGAGTTTTTCACCACGGCGAACTCTTCTTCCTGGTAGGAGCCAACAGCAGAAAAGAAGCTACCCTGTTTCATCCAGGCTTGCTTAACAATCGGTTCATCAGCTACGGTTACAGTAACCACAATGTCTGCGCCTCGCACAGCCTCCTCGGCGCTGTTTACCGCTTTTACCTTCATCGAGAATTTTTTACTCATCTCTACAGCGAAGCTCTCGGCTGTTTCTATGCGTATATCAAAGGCGCGTGCTTCCTTTAAATCCGGAATGGCGATTTTCAGTGCTTCAAGCTGGGTCCGTGCCTGAACCCCTGCGCCTATGAGTGCCAGGGATTCGGAGTCAGGCCGCGCCATGTACTTTGCCCCGACTCCTGTCACCGCACCTGTTCTCAGCGCGCTCAGCAGTGTGCAGTCCATGATCGCCAGGGGTATGCCCTTCCAGGAATCGTTTAAGATGAAGAGACCTGTGCCCCGCGGCAGCCCATGGCGTATAGGATTTTTGGGGAAACCGGCGATCCACTTGATGCCGAATACATCGTAATCACCGCCCACATATGCGGGCATTGCATTGCACCGACCTCTCTCTTTTTCCCCCAGATCCAGCACGGTTTTATAGGGAAGCTTGGTAAGGCCTTGTTGATGCAGCTTGAATGCATCCTCAACCGCATCCATAGCCATGCTCATATCAATCCCCGTAGCCAGGACATCAGCCTGATTCAGATACAGGAATTCGATATCATTCATAGGTTAATATTCTCCTATTTATTTGCAATTCACGTGCTTTTACGTGCTTCCCGAGCTTCAACTTCGCTCACAATACGCTCCAATTCCGCCTCGGCACCTGCGGGTAAGGGGTCTGCTGAGTGTTCGGCAAGAATCTGCTGTACTTTTTTATGAGCCTGGTCTACCATACTTAAGCTTCCCCCCTCTTCCCACTTTTCGCGTGTCTGGCGATTAGCCAGCATGGGCAGGAAATGTTCATCTCTTATAAACTGCATGGTATGAACCTGGCCGAGGTAATGGCCGCCCGGCCCGACTTTGTTTGCAATGTCTACAGCCAGGGTCATTTCATTGACATTGACGCCTTCAATCACACGATAGAGCCCTGAAGCGATTTCGTCATCTGTAACAAGGCTTTCCTTGCTGATAGTCAATGCACCCTCCATGGTGCCCGGGTAGAATATCTTGTTGACCCCGCCCAAAGCGGCCATAGTCAGCACCAGGGTCTTTTCGTATCCCGCCTGGAAATCCAGCATCTTTGAGTCCGTAGCAGAGGCTGTGCCCCGGCAGGGAATATCATAGAAATGAGCTATCTGTGCACTGGCGACGTTTATCAACCCCATCTCCACCGCACCGATGGCAATGCGGCCAATGCGCATATCCATAATTGAGCCGCACGTGCCGTACCAAACGGGATTGCCGGGGTTGGCAAGCTGTATAATTGTAATCCCACTGGTAACATCGGCCGTCTGCTGAGCCAGCAGGCCTGCGATTGTCACAGGGGCTGTGGCACCGGCCTGCGGTTCACTTGTCACATCGATGGGCAGCCCATATTTAGCAAACTCTAAGGCGCCCTCCATCTGATCCCGGTCGTGGTGCAGCGGGGCTACAGGATTGTCTGTGGTAAAAGTGTATGCTTTGCACTTGAGTTGGTCCTCACCGCCTGCAATCACGGCAACCATGCGCAAGCAGTCTTCAGCCATGATCCGTTCACGAGATGTGGCTTTTATAGGCTTGCTGGAATTCCGAACTGATTCCAGATAGCCATATACGTGGGTGGCGCGAATAGGCACACCGTCAATCTGAGGCATAATGGCGCCTGAATGCAGCAGGTGATAGCTTGGTAAGAAATCAGCTATTCGTACCAGATGCCCTACATCCTCAAGCGTAGTGCTGTGTGTTGTGCGGGTTTCATAGTCATAGCAGTTGAGCCGGCCGATCATTGGTTCATAGTGCAGTGACTCTGTTGAAACGTGAATATTATTCTTCGGGTTGCGTGCATAGACGGAGAACGAGGATGGAGCGCCTTTTAAGGCTTCCTCTACTATATCGCTCGGGATGCGGCAGATCATGGTCTCTTCATTAACCACTGCACCCGCTCTACGCAGCAAATCTCGGGCTGTTTTTGCTTTAACCAGAACACCCGTATTCCACAGCATCTTCATTGCTGACTGATGGATTGCATGGATCTGCTCATCTGATAGCACTTTCAGCTCAGGATGAAAATTCATAATATGCCCTCCGGATCTAAAGGGGAGGTATCAGGCCATCTTTTTCTGTGCAAGTTTAACTGCTTCTAAGATGGTTTCGTAACCCGTGCATCTGCAGAGGTGTTTATTCAAGGCTTTTAGTATATCTTCTCCCGAGGCGGATGGCTTTTTGCTTAACAGATCATAGATACGCATAATCAGTCCGGGAGTGCAGAATCCGCACTGCACCGCCCCGGTTTCGATGAATGCCTCCTGTATGGGATGGAGAGAATACCCGACTGAAAGTCCTTCAATAGTTAGAACCTCAGCGCCGTCAGCCTTGCTCGCTAAAGTCGTACAGCTTGTGACAGCTTCTCCGTTCATGATTACCGTGCAGGCCCCGCATTTTCCCACACCGCAGCCGAGCTTGCTCCCCGTTAAGTCGAGCTTATCGCGCAGCACATCCAGGAGGGTTATCCTCCCTTCCTCGATCTCCACAGTATGCTGGATTCCATTGACTTTAAGGCTGATCCTGGGCATCTATTTTCCCTCCTCCTCAAGAGCTTTAAGGATATCCTTCGGGGTAACAGGAAGCCGGGTAAAGTCTACGCCCATTGCATCCTGGATCGCGTTTAAAATAGTAGGCGCGACCGCGACAATCGGATGCTCTGCAATCGGCTTGGCGCTCCAGGGACCCTCCGTGTTCGGGGTCTCCACGAATTTCACAGTGAGCTTTCTGGGCATGTCCTCGATCTGGGGAATCCTGTACGGGCCGAAATTGGCGTTCTTAATAGTCCCATCCTCCTTGAACTCGATCTTCTCCATCAGAGCGGCTCCCATACCCTGAACCACACCTCCGACTATCTGTCCGCGGCAGGTAGTGGGGTTGATCACCTTCCCGGGGTCAAAGGCGGAAGCGAAGTGAAGCACCTCAACCCTGCCTGTTGCTTTTTCGATTCTGATCTCCGCAGCCTGGCAGCCGAAGGTCCAGGACCCGGCCGCATTCCCCATCCCCGTATCGGGATCCGGCTCGATCACCCCCTGTACCCGGTAGCTCCCCGTGGTGTGTACGGGAACTCCTACGGTGAGACCGTTCTCAAACATATATCCCCTGGCTAAGGAGCCGACAGAGAGCTTTTTAGAGGGATCATTACGCCTGAAATATCCCCCTTCGTCGTATTCGATCTCCTCAGGGGAACAGTCTAAAGCCGCTGCGGCATTGGCTTTAAGCTGGGTCACGGCCCGTCCGCATGCCTGTACAATAGCCCGTCCGCCACGGTAGGTCTGCATCGAGGCTACTGTCTGCCAGTCCCAGGGGCTGAATTGGGTGTCCACATCCCGATTAACCCGGATTTTATCGATTGGTATCTTCAGGGCTTCTGCAGTCATCTGAGTAAACACGGTCTGGACACCCTGGCCCATCTCGATTCCGGCTAAGTTGATAAATACACTCCCATCGGAGCTCATCTTTAGCTGGCAGCAGGAGGAGGAGTTGGCTGCCATTTTCGGGGACTTCATCCTGGCCGCCACACCGCGCCCGTACAGATCTTTCGCATCCACTGCTGGTTTTTCGGTGTCAAAGACGGCCTTTTTTACTTCATCAAGACACTGAAAAAGGTC
>JAUWZD010000115.1 GCA_030615505.1 Spirochaetales bacterium | reverse complement strand
ACCCTTTAGAGGGCCTGGAATTATTAAGGTTATTTAAAAGTGTGATTATTTTATCCTCACTGACATTGGTCTCTGTGCTGTTTAGAAAGGCTCTATTGATAATGTAATTTGAATAGAGTATATCATTCGAAATGACTTTATTGGAAAACTCCCTGAAATGATTCCCTACCACCCCGGTTCCGGCAAAACCATCGATAAACGTATCTATTTTATCCGCTTTAGAGCGAATGACTTTTGTTATGAAATTCAACAGCCTGTATTTTGATCCAAGATATTTTCGATTGTTAATTTCAACTGTTTGAGATCTCATTCCTTAAGCCTCTCTTATCTTAACATTCCTGGATTTAAATGACTCATCCCACATTTCAATCATGGGATATATTCTAAACAGGCAGAATCATCATAGTATGTCCTGTGAACTGTTTGCATATATACAGAGTCTACAGTGATTATAGCTTCTATATCAATATTCACCCTGTTGAAAAATGTAATCATTTCCATTATATTACTGCGATTCATGAGAAAATCCTTAAAAGCTGTTATATTTGATTACGGCAATGTACTGAGCTTTCCGCCTCTTCCTGAAAACTTCAGGCGAATGCAGGAAATATGCAATCTCCCGTTAACCTCATTTGAAAAGGTGTATAGAAAATACCGCACGGATTTTGACAGAGGCGTAATTGACGGTAAAATATACTGGTCAAGAATACTGAAGGCAGGTAATATCGAACCGGATGAGGAAAAAATCCAGATTCTTATTCGAGAGGATATTAATGCCTGGACGCGAATAGATTACAGAATAGTACAATGGGCAAGGCGCATAGGTGAATCAGGTTATAAAACCGCCATACTATCCAACATGCCGGGGGATATCCTTGTTCATATAAAGAAAATGTTTAGTTGGATAGCAGATTTCAATGTTCATGCATTTTCCTGCGATCTGGGATTTGTTAAGCCTGGGCTTCCAATATATCGCTACTGCCTGCAAAAACTAAAGATTCAACCCAAAGAAAGTTTATTCATCGATGATAGTTATGAAAATATTGCAGCTGCGAAACAGTTGGGTATGAATGCTTTGGTTTACAGGAGCCTGGAGGAGGCTTTAAATAAGCTGAAAGTTATCTATGAGCTGCCCGATATTGGATAATGCTCCAAGTAGAATATTCTTCGGGTGATAGAAAGAGCTTGCATTTTTGTTTAAAAAACCCTAATGATTTGGTTCGAGGTGTATTATGGCAGTAGAAATCTATGCTGGTAATCTATCATATAGAATGACAGAAGATTCACTAAAAAAAATCTTTGAGCAGTATGGAGAAGTGACATCTATAAAAATAATTAAGAAACCGGAAACGGATAGATCGAAGGGATTCGGGTTTGTAGAGATGCCTGATAATGAGCAGGCAGAGTATGCCATTCAAAAACTTAACGGATCTGAAGTGCAGGGCAGGAATATAACGGTTAATGTGGCAAGACCAGAAAAAGAGGGAAATAATCTTTAACACAATGGTTCATATAATTTCAGTTGGATTGAAAATTATAAGTCCTTTCTCCTGAAATCTCCTTATATGTAATAATATTCTGATAAGAGACAGATAAAAGGTAAATATATCAGAATCATCTTCACAAAATCTTCATAAAGGATTCACATACTCTATAATTTCTTGATCTATCTTACTTTACAGAAACTAATTTTTAGGAGGAGATTTATGAAAAATCTTAAGTCTGTTTTGTTTGTTTCAATTTTTATGGCGGCAGCGATTTTAACTGTCTCCGCATCAGAATTAAAAGGCAACGAAATCGTTACCCTGGGTTCCCTTGATACTCTGTCGGGCACGCTTACAGAAGATGCTGGAGAATGGTATCTGCAAACCGGTGATTCCCTTTATGCTCTTCATCTTGGGAATCATGATTATTTGGATTCTCTGGACCTGAATCTTAAGGAACGTGAATCTGCGACAGTTTTCGGATTTGTTTACGAGCAGGACATTGCTCCTGTAACCCTTACTTCCGGAGAAATTACCTATTGTTTCCGCTCAGAAGATGGAAGACCCCTATGGGCTGGAAGAGGAAGATCGAACGGCTGTGATGAGTGTGAAGAATGCGAGGATGAGTCCTCCCATGGAAATAACAGTAATCCTCATAAAAGAGTATTCTAAAGAACCGGATCTTCTAAAAAGCGTATTGATGTGTGTCCGATAGAAAGCTGAATTACTCATCAGTTCAAGGCTAAACAGCCAGTAGAACAATGGCCCTTACCTGCAGGTGAGGGCCTTATTAATAGCACTGGCACTCTACTATCACAACTTAAAATCTTATTTTTTTTGCTGTATTTTTAAAATATCTTTAGAGAACAGCCGTAGGCTGGTAACGTTTATAACCTCCATATCCTTCTTTAGACTGTGTTAACCAATCTCAACCCGTGCCTTGAATTCTCCTGCTCCAATATAAATTAACTCGACTATTCTTACAGATCCGGAAACTTTTTTACTCTTCCAGATGGCCTTCAGCCGGGCCCAATCGGCAGGTTGATAGGTAAAGCCCTCCTTCTCAGTCATATCAATATAGTTAAAAGTAACGGTATATGTCTTAAGTGGAGAAATCTCTTTCAAAACATGGCAACTTGCCCCTACATCGTAGCCATAGAGCATGTAACTCCCGATGCTCTCGGTATAAACGAGCTTTTTACTAACGATTCTATATCCGCCTCTTGAATCAAGATTCACCTCCTCACCCTCTACAGAAAACTCTGACCAGGTGAATGAATAGAGAGCTGATGGCAGATGATACCTTTCCATGAATGCATTTGCGGTATTATCATTTCGTGCAAAGAGTAAATATATTCTGATCTCTCCTTTTCTCTTCTCCTCTTCAGACAGGCCGCGGGAAAATATACAGGAAAGAATAAGGCTGTGCATCAACAGAATAGTCAAAAAATGACGTAATTTCATAGAATATCCTGGTGAGTGAACCGATAGTTGAAATAACTCCCTCACTGCGGAAGATGTGATGATATGTGATCTATAAAAAAAATAGAACTATTTCTCTATATTATTAAGAAATAATCCGGATAACGGCTGCCTTTCCTAAAAATCCTTATCCATAACAGTTTTTCTACGGCTGCTCTTGGCATTATTAATGGCAGTATCGCATAATTCTTTTACTTTGCTCGACAGCATATCAATCGCTTTGGCGGAAGTATTCATTCCTCCCCTGCTTTTGATATAGCTTTTAACTTTCGATGCAACAACCAAAGTTTCACTACCCATCTTTTGCTCCTTCTGTTTGAATTATTTTTCACTATAATAACCCGGATTTCATGGAAATTTCAAGTAAAAATATTTAATTCCTTATGTTATTAAGAATTATTCAAAGTAATCTAAATATAACAAAAATAATATTAATTGCTTATATAATAAAGAATTATATGCTTTTTTAAGCTTATGCGGCAATTTTTAAGATACATTTTTTTTTAATATTTCTCAGGCGTGTACTGTGTCTGTCAGTAAAAGTGAGGATTTCATTATTGTATGGTCAAGATCGAAAAGATTATCCGCAGCGAAAGCTGATTTGCTCATGAGATCGCTATAATCTTTTATTATCAGCTCTGTAAATTGCTAAAAAAAATAACGTATTCTTAATAATTACGCTATAATATGACAGTGAAGCTCATTATGGCGATATTGGGAAAGAAAAAAAGGATCGTAATAATTCTTGTTATTCTCCAGTTCACAACAGCCATCCAATCGGAAGAAGCAGGATTAGCAGAAAAGAGTTCGGAAATACCAGACAGTCATCTGCACTTTCTCGCTGGTATGTCTGTAGCTTTCTTATCCTCGGCCCTGGCCATACCGATTGTGGCAAATGAACACGATGTATACACTGAATTACTGATCTCAGGAATCGGTGTTTCAAGTTCAGTTTTAGCGGGAGCCTTAAAAGAGCTGATAGACCAAACCGGATTCGGAAACCCCGAGTGGAGAGATTTTTTCAGTACAGTTTTCGGCGGTTTAGTAGCTTCTTCATTGGTTTTTATCATTTCTCGATCATTGACAGAACAAAAAAATGAGCCTACCGGCTGTTCCTTGCTCTTGGGTGGTTATGGGGTGGTGCTTATGATACCTGTTATACAAGTAATGGTGAAACAGAGAGGCTCTGTAAAAAACAACCATTTAAGTCTTAAATCGTATGGTTATTGAATCTCTTCTAATTTTAAGCTGACGGCATACAACCCCTGCGCTGTTAAACAATCTTTTTGAAGCCCTTACCTGATCAGTATCTGAATACTTATCCGACAAATAAACAACTTTCCGGATACCTGCCTGTATAATTACTTTTGCACATTCATTGCACGGGAAAAGGGCAACATAAATGGAGCAGTCATAGAGATCCGCACTTATCTTATTTATTACAGCATTAAGTTCAGCGTGGCAAATATAGGCATATTTGGTACTTAAAAAATCTCCCTGCCGGTCCCATGGGAAATCATCATCAGAACAGCCGGTTGGTAAACCATTATACCCCACACCCACAATCTTATTTTTAGGGTTTACAATGCAGGCGCCAACTTGAGTATTTGGGTCTTTGCTTCTATGGGCTGATAGAAGCGCAACTCCCATAAAATATTCATCCCATGACAAGTAATCTGTTCTTTTTTTCATACTGCAGCTCCGGTTTCAAGCAAGCCTTAAGGCCGCCTAATTCTCTCTATATTCCTCTTTAACCGAATCGATAAATGATAAAACCGTATATCCGTCTTCCGCACTGGATAAGGGAATCCTTGATTTATCCCTAACACATTGAACGGCATCCGCCAGCATATTTGTAAAATATCCGGTAATCTTTGGCCTGGCCACATCTGCTTTTAAAAGTGAATTCATCTCTTCATAATATGGACTTTTGCCGCTTGAGTATTCTTCATATAAGCCGTTTCCGATTCTTATTCTTCCGGAGGAAAAGCTTAAGTCAAGCTCAAAATGGATATGATTGCGTCCGGATCCAATCTCAAGTACCACGGGTATTTCGCCGGCCCTGCCGATTATTAGAAGAGATTCTTTATTGGATGTGAAAAACTTCTCTGTCTTTACTTTTTCAAGTTTTGAAGAAGTCAGAAATTGTATTGTATCGACAAGATGTGTACCGTCATTTAGCAGGATATCATTTACGGGCCTGCTTCTCCCCATATATAATTTTGAATAAATTGATAACAGATCACCGAAATCTTTTTCATCGATATGCTTTTTTACAATTTTATAATCCTTTGAGTAACGCCTTTCATGATTTATTAATATTTTAACCATGCCGGAATTATGTATACCTGCGATTTTCAGCCCATCCTGAGCATTTTCCGCCAAAGGCTTCTCACAAATAATAACCTTTACATTATAGGGCAGGACTTTTTCGACTATTTCAAGATGCGTTTCGGGGGGAGTGGCGATATGTACAATATCCGGAAGCGTGTCCCTTAATAGATCGTCAAAATTCGTATAGATTGATGGACAATTCCATCGTTTTGAAAACAACTCACACCTTTTTTTATCTATATCGCAGCCGCCGACAAGTAAACAATCCTTATTTTGCGCAATTGCACCTGCATGAGTGCACGGCTTCTCTCGAAGCACATCCTCTTCTAAAATACTTCCTATTCTTCCCAGGCCTACAATACAGCATCGAATTTTCTTCATATTGTTAAAATCACTAAAGCACCAATAATCTAACACAGAAAAAGCTTTACTTCAATTTTACATTAATCATACGGGTATATATAATTGGGATAAGATCAAACCTATGGATAGCCAAGAATTATCAAAAGCCAAATCGTTTGAATATGATGGCTTTAAACTGGAAAAGTCATTTAAATACCCCCAGGCCATTATTAACTATAAGAGGGCTCTCAAAATATATGATGAACTTAAAAATCAAGAGGGCATCGTTTTCTGTTTAAGCAGTCTAGGAGCTTGTTATTACTATTTAGAAAAAGCGAAAGGGGCAATTGGCCAATTCAATAGACTCTTAGGGATAAAGAAAAAAAACAAGGACACAAAGAATATTGAAGACATCCATTATATGATGGGTACAGCCTATCTCTATAAATTAGATAACTACAAGATGTCCATTCGCTGTTATAAAAAAGCCGTCAAATTATCGCAGAGGAAAAAGGATTACAGTAATCTGTCATACTGGTACTATGCTATCGGGATGGCTGGATTTGTTAAGGAGAAATATAGTCAGAGTTTGATCTATTTTAAAAAATCTTTGCAAATCAGGAAAGCTCATAATGATAATTATGATATCGGCTCAAATTATTCCTATATTGCCATGACCTATATTCGATTGGAGAAAATAAAAATGGCTTTAGTATACTCATTAAAGCACCTGCACCATATAAAGGAAACCGGTTATGACAGAGAAAATGGGTATATTCATATCGTGATCGCCCTGGCTTTGATATTCCTTGAAGGGAAAAGGAATAAGCACGGAAAATTAATCGAAGATCTTACGGAAATCTCTGGGTTTCCACCTGATGAAAACCGGTATTTTAAGTACGCAATAAATAAAGCAGAGCACAACAACTATTTTGATACTCTACAACCGGCATTATATGAATACGGAAGATATCTTTTCTTAACCGGAAAGCAATCCGAAGGACTTAAGCTGTTCAGTAAATACAAGAAGTATGCTTTAAAGCTTAATCTACACAATGAAAATTTGAAGGCATTCTGTGATGCGAATAGAATATCATACAGTGAGCTGTGACTATATTTTAGCTTTTTCGAGACTTGAAACAATTCCTGCTCGCCTGAGCATTTGTCTATACTCTTGTTCATATTTTAAGATTACATTTCGTAAATATTCTATATTCTTCTGTATATTTTCCTGGTAGAAATCTCTATCTATTCCAAAGCGATCTTTGAAATGTATTCTCATCAATGAGTAAATCCCTCCTAAATCTATGTATAACCGCTTTTTAGATACATTTTTATAAAAGGATTCAGTTTTTCTTAAGAGATCAAACTCAGACTCAAATCCAGGTATTTTACCTTCCTGAAATTCCTGATAAAGATAGAGCAGCTTCTCTAAGTAGAGCCTATCCGCCATTTGTGCTATAAGGTCAGCCGATCCCACTATTTTGCCAATAAGCTCCGATTCTTTTGATCTGAATGGTATCTCAGCAGGTGATAATCCCGTAATAGTACATCCTATGATATGCGCGCAGTCATCTAGATTAGTTTTATACAGATTCCTCTCTACAAGATAATTCTTTAGAAATATTATGCTGCGTTCTTCATGACCGATAGTATATTTAGCTCCGGTTCCCTGGCGATCGTCTTCCGTCTGGATCATACCAACATCATGAAATAGTGCCGATATAAACCCAATATCTATTATATCTCTACTAAGAGCCCTTCCATTGATAACAGCTCCATGCATCAGCCTTGCAGTTGCCAGGAAGACTGCAAGGGTATGGTTCAAATCATGGTATTTTGTTTTACTGGCCTGATAGCCCTTAAAGTGACCATTAAAGAGTTTAACAGTATCATTAAACACCTCTTCTACAAAATTATCAGTCTTCGAGTTGATTAACGATAGTATGCATTTTACCTCTTCAATAATATTATCTGGTTCTTGAATAAATACTTTTTTTTGCAATTCCGGATCGTATGAGTTCACGATTTAAATATTATCACAATTTAACAGAATAAGACTGCGATGTCTAATTAATTTTTAAACTTCTTATTGACTAAAAGTAAAAGCCCTATAATAATTATTTATGAAAAGCATTGATGTTTCTAAAGGATACCGGAGCGAAAAATGGATGATCAGCAGCAAGATTACTATATTTCAAAAATGAAAAAAATTATGACATTTCGATATCTTAATAATGAAGCGCTTCATGAAATCCTTCGAATATCAAACATTCTTAACTATCAAGAGAATGACAGGATAATTTCAGAAGGAGAGGTTAGTCCATACTTCTTTGCTGTACTTGAAGGCTGTGTAAATATATCTGTAAAGGAAGCAGAAGGTAAGGAAGTATTTATATGTACAATCGGAGAAGGAGAGGTCTTTGGGGAAGCAGGAATATTTCTTACAGTAAAGAGAACAGCCAATGTTGTGAGCACCGAAAGCACCACAATTCTTCGAATTCATAGAAAGGATCTGCTTGATTTTATTAAGAAACGCCCAACCGCTGGAATTAAATTCCTCATGATAATTATCTACAGCCTACTTAAAAAACTAAGGGACGCAAATCAGGAACTTGCTTTTGAGCGTAAATCAGATATCGTCCAGGAGGATATCGATTCAATTGTAGAGAATCTGATGGAAGAGGGATGATCTATCTTGAATGCGCGATCTTCTTAATCTTTAAAGTGATTTCTCGATCCTGGCCCATGAATCGCGCAGCGATATGGTACGATTGAACACTAATCTTTCATCGGATGAATCAACAGAATCTACACAGAAATAGCCCATTCTCAAAAACTGGTACCGGCTTCCCGGTTCTGCGCCCCTTAAGCCTGGTTCAACCCGGCAAGATTTCAGCGTTACTAAGGAATCGGGATTTAAGTTAGATTTAAAATCCTCACCTTCTTCAACCTCCTCCGGGTTCTCCTTAATGAAAAGATGATCGTATAATCTCACTTCCACTTCCAGGGAGTGGGCAGCCGATACCCAGTGTGATGTTCCCATGACCCTACGCCCGTCTGCCGACCACCCTCCTTTGGTCTCCGGATCATAGGTGCAGTGAAGCTCGATTATTTCACCGGTTTGCTCATCCTTTACAACTTTCACACATTTGATATAATAGGCGTGTTTCAGCCTTATCTCTCGACCCGGGGACAGGCGGAAGAACTTTTTGGGAGGGTGCTCCCGGAAATCCTCTCGTTCTATATATATCACATGAGAAAAAGGAATTCTACGCGATCCCATACGCGGATCCTCAGGATTATTTACGGCATCTATCTCTTCTACCCGACTCGCCGGATAGTTGTCTATTACAACACGAAGCGGGCGCAGCACAGCCATCACCCGCGGAGACCGCTTGTTTAAATCTTCACGTATGAAGTGCTCAAGCAGTGATATATCGACTGTACTGTTAGTCTTTGACACCCCGATGCGCTCACAGAAGCTCCGGATTGCCTCGGGTGTGTAGCCGCGTCTCCTTAAGCCCCCAAGTGTGGGCATTCTCGGATCGTCCCATCCGCTGACATAGCCTTCTTCTACCAATTTTAAAAGCTTTCGCTTGCTCATAACTGTGTAGCTGAAATTGAGGCGAGCGAACTCTATTTGCTGTGGATGACATTTCACCTTTAATTCGTTAAGAAACCAGTCGTATAAAGGGCGATTATTTTCAAACTCAAGTGTACAAATCGAATGTGTGATTCCTTCTATGGAATCCGAAAGGCAATGGGCAAAATCGTACATTGGATAAATACACCATTTACTGCCCGTCCTGTGATGCGGTACATGGCGAATGCGGTAAATCGTCGGATCTCGCATATTTAGATTAGGAGATGCCATATCGATTTTCGCTCGCAGTACATGGGCGCCGTCTGAGAATTCTCCCGCCCTCATGCGCTCAAACAGATCGAGGTTCTCTTCTACTGAACGTGTTCGATATGGGCTGTTTTTACCCGGCTCAGTTAAGGTGCCCCGGTACTCTCTGATTTCCTCAGCGCTCAAGCTGCAAACATAGGCCTTGCCATCTTTGATTAACTGAACAGCATAATCGTATAGTGTCTCAAAGTAGTCAGATGCATAGAAAAGCCTGTCACCCCAATCGAATCCAAGCCATCGAACATCAAATTTGATAGATTCAGTATATTCAACTTCCTCCTTGCCTGGATTGGTATCATCAAATCGCAAATTGCACAGGCCCCCTTCATACTCAGACGCAATACCGAAATTAAGGCTGATAGCTTTAGCATGACCGATATGCAGGTAGCCGTTAGGCTCCGGTGGAAACCGGGTATGAACCCGGCCGTCATTTTTATTTTCCTTTATGTCGGAAGCGATGATACTCCGGATAAAGTTTGCAGATGGTGCGGAATCGGCTGTGATTAGATCCGCTTTTTCATTCTCTTTAGAATTAATAGTTTTCATGATTTCCTGCCTAGACTTAGTTGTGTCGCATAATGTTCTACTAATTTATAACAAGTGGCCGTTCAATGTAAAGCAAAGAATTTGTGGGGCTTTATGCCCATTGACGACCTTGACCCAGGGCCTCTGAATAGAGTATTTATAGCCATCAATCTATGAAACTCCGATACATCAGTCAGCAGCAGGGCGGGGAGAATGGCAGTACATGAGTCCCTCCTGGCCGCAGGGCTGATCACCGGCTCAGTTGTAGGCGGGCAGCTTTTCCAGCATTATTCTATGCAGAGCGCTTATTGGTTCTGCACTCTTCTTTTAATGATAGCCGTTTCAGTACAGATCACGCTCTCCCTGCGGATAAAAAGAGAAAAAATAAGATGACGCACAAGGCTTTCTTCCTTGAAAATCAGTCCTTCATGTGTTATCAATATATAATATGCCGCGGGCAAGCAGGGGACTATATTGAAGCATATCCTTGAGTTTTCAGAAAAGACCTCGGCATACGAACTTTTTACGCATCTTCACGATAAAATTATCAATAAAGAAATAACAGTATTTTCCCAATTAGAAGAATATACGGAAAAACTCCCTCTAAATCAGTTAACAAGCACTGTCATTCAAAAGGCTTTTAATTTAATAAAACAGCTTTACTGGGGCTTTACGAAGGACATTGATAAATCCTCATACGCGAAACTCTGGAAAGAACTCGTAATACCGGGAAGGAGATATGATTTCGGCGGTGATCCGAAACGAAATATTTCCATCTCAAATATATATATCGCCATACTCGATATACACGGATATACGAAGTTCTGCCAGGAAAATAAGAAGAACCTTTCGAACCTGCACTTACTTGATAATTTTATAGAAAATGGAGTGAAAGGAATCACCAGGAGATTTGAAACCCTGAGCCAGAGGGAAAGAGGTGACGAGATAATTTTGCTATCTGCCTCTGCCACTGATATACTCTCTGCAACGCTCAGCATTATCGATAATTTTTCTCAGAAAAAGGTTATTAGAGACAAAACAGTTACTCAAAGCCGCTCACAGTACGAGATCGTTCTTCCAACATTCAAGATTTCCGCAGGCATAGCGGGTGGAAATATCTCAACTCCTCTTATTGTAACGGAAAAGGGAAATCTTTCAGGATTCCTTTTTAATACAGCGGCAAGGCTTCAAGCGCGGGCGAATGAGCTCTCGCCTAAAGAATCAAAGATAATTGTTTCTCAGCAGGTATATTTAAGCTTTGAAAAAGAAAATGCCGCTGAAAAGAGCGACATATATTCACGGGGAGTGATATACTTCTTTAATAATGGACCCGTTTTATTTAAAGGAATGTCCATCTC
Source organism: Spirochaetales bacterium (assembly GCA_030615505.1). GTDB lineage: Bacteria > Spirochaetota > Spirochaetia > SZUA-6 > DRHE01 > JAUWZD01. Next base: position 1,795 of record JAUWZD010000115.1, on the reverse strand, counting down.
CACCTATGAGGCAGTATTCTTGGAAGAATACAAGTATAAGGAAAAATTCTCCAAAGAGACAGAAGAGCTTTTCAAATCAATTAAAGAGAACAATTGGAAAGAAGGTATATTCTCCAGGCTTTTAGAATTAATAGCAAAAGTGTCTACCTGTATGCCTGAGTTTTACTTAGATACCGGATTGGATGAATATACAACAGGATTTAACAACAGCGGTCTTGCCAGGTTATGCTCTGAAGTTAATAATCTATACGTTTATCAGGAGAATTGTATCCAGGCCATATCAATGCTTGGCTCGATTATTGAGAAACTAAAACAGATAAATAAATTCGATAGACTTACCTTAGAGTATTCAGAAGGCATCTTTACTAGATATATTATGTTGATTGATATTTTTAAAGAAAAAATTGATGTGGAAATTGAGAAGAATATAAACACAATATTTAACGAGAAGCAAAAAAAAGCATATTATCTATGCCGGAAGAATATGGATCTGTATAAACGATTAAAAGAATATGCACAAAAAAGCAAGTCAATAGAGAAGAAAAAATTTATCTGGTACAATCTCATAGATGAAAATAAAGAATCTTTAGAGTTTAAGATTTATTCAGGAAAAAAATAAAGAGAGAAATTTATGCCATACGAGGGGCCCAAGATAACCATTACTCCACCTGGTCCGAAGGCCAGGGAATGGATCCAAAGAGATGAAAGCATGCTCTCCCCCTCCCTGACCCGTAGCTCAAAATTAGTAGGAGTGAGGGCCGAGGGCGTATACGTTGAGGATCCTGATGAAAATGTGTTCTTAGATTTCGGCTCAGGTATAGCTGTGGCCGGGTTAGGACATAGAAATCCCGAGGTCATCGCGGCTATTAAGAGACAGCTTGACAGGCTCATCTTCGTAAACAGCCTCGATTATTATACCGTTCCCCAGGTTGAGTACGCTGAAATGCTCTTTCAGGTTACTCCCGGTACATTCAAGAAGCGGGTTTTCTTTACCAACAGCGGGAGTGAATCCATCGACACGGCAATTAAGATGGCCAAATGGCACACCAGGCGGACCTACGGAATAGGATACATTAACGGCTTTCACGGGAGAACCATCGGGGCTGTCAGCTACACAACCACGGATGTTTCCGCACGCAGGGGATTCTCTCCAATGTATCCCATAGGACACTTTGTACCCTACCCCTACTGCTACCGCTGCCTGTTCAACCGGGAATACCCGGGCTGCGATCTATACTGCATGAACTACCTGACAGATATCATGTTCAAAAAAATTACTCCCCCCGATGAAACCGCTTTTATCCTGGTGGAGCCGATCCAGGGCGCGGGAGGATATATTGTCCCTCCTAAGAAGTTCTTTTCAAGACTGGCGGATGTGGCACGCGAGCACGGCATCCTGCTCATTATCGATGAAATACAGACCGGTTTCGGCAGAACCGGCAGGATGTTTGCATCAGAGCATTTTGGTCTTGAACCGGATATCCTGACCGTATCAAAAGCCCTCGCTCACGGCCTTCCTGCCGGCGCCGCCGTGGCAAGGGCAGAGGTGATGGACTGGGATAAGGGCGCCCACGAGGGTACTTTGAACGGCGGCCCGGTTATTATGGAGGCTGCCAGGGCTGTGCTTAGGGTTATTGAAAAGTATAAGCTGATTGAAAACTCACGCATCCAGGGGGATTACCTTAAAAAACAGCTTATGAATTTAAAGGAGAAGTATCCTCTAATCGGTGATGTCCGGGGGCTGGGCCTGATGCTGGGGATAGAACTGATTAAAGATGCAAAAAAGACCCCTGCT
>JAUWZD010000076.1 GCA_030615505.1 Spirochaetales bacterium | reverse complement strand
CTGAAAATATTTATTGGAGGTTAGCTATGGTAAGTTTCAGCGTACCGGTTAAGCACGGGTGTTCGAGGTTTCAGTTTTCCGTTCAGGAGTTGGGCGTTCTGTTTGCAGGCTCCCGACACCAGGAGGTGCCCCAATCTATGTGTAAGGCTCTAATCCAGGGTCTTGCAGGTGATGGATTTTCCTTCTGGGTTGGCTGTGCAAATGGAGTGGATCGCTCTTTTCGGAAATCACTATCAGAGTCTGTGTATACGGATCGGGTCTTTGTAGGCTGCGCTTTTAAAGGCAGGGTTAAGGCTCTATCAAACTATGGGCTTTCAGCCTCTGTGGTGGTACCGGAAGGTTTATCACCTAAAGCAGCTTTGCGCAGAAGAACCCTGTACCTGGTTAAAAGAAGCTGCATGGTGGTTTTAATTCCTGAAGACCCATACACAGGTCAGTGGGGCAGAGGCTCCCGCCTGGTCTTTCGGGCAGCCCTGGATCAACTCAAACCTATATTTGTAATCTGCTCTTCTTGCCCAAAGGAATCAGACCATTACCGGGTAATAGGCTCCTGCCTGTATGGGGCGGAAGGTTTCTGGGTTGTGCCCCATACAATCTCAGATGGCGGGCTATGTGATGAAGAGTTTTAAAGGAGGTTTAAAACCATGAAAGAAAACAGAAATATCCAGATAATCATCCGGCCTGTTGAGAACAGGAAGGGAGAATACATAGCCTACTATACAAATGAATTCTTGAAGGCTACTTTTTCCGTACTCTTGAAAGATAACATTTTCGGTGCCGTAGCTCTTCACTCATTTGCAGAGATGATCCGCAAAACCTATGGGAAAAACTACCGGAGCGGAGAGATCGATTTTAAGGTATCCAGTGAGGCAATGAGCTTTGAGAATAAAGCTTTGTTAGATGTATTGTCTTTCAAGTTTGCGGCTTGCGCATAAAGGCTACAGTAAGGGAAATCTTTCCGTCCCCCCCTCCCCGCCAGCCCACCATGGCCGTCCATGGCCATGGGGTGCTGGCGGAGGAAGAAATCAAGCACGGCACAGGACGTGCCGAGCGACCGATAGGGATAAAGTGAATCGGTTTAGGCAAGAAAAGATAACAGTAATCCGGTCTCGTTACGGATGATCTTTCACTTATTTGGATCCCAGTTTACATTCACGCCGAATTCATTGTTGAAGCAGTGAGAGTTTTTGAGTTTAGCCGAAATACGAAGCAGCGGCCGGATGGAAAGTCGGTTGATGGAAAAAAGAGGGGGGGGGAATTAAGAAAGAGAAGACCCTGACACGGAACGGAGGGGTTACGGTTTGTCCGCCTTGCTTCGAGCCCGCCGTCCTGGCGGGCTTGTCCTGGTTTGTGGAGCGATGGGAAAATAGCTTCCAAAAAACACGGATGTTTTTTGGAAGGTCTGGGAGCCGCAATATCAGGAAGCAATAATGTTATATGCTCAGCCAATTATCCGGCCATTTTGAAAAAGACAGGTGTGGAGATATTATCCACCACCACCAGAAGAAACGGATCGGATCACCCTCTTACCTGTATTTCATCCGAGCGATTCTCTTCTTTAGATTCCTCCGGCCCCCTCCTTAACGGATAACTAAAGATGGAAGCAGTGAGGAGTTTTCAAGTTTGGCCGAAATACGATACGGCAGCCGCATGGAAAAGCGGTTGACGGAATTAAGAGGGGGGGGAGAATTAAGAAAGAAAGAGAAGACGGCGACACGGAACGGAGGGGTTGAGGATACGGACTAACTCTAAAAAGGTGAGCGGTTGACAATGTGGTTGACGGATCGATATGTTAAAATCATCAGAGGGAGCACTATGCGGATTTTCTATAAATCCCGGAAGCGCACAATGGCGAATTTTTCTAAGCCTAGAAATTCGCACTTCGGGAAAATTGGATATTGGCGAACGTAACATTAGCAGACATAGGGCACTCTATCTTAATGAGGTAAGTACGGGATATTCTGAATAAGAGATATGGATACAAAATGAAAAGTCAAGGCGCCTTTAAAATATCTTTCATCACCTTAGACCGATTAGCTCAGGAAGACAAATCACTGAAACGGAAAAAGACTTTACTATCAGACGCTCAGAAACTATCTGACGATGAGCTTTCGGCCAAGCTGAGGTCGCTTGGTATTATGGCCAGCAAACATTGGCTTCGAGAGCTTTCCGAGCAGCATCGCTCGGCGCAAGAGCTATCTCAGTTTCTATGTGCGGAATACGGTACCAGGGATTTTGATATGGATTGGGTTTGGTTTTGCGTGACAATACTGTGGGAAAGATGGTTTCCGGATGTGCCGAATCTGGAGATGATTGATAATAGGATGCAGTTAGGCTACGAAAGACTTGAGCAGAAGGATGTAATAGGGGCTTGCGAAGCCTGGCTCTCATATTGGAAAGACGCATTGAAATTAATGGAGAAGTGGAAGATCAAGACGGTGAGCCAGTTTGACGAGCAATTCCTACAAACTCAGAGTCTGTTCAACTGGTGTCAGGATTTCGAAATGGAATTAAACAATGCTGCACTCGACGAATGGAAATACCATGCCGTACGGCTGCTGTTTTGCCAGCAAATCATTCCGCTTGTCGATCCTGAAGAGAAGTTGATCAAGGAAAACATGAGACGAGCTATGGCTGAATCCTATTTCGATATGGGGAAGGAGACAAAAGCAGACAGACTCTACGAAGAGTGGCTAGCGGCGGATCCTAGATGGGGTTGGGGATGGATCGGTTGGTCAGACCTGTATTGGCTATTTTCTCGGGGGGAGCGAGACTATCGGAGGGCAGAAGAGATTCTAACAAAAGCTATGGGAACTTCTGAATTGAGGGACAAGGCTGATGTGCTTGAGAGGTTGTCTGATTTGTATGAGGAAAGTGGGCAAAAGGAGAAAAAACGAAAGGTAGATGCACAGCTCAATTCACTAAGGTCTCAACATGTCAAAAGTAGCTCAGTCTTCCAAGACACGACTACAACCGATGGTCACCCTCAGTATTTTCACATCAAAAATAACATCTCTCCATTTGTCGGCGAAAGAGGAAAGAAAGTCGGTAGAAACGATCCGTGTCCATGTGGAAGCGGGAAGAAATTTAAGAAATGTTGTGGTAGATAGACGATTCTAGGTGAGAGGTTGAAATTGTCACTTCCACGAAATTGTATAGGATATAATCTTCACCTTAGCCAATATAGCGCTGGAGGCAGCATTGTTATGTAGCCTTCCAAAGCTAAGCGTTCTCAGTGTACGAGAGGGATCACATGTTCTATGAAGACGATACGTTTAACTTCCATAACGAGATTATGACTTTGGCTGAGGAATTCTGCCGGGAGTGGGCCCAACGTCGAGGTGCATTTGAGAGCAGATTGGAGAGCGCGCTTGTCTTGAACTTTGCTCTTTGTACCATCAAGCATGATCTGAATGAAATACTCGATCAGATAGAAGATCAACCTGTCTTCAATGGTATATCGCCCCGCGAAGTCTACGAACGAGGTGGCTATGGCCAAGAACCCTCAAGAGGATTGAGCAACATGGACATTATAGAACTCGTAGTAAAATCTCTGCGTCGGATTTACCGGAATTGAAGTCACTTGGAAAACATAGGAGCTACTGAATGACCGGTGAAATCGGAAGAAATGATCTCTGCCCGTGCGGCAGCGGAAAGAAGTACAAGAGATGCTGCATATGGAATTCACAACAAGAACCCCAAAGAAGTTTTTCGCCAAGATTTAGATTCGAATCAGGTTCCTATGGAGGTGCTGGCAGCTTTGTACCATCTATTGCATGTCTTAAGCAAATGGTGAACAAATGGGATTATCACTTCATTCTCGTAGACCCAGCCAGAGTCTACACAAAAGAGGAGCCGGCTGTCTCGGAAGCGGAAAAGGATCTACAAGCAGCGTTCCTCCAAAAACAACAACCTGGGTCCGACCATGCTGTGGGCGAGACTCTTCGCGACAAAGGATACATCAGCGTTACAGACTTCAACATCGTAAAGGAATAGACGGAAAGGAATAATCTTGCATGCAACATAACAGCTTCTTGCCACGCAGCTATTCTGGTCTTTTGTTTTGTTTCCACCAACCCTCACCCATTGTGCGACATTAGGTGCATTTGAAAATGTAATGATCGAGGATATGGAACCATGTTCTAACAGGCAGGTATTTAAATCCGATGATAGATGATATACTTTTTATAGTGAACATATCTTTCAGGAGCAAATTTTTGGGGGAATGAACAATGCATAATGAATTCACTGCTGTTATCGAAAAAGATGAGGAATGGTATATAAGCTACTGCCCAGAAATACCAGGAGCAAACGGGCAAGGAAGAACCATTGAGGAATGTAAGAAGAGTCTCGCTGAAGCGATCTCACTGATACTAGAAGATCGCAGGGAAGATGCACTTCGAGGAGTTCCGGCTGATGCCAAGAGAGAAACCATCACGATTTCATGAAACGCGAAACCCTTCTGAAGCATCTGCGGAGATATGGGTGTTATCTCAAGAGAGAGGGAAGATCTCATTCTCTGTGGAAGAATCCTCTTACTGGAATTGTTGAGGCTGTCCCCCGACACAGTGAGATTTCAAATCGCCTGGCTCAGAAAATATGTAAAAATCTCTCTATTCCAAAGATCACGCGATAGGTCTCTTATTTGGATGTTAACCTGGCCAATCAAGACAAATGTAAGTGAATTTTCCGCCAAACTGCGTAACATTATGCGAGTTTGGCAAACTTTCGTCAACTTTGCATGGCGCAAATTGCCAATAGAATATTGTGAGGATTAGGAAATTGTATATTTAGAATATTATGCCTCGTTGCGAGATGTTGCTATTATTATATAAATCGACTAAATTTAAAAAAAGGAGTACAGATGTCATTTACGGCTGTTTTTCAGAAAGTTCCTGAAGGATATATCGGATTCATCGAGGAATTACCAGGTGCCAATACCCAAGGAGATACTATCGAAGAAACTAGAGAGAACCTTAATGAGGCTGTTCAACTTGTCCTCGAAGCAAATCGTCAGCTTACTGAAGAAGAGATTGCTGGGCAGGATGTGATTCGTGAAGAATTCCATCTTACTTTCTAGTGAAACGAAAAGACCTTATTCGTTATTTGGAAAAGAATGGATGTGAGTTTCTCCGAGAAGGTAGAAAGCATACCGTATTTGTAAACCGCATCAAAAAGAAATCTTCAACTGTCCCTCGGCATAATGAAATAAACGATTTTCTGGCAAAGAAGATCTGCAAAGACTTGGAAATCCCATTTCCCTAATTCTTTTATCTTTTTAGGTCGTTTTCGCCGGGTAGACTCGGGTGGTTGCCAACCCGAGCCCCCAGTCGGGATAGAGCTGGGGCGCGCCTGACCTTAGGTGAAGGCTTGGCTGTATCGGCGTTTACGCTTTCCGTGCCCGTTTATCCTTCTCCATAGCCCACGTTCCCCAGGCCCCCCTACGATCCCGGACGGTCGGCTTTCCCGAGTCTTATGTTGTATACAACATAAGTGAAGACGCAACATAACGCATACAGTTCCTCTGGGTCATAGATTAGCTGCGCAATAGGAGTGCACTACATTGGCAGGAGGGAGAGCAAAGCTCTTCTTCAAACGCTGAAACCTCTCCCACGGCATGTCTGGATTCCTGAATCGACGGTTGAGCCACTTCCTCCAAATCCGTTCCACTTGATTTCTAAACCGGACGATCCCCATTCCATTTCCTGTGACTCCGTAGTAAGCGAAGTGGCCCCTCACCTTCAGTGTAAGCATTCTGTGTTGCTGCTTGAGAGAAAGATGCCGGTTCCTCCTGCACCATTCGTCAATGCCTTTAAGCGCACGGCTAAAGCGACTCTTCTTCGTCTTCCGCCTGATGTACCAACGGCCTTTCTTGGAACGTCCCCAATAATAGATGAATCAAAGAAAGTTAAAGGTCGCTGGTCTCGACGGTTTTTCTCCTCTATGATGATTTCGGTATAGAGGGGATTAAAATATCAGCGAATGCTCCCAACATGAACGCATTCTTAAGAGTTTTTATCGGCTCTGTAAGAAGGGAAGCCTTTTATTGGTTTATTCTGTTTAATGAAACTTAAGAATTAGAAATATCCTGGCCGAATATATCGAGTATCATAACGAGAAGCGGCCACATCAGGGAATTGCTAAAGAATTACCAGGTGGATGCACCCCATAAAAACAGAGAAGAGTAATCGGCTATCCAGTACTGTCTGGGCTGTACCACCATTACTAAAGGCTTTCCGCTTAGGTTTTTTATTCGATCCTCGCTATTTTCCTTTAATACCCTGGTTGCGTAAGAATCTGAAAATATTCGTATTTACCGGATAATAATAACCTGAAACCCCTATTTCTCTGGGGTTATGATCCATATCTGGTCAGGAATATCTAAAAGTTAGAACGATTTTACTGCCGGATTGATTTTTTCGTCCACACGTGCATTTTAAGGATTAATAGCACTGTAAACGGAATCTTAACGCTGAGCTTGAATCTCAGAGGCTATGTCGTTTGCCTTGACGATGAGTTCATCTTCATCACACCCTGTCAGGCGCCCTCGATCAACCACTATCCTGCCGTTCACTATTGTGTACTCAGTCTGATGATTGATGCCCGTAAAGAGCAGAGCCCCCGGTGGATCTGCCATGGCCCCGGCGTACTCCAGTTTGTTTATATTAAAGATAGCCAGGTCTGCTGCCCATGCCTGCTCAATCCTGCCTATTCTATTAAAATTTAAAACCCTGGCCCCGTTCACCGTAGCCATGGAAAATACTTCACCTGCCGTTAAGGCATCCGCTCCGTATTTCACCCGCTGTAAGAGCAGGGCATGGCGCATTTCTCCGAGAAAATCAGAGCTATCGTTCGAGGCGGAACCGTCCACCCCCAGGGATACATTGATTCTCAGCTTAAGCATTTCCTTGACCCTGGCGATTCCGGAGCCGAGCCTCATATTAGAAGTGGGGCAGTGGCAAATTGAGGTCCCTGTTTCTGCAAGTATTTTTAACTCGTCATCGTTAAAAAATATGCCGTGGGCAAAGGAGACATCCTCCCCTACAAATCCCCAATCCATCATCAGGCTCAAAGGCCGCTTTTTATAAGTTCTAAGGCAGTAATCATCCTCATCACCGGTTTCAGCCAGATGGGTGTGCAGACTGACCTTGTATGATCTGGCAAGCCGTGCAGTTTCGATCATAAGATCCCTGGTAACGGAAAAGGGGCTGCAGGGGGCGAGCAGTATTTTTTTCATGGAAAAATCGCTTGAGTCATGATATTTTTCGATCACCCTGCGGCTGTCTGTTAGAATCTCCTCATCCTTCTGAACCACCGAATCGGGGGGCAGTCCCCCGTCCTTCCTGCTCAAGGACATGGACCCCCGGCACGGAGAGAAGCGGATGCCCAGGGTTTCAGCAGCCTCAAACTGAAGGCCCATGAGATCTCCCTTGAAACCTCGCGGATACAGATAGTGATGATCCGTGGTGCAGGTGCACCCGGTTTTTAATAGCTCACCAATGGCTACCATAGATGAATAGAGGACCGCTTCCTCATCGAAATTCTTCCACACCTCATATAGATAAACGAGCCAGTCGAAGAGTTTTGCATTCTGAACGGCCGGTATATTCCGTGTCAAGGTCTGATAGAAGTGGTGATGAGTGTTTACAAATCCGGGAACCACCACGCAGTCGGAGCAGTCGATTATCCTGTCGGCCTTCTCATCGATATTTCCGGTGATCTTACTGATAGTGCTGCCGTCGATCAGGATATCAAAACCACTGGGATGGTTTTTAATATAATAGCAGTCTTTTAGAAGTATCATGAGCGCATCTTACGCCACACCTTTTCCGGTGTAAATGGGGTGTCAAACATGCGCACACCCACGGCATCATAGACGGCATTGGCGATTGCCGGGGCTGGTCCATTGATGGCAATCTCCGCAACCGATTTGGCACCGAAGGGGTGAGTCTCTTCAAAGGATCCTACCACTATGGTCTTCATTTCCGGAAGATCCAAAGCCGTATAGATTTTATAATCCCAGAAACGGGGATTGAGCATTTTTCCGCTTGAGTTATATATATAATCCTCCCAGAGGGCATAACTGATTCCATTGACAACCGCTCCCTCAACCTGGCCTTCCACTAAAACCGGGTTTATAGGCTGGCCGCAGTCAACTGCGGATATGAATTTCACCACATAAATCCGCCCGGTCTTTTCATCTACATCCACCTCGGCAAACTGTGCGATAAAGGGGGGCGGTGATTCCTGAGAAACATAGGAGGCCTGGGCCTGTATCTGTAACTGATCCCGACTGTAAAGTGTGCTTAAGGCAATCTGCTCATAGGTTACCTGCTGCCCGCTTTTAGGTGCAGTCACTTTTTCCATATCCAGGCTGAGATCCTCTTCTTCCAGTCCCAGAATTTGTGAGGCCGCCGTGATGATCCGGGCTTTAATATTTCGGGCGCATTTTTCTACGGCACTGCCGGATATATATGTGGTGGAAGATGCGTAGGCGCCCGTATCAAAAGGGGTTGTATCTGTATCTGAGGATAATACTATGATCTTCTCCATGGGGATGCAGAGGACTTCGGCTGCAATCTGGGCCAGTATGGTATCCGATCCTGTCCCGATATCCGTAGCGCCTATGAGTAGATTAAAAGAACCGTCGTCATTCATTTTCATAGACGCGCTTGCCATATCCACCTGCGGAATGCCTGATCCCTGCATGGCGATTGCCAGTCCCATGCCCTTTACCCTGTCATTTCCGGATTTTAACTGCTTTCCCCTTTTTTCATACCAGTCGATGGCCGCAGCGCCCCTGTCAATACACTCACTGAGGCGGCAGGACTTGATGGTCTGGCTTACGCCTTTTTTGCCCTCACCCAGGGCCCTGAACACGTCTGATGTCTCCCCTTCTTGTATATGCCATCTCTTGCAGTACTCCAACAGGTCCTGACCTGCTCGCCTTGCAATCATATCTATCTGCTGATTAAAGGCGAAATAGCCCTGGGTGGCACCATAACCACGGTAAGCCCCGCCTATGGGAAGATTTGTATATACAGATTTTCCGGTGAAGGTGAGATGATCGATCTTATTGAAGAGGGGCAGGACCTTGGAGCCTGTATTGGACAGCACGGTCAGGGCATGGGTGCCGTAGGCGCCCGCATTCATAAGGGCATCCATTTCAAGGGCTGTGATGGATCCGTCCTCCCTGGCGCCGGTCTTCAGTCGGATTCTCATGGCATGGCGGGTCCTTGAAGAGACGAAAACTTCCCTTCTGGATAGAACAATTCTGGACGCTCTCTTGTTCCTCCAGGCCACCAGGGCTACCAGAGGCTCCAAAATGACTTCCTGCTTTCCACCGAATCCGCCGCCGATTCTCGGCTTTATCACCCTTATGCTGTGCAGAGGTATGTCCAGCACCCTGCTCACAATTCTTCGGACATGGAAGGGCACCTGTGTGGTTGTGATGATCACCAGCCTGCCCCGTGCATCGAAGAAGGCTAAAGCCGCATGAGGCTCAATGGCGCAATGAGAGGCAGCCTGCATGGTGTAGGTATGCTCTTCCGTAAAATCCGCCTCACTGAATCCCTCTTCAAGATCACCGAATGCGATCTCTACTTCGGCAGCCAGGTTGACTTCCGGCCTGTATGCAACGGGGATTTCGACGTGCTCTTCATCCCCATGGATTCTAGGCGCAGACGGATTCATAGCTTTCTCTATGTCAAAGAGGGGCTCTAATACTTTATACTCAACACTTATCTTTTTGAGAGCTTCTACGGCGATTTCTCTGCTTTCAGCCGCAACTAAGGCGATTCTATCCCCTATAAAACGAACCTTACGGTCAAATAAAACGGTGTCGTAGGGAGAGGGCTCAGGATAGCCCTGGCCCGCTGTGGTATGGAGCACTCTCGACACATTCTTAAAGTGTAAGACATCCACCACACCTTCCATTTCTAAAGCGGCCTTAGTATCCAGATCCATAATATCGGCATGAGCATGTGGAGAATACAGGATTGCACAGTGCAGAGTATCCTCGGTCGGAAAATCATCGGTGAACTTCTCCATACCTGCGGCAAGGCCCAAGGAATCAATTTTGGTTACCGATTTACCCACATGAATATATTCAGCCATTTCCCTGCATCCTCCCGGCCGCCAGCCTTACAGCCTCTACGATCTTAACATAGCCTGTACAGCGGCAGAGATTGCCGTCTAAAGCTCGTTTAATCTCAGAATCGTCCGGATCCGGGTTTTTCTGCAAAAGGCTGTAAGCTGCTAAAACCATGCCCGGTGTGCAGTATCCGCACTGGACAGCTCCTGAATCCACAAAGGCGGACTGTACCGGATGCGGGGAGTGTACATCTCCCAATCCCCTAACCGTAATGATCTCCTTACCTGCGGCTGAGGCTGCGAACACCTGGCAGGAATTGATTAAAAGTCCATCCAGCAGAACCACACAGGCTCCGCATGCCCCTTCGCGGCAGCCTTCCTTAATTTCCGTATAGCCTGAGTCCCTCAACACGGCCAGCAGGGTTGCATCAGAGTCAAAGGAAAACGTTTTCTCCTTGCCATTAATCCTGAAAACAGCTTCCATCATTAGCTCCTCAAAATTGCCTTAAGCCCTCTCTCCAGTTGAATCCCTACACAATGCTTTAAATATTCGGCGCTGAAATTCCTTCTCCCTGTAAATTGGACATCCAGTTTGCTTCCGATTCCTTCAATCCTGGCCTGATCTAAGGTTAAGCTTTTTAAAGATTCTTCTATCTGCAAGCACTGTGTGAACCTCCGGGCAGTCCCTACAATGATGATCTTGATATCCTCAATAGTATCTTTTCTTACCTTTAACAGGATGGAAATGGAAAAGACCGGGTAATCGACCTTAGTCCTGGATTCCCGGTGATAGAAAGAAGTCCAACTTTTGTTTTTCCATTGAACAGAGGTGATCAGAGACATCTTTCTTAATTCCCCGTTCTTTGTATAATCGCTGAGGGAATAAGAGCCTCCCTTTTCGCCTGTTAGAGTTACCTCTGCGTCTAAAGCTAAAAGAGGTCCCATAAGGTCCGACCAGACGGGGAAGAAAGCGGCGCTTCCGCCTACGGTGATTCTGTTTCTCAAAGGGGTTGAGGCTGCTGCCTTAAGCGCTTTAACCAGTATGTGGTCCGGATCCGTACCTGACAGATGCTCAATCAGATCCGCATAGGTTGTCCCGGCCCCCACTTCAATCTTTCCATTCCGGTAACGCACGTAACGAAGCTGAAGATTCCCCAGATCGATCAATCCCTCTATATGATTCAAGCTGCCCCTGAGGATGCCCGTGCCACCGCCGTGAGGAATAACTCCTTCCCTCTTCAGGAGATCGGGCAACTGTTTTAAGTTCTCAGGATAGTACCATCTGATTTCCCTCATTGTCCCACACCTTTCCAATATCTGCCTCAATTTTATAGAACAGGATGGCCTGGAAGTCAAGGAAACGAGGCTTTGTACAACATAAAACAAGCCGCCTAGGCCCCTTTTTACTTTTTTTAATCTTTACCACATATTATCTATTCCCCCCAGGATGTACTACTATTTGCCTGGCCTCATATCTTCTGATGTTGTTTTCAGGTTTATTGTATTTTCCTCGCTGCCCACATAGCCTGAAAGCCGGTTCTTTTTGTATTTCCCCTTAACTGTTATGGGGAAATCGCAAGCAATATCCCCGTAGGTGGTCTCTGCTGATATAGAGAATTCTGCTTCCCTGGACACAGTCATCTCATGACTCAATTCATGCACATCAATTCGCTCCAGTAACACATCTCCGGAGGTTGGTTTTGTTGTAAGCTGTTCCTGGCTCAATTCAGGGATGTGAAAAAGCATGCTCATAGCTTAAGGGGATCTCAATATCTAGCCCGAGCTTGGAGGAATAAAATCCCACACTGCCCCGCGGTCTTTAAAATTTTGATCACCAGTTCCCTACCCCTCTTATATGCGGTCAGATAGGGAATGTTCCGGCCTGATGTGCTGACAGATCCGTAGAAATGCTCACGGAGGGTATCGCTAGCTGAAGACTCGAAATAAATATCTGAAATTGCAGATATGGAAATAATCCTGATATCCTCAATGGGATAAGTTTTTTCTTCATCCACACTATGGGCGAATTTTCCTCTCTTCCCGTGATATTTTTTGGCAGCATATTGTTGATGGATAAAATAGTTAAAAATTGGCTGGATTTGTATTTAGGGGAAGTGTTGAAATGGTTAAAGAAAGTGATTCGGTCGTCAACAAAATAAAGGCGTTTAAACGTGCTTTGAAAGAAAGATTTAATATAAGCAAGGTTGTGTTATTTGGTTCATATGCAAAAGGGAACCCGCAAAAAGACTGTGATATAGATGTAGCAGTCATCTGTGATGATTTTAAAAATCGAGACAGAATTAACTAAATTACTGCTAGGCATTGTACAATCCATTGATGTCAATTTTGAACCATTGGGTTATGGTGAAGAGGAATATAAAAATTGCGATAATAGAACTTTTCTGGTAGAAATAAAAAGACATGTGATAGAATATTAAATGGCACTGGAGAATAAGAACTTGATCTAATTAAAATCCGGGTTTGGAATCATAAAATCTCTAATCAAACTGGATAGGTTCTCATAAGCTCCGAAAAACTTAGGTAAAGTTCTTAGTTAAGCCATATTCGTAGAAGTCATATGCTATCATAACATCATCTTCGTAAACTTTTTTAGAATCTTCGAACTTCTTAACAACTCCTGAATTATCTTATTCTCCCCATGGTGCAACTCGACCCATATAAGCTATGACATATCTTTGTATTCAGATAGCTTGTGATCTTTTCCCATTTTTTCAAAATTTAAGGTTGCTTTATACACTACATCGGTCAGATCACTACCTTATTCAAACTTTGGAATCATTTTAGTTCATGCTTGTCTGAAGATTTAACTACTAATAAATTATTTTTCAAAACTTTCGATTTTTCTACTTCTTAATATTGGAATATTTATTTTTGCACTCTTAGTATAAGTTTGAGTCGTAATAATAATTAATATGATACTTCCAATAACAAATTGCTGCCAAAGAGAAGAGATGCCCATTAGATTCATTCCATTAATGATAACAGTACAAATAAGAACTCCTATGGCTGACCCAAATAAATTGCCCTCTCCTCCTACAATAGAAGTTCCTCCTATTATTACAGCAGCAATTGCGTCTAATGGAAAACTTGCGCCAACTACAGGTTCAGCGGCATTTAGTCTCGCTGTGTAAATAAGCCCAGCAAAAGCTGATAAAAATCCGCTCAACAAATAAGCTATTATTCTTACCTTTTTTACATTAATTCCAACAAGGCGAGATGATTCACTATTCGAGCCTACAGCATATATATTCACACCAAATGATGTATATTCTAATACTATATAAAATATGAATAATAGCAACAAACTAAATATGACTGGCATTGGGATACCAAAAATATTTCCAGTTCCAATAAAACGGAAAGATTTTTCAAAACCATAAATAATTCTTCCATGTGAAAATATATAAGCAAGTCCTCTTGCAAAATACATCATGGCGAAGGTAGTAATAAAGGGAGGAATTTTCACTTGAGTAACGAGAACACCATTTACGAAACCACAGATCATTCCAATAGCCAAAGAAATAATAATCCCTACCATAATTGGTAAGCCTCTTTCCATGGCTATTGCAGCAACACATGAGGAAAGTGCAAGAACAGCCCCATTTGAAAGGTCAATTCCTCCTGTTAAAATAACAATCGTCATACCTATGGCAAGTATATATAGAAGAGCACCCTGTCTTAGTATATTTATTAAGTTTGCCGGCTTTCCAAAGTTTGGATTTACCAAAAATATAAGGATAGCCAATATTATCAGTAGAGCAAATCTTAATAAAATATCATTTCTTCTCATTATTATTTCGTCCTTCTTAAACCTTAAACTACCTTTCTGGAAGGCTCACTTTAGCTAGTATTCTATTTAAAAACATTCCAAAAACAAGAATTGCTCCTATTCCGCAATATTGCCAGGGTGTCGTAAATCCCATGAGTCCAAGTCCGTTTGTCAACATGGTTATTGTCACTGCGGAGAGAAATGCAAACGCCGGATTGCCTTTACCGCCAATAAAGCTAATACCGCCTATGGCTGCTGCTGCAATAGCTTCAAACTCATAACCCATACCTATAATTGGATTACCGCTCGCAATTCTTGAAGTTAACATAATACCCGCAACGCT
The DNA here is from genome assembly GCA_030615505.1 of Spirochaetales bacterium. Classification (GTDB taxonomy): domain Bacteria; phylum Spirochaetota; class Spirochaetia; order SZUA-6; family DRHE01; genus JAUWZD01. The sequence goes on along the minus strand of JAUWZD010000076.1, from coordinate 8,510 downwards.
AGCAAAACAGCCACTCAACAAATAAACAAGTGTTTTATATAATTTAACCTTAACACCGCAAAGGCGAAGTGCCTCTTCATTGCTCCCGATACCATAAATATATGATCCAAATGAGGTGTAATGAATAAGCAGCATAATAAGAATAAAAAAAATGCTAACGATACAAAAAAGTATTGGGACACCAAAAAAATATTTTAGAGCAATAGTATTAAACCAGTTCTTCTCCCAATAGAGAGTCTCACCACCGCATAAAACAAGCGCCAAACTAGCTGTAATTACCATGGTGCCAAGGGTAACAATAAAAGGAGGTAATTTAATTCTCGATATTATAATACCGCTGAAAATACCAAAAAAAGAAGCTGTAAGGATGCCGGAAAAAATTGCAAATAGTACTCCAAACTTACTTCCCAACAAACCTGCTGTCACTATACTAACTAACGAAACCAGTGAACCGACAGAAAGATCGATGCCATTTGTTAGCATTACAAGTGACATTCCCAAGGCAAGAATTGCTAATGCACTGCTGTGCAATAAAATATTTTTTAAATTCATAATACTTAAAAAATTTGGAGCAGTACTTGCAAATAAAATAAAAACAATAAGAAATAATGGCACAGCGCTTGGTATAATGATAATTTTCTTATACTTAGCCTTAATTTCTTTGTTTATAAAATCACCTCCCCCAAAATAACAATTTTCTTATACCAGTAATTTTATTTCTTATGTTCAATCGCGAACATCTTTTCGACAACATCCTTAGAAGTTATTTTATCATTCTCTTCATCCATTACCTTTACTCCCGACCTCAGAACCATAATCCTGTCAGCAGTGGCAAAAATACTCTCTAGCCTATGGGAGATAAAAATTACTGAAATACCCTTGTCTTTAAAATTGAGTATAATATCTTGAATTTTATTAACCTCTTTAACGGCAAGTCCCGAAGTAGGTTCATCAAGTATAATTATTCTTGGATTAAACAATAACGCACGGGCAATAGCAACAGCCTGGCGTTGGCCACCTGATAAATCAGAAACTTTCCTTTTGACGGAATCAAATTTAATTCCCATTAAATTTATAACTTTCCATGACTCATCCTGCATTTTACGTTTATCCAAAATTGGTATACCACCAAGAATTTTTTTATTTATCAAACGCCCGAGAAAAACATTACAATATACTGTTAAGTTATCAACTAATGCGAATTGCTGATATACTGTTTCAATTCCAAGTGCTCTTGAAGCTGCAGGATTACTTATATGTTCTTCTTTCTCATCTATAAAGATCTTCCCAAAATCTAAACTTATTGCACCACTTAATATTTTAACCAGTGTTGATTTGCCGGCAGCATTATCTCCTACAAGAGCAAGGATTTCTCCCTTTTTGAGAGTAAAATCAACACCTTTTAATGCATCAACATGACCATAGCTTTTTTTAATATTTTCACCCTTCAAAAGTATATGCCCAGTCATCCCATATTCCTTAAAGCAAAGATTAAATCCAGTTATATATACCAGTATTTTATTATCTAGTTTATCTTATTAAATTTCCTTTTATTTAGAAAGCGATTCCTTTTCTAAAAGTCTTAAATGATCTTTAGCCAGTTTGGCTGCCCAATAGTAATTGGGCCTTAATTGCTATACACTATCTAAGATCTTGATTTAACCAAACTGGCTTTAAAAGAATTCTAAAGTTACTATTTTCGTTATCTCTAATAAGCTCTTTGCATTCCTCCAAATAGTATTATTTTAAATATTGGTCTATGTTATGCTTTGTAATTAACGGAGCAGGCAGATAAATTTCCTTGGGGCACGGCATACCTTTAAGAGCCATAGCAGCAGCTACTACCCCCCAATAAGCCTGGGCATCTGGTCTTTGATCTCCTGTTACCATTAATCTTCCTTCTTTTATAGCTCTTTTTGCATCATTATTTCCATCAAATCCAGTAACTTTTATCTCATCAAGACGCCCAGTAGCGTCTATAGCTTCAATTGCACCAAGAGCCATTTCATCGTTGCCAGTGATTACGCAGTCGATTTCCGGGAATTGCTGTAGGAGGTTTTCCATAACATTTTGTCCCTCAATTCGAGAGAATTTTGCAGTCTGCGAAGCAAGTAGAGTAGCATTTGCTTCTTTTATAGCTTTCATTGCCCCTTCTTTTCTATCATATGCTGTTTGATTACCCGGTGTACCTTCAAGATAAATCACTTTTTTCCTGGTACCCCCCAGTTCAGAAAGTATATATTTAGCAACTTCGTAACCTGCATCGAAATTCGCAGCCCCATCCCAGGTTACTACATTACCACCAGCAGCCTTGGTATTAGGAGTTACCACTATTATACCTGCTGCATTGGCCTTTTCTATGCCGGGGACGATACCTCTACTATCTGCTGGAACTACAATAATAGCATCTACGCCTTTTGTTATTCCTTCTTCCATGAAACGAAGCTGTTCTTCAACATTATATGGTTTTATTGGAGCTAATGCGTCGATTTCTATATTAAGATCCTTAGCAGCTTCCTTTGCACCTTCTATCATGCTATCCCAGAATGGATTGTCCATACTCTTGACAATAAATATCATCTTTGCAAATAGAGCAGCTTTCTCAACTTTTGTTTCCTTTGCTCCGCCTGCCATTAATATCGCACCAACAAATAGAAGAGCTAAAAACAGAATAATAATTTTCTTAGTCATTTTTTTACTCCTTAAATTTTTAGATTTACGATAATATTTTTACATAAGCATTCTCACATTAACTGTATCACCTCCCTTTTTATCAGATTTGATTTTTTAAGATTCACATCACCTCCTTTTCCCTTTAAAACAAAAGCCTACCCCTACCCAGCATCCGGGTTTGGAATCATAAAATCTCGAATTACACTGGCCAGATCCTCATAGGCCCCAATAAACTGACGAAGAGTTCTCATGGTTGGACCAAACCCATCGAACTCATCTATTGTCATACCATCCTCTTCATAAGCCCTTCGAAAATCCACGAACTTCTTAGAAAGCTCATCAATAACTTTCTTATCTACCGGTTTATCCATTCGATCTATTACTTCAATATCAGAAGCGTTATATCGCTTCTGCCATTTGTACGGCGGAGAAATCATCACATCTCCGCCAATAAACTCTGACCAGTACATATGATTCCTAAAAGCCGCAGATAATAATCGTAACCGGTAGCCGTGCTCCTTAAAAATCTTATAGGTCTTTTTTATACCAGACATTCAAAATATTCATGATTGGGCACGATTTACTACCATTTATGTAACATCTCATAACTATGCAATATCATTTAACCGAGTAATTCTTGTCCTGAGAATTCTGCACCAGTTATCATCTTTACCACTTCATCACCGTCAATCTCTTTAATTACTCTATCGCCAGCATTTTGTCCCATGCGCAATACCATCACCCGCTCTGCAACTGAGAAAACATGTTGTAAATTATGGCTGATGATAATAATTGAAATATCCTTTTCTTTTAATGTTTTAATTAAATCTAAAACTTTCTTAGACTCTTTAACCCCTAATGCTGCAGTAGGCTCGTCTAGAATTATTAATTTATTGCTCCAATATACTGTTCTACTGATAGCTATGATCTGTCGCTGACCACCAGAAAGATTCCTAACTTTTTCATAAATATTACCAACTACTATTCCAAGATTTTTTAAATGTTGGATACTGAGGTCTCTCATTTTTTTTATATTTAAGATATCCGCAACTCCTAATATTTTTTCGCTTATTTCTCTTCCAAGAAATAGATTATTCGAAATGTTTAAGCAATCAATTAGGGCTAAATCTTGGTAACACATCTGTATTCCTAAAGACAATGAATCCTGAGGCTTTTTTATACTGACCTCTTTACCTTCAAAAATGATTTTTCCAGAATCTTGCAAGATAGCTCCCGAAATAATTTTCATTAATGTACTTTTACCAGCTCCATTATCTCCAACAACCGCGAGTATTTCATTATAATTAAGTTTCAAGTCAACATTTTGAAGAGCTGTAACACCACCAAATTTCTTTGATATGCCTTTCAGCTCCAATAAAAAATTACCTTTCATTTCAGTTTTCCACTTCTCTTTCCTGTATTAACTATAACGCTTTATCTCCTTCTTAAAATATTGATTGAAACCATACCGATTATTACGAAGCCGATTATTACTTGCTGTAAATAGGTGGATACATTCAGGAGATTTAATCCATTTCTAAGTATACCCATAATTATTGCACCAATTATCGTTCCTATAATTACACCTTCACCACCGAATAAATTTGTTCCGCCTATAATAACGGCTGCAATAGCATCTAACTCATATCCAAACCCCGCAATTGGTTCACTTACCATTACTCTAGATGCTAACACAATACCGGCAATTGAGGCACAGATACTGCTTATTATGTAGGCTTTCATTTTCACCTTATTTGTATCAATCCCTGTTACTCGCGCAGCCCCCTCATTTCCGCCTACTGCATAAAAATAAAGTCCCTGTTTGCTATATGATAAATTTATATGAGCAATTATATAAGTAATAATCATGACGATAATCGGAAAAGGTATTCCCAGTATAAAGCCCCCGCCCAAGAAACTGAATTCTTCCGGCAAATTAAAAATGGGTCTACCAGATGTAATCACTAAAGCAAGACCTCTCGCTATACTCATCATCGCCAGGGTTGAAATAAACGGAGGCATCTTTATTTTACTGGTAATCAGAATGCCATTAAATATTCCACATAAAACTCCACTAGCTATCCCTAATAGAATTGATAAAATTGGAGCAGCACTAAGACTCTTAAGAAATAAGCCAGTAACCACACCACTTAAAGCAGCGACTGAACCAACTGAAAGATCAATTCCACCAGTGATTATTACATAGGTCATTCCAACAGAAACAATTGCAACGATAGACACCTGTCTTAGTACATTCACGATATTTTTTACAGTCAAGAAATAGGGTGAGCTTATCGAAATCAGAATGATCAGCAGTCCAAGCCCAATTAAAGGCGGTAGGATAAGCGATTCTTTAAAAACAGTTATGTTTTTATTAAATACTTTACTACCACTCTTAATCTTTTCCATATTTTATTCTTCACCCTATCTTATAATTTTTACTGTAAGGGTGTAGAATATTTAATACTCTACACCCTTCACTTCATTAATGAAAATGAATCAGGTTCTACGTTCCAAACCCAACTTAATATTTATCTCCTATTTGAGATAATTAGCAACATTGTCCTTCCTTACATTAACAATAGGAATTTTAATTACACTCTCTACTCCACCCTTTTTCCCTTTCCTGATCATTTCTGCGATCTTTATAACGGTACGACCAATTTCTGCTGGCTGCTGAAGTATGGTTGAATAGAGTAGCCCTTTACTGACGGCTTCAACGGCTTCTTCATCGCCGTTGTAGCCTAAAATTTTAATCTGATCCTGCATACCAGCATTCTCTATTGCTTTCTGTGCGCCAAGGGCCATTCCATCATTAACACCCCATACAATATCTATATCCGGATGTGCTTGAAGAATATTTTCCATGGTACTCATAGCTAATTCTCTCTGCCAATTAGCAGGCTGAGAAGCTACAATCTCAATACCAGGATAATTCTTAACAACTTTACGAAATCCCTTTAACCTCATTTCATTAGCAAACTGACCCGGGACTCCCTCAAGGACAGCCATCTTGCAATTTCCACCTGACAGTTCAACTACATTATTACCTACAATTTCACCCCCATCTTCATTATCTGAACCGATCAGTGAGAGAACCTCTATACCTGGATAAGGTGTAAGTGCATCTAGAATGATTACTGGAATTCCGGCTGTTTGAGCTTCTTTAAGGGAAGGAACCAATGCTTTTGGGTCGTTTACAGATATTGCTAATAAATCTACTTCCTTTATAGTAAAATCTTCGACCATTTTAACCTGTCCTTCAATGTCTTTCTGATCTAAAGGCGCAACAACATGTACATCTATATTGGGATTTGCAGCAGCAGCTTCCTTAACAGCGTCTGCCATGGTTACAAAGTATACACTGACAAAAGCTCTCGGAATAAAACCAACAACAAATGTCTCCTCCTCAGCTTCTTTTTGACCTCTGCCAAAAATAATTACCGGAAGTACGAGTAAAAGCACCACGGCAACCAACAAACCTTTATTATTTTTCATTTTCTCCTCCTCTAATCTTTTTTGAGTTATTTAAATAAAATCTGCTACTTACTTTATTTTCATTCGCACCACCCCTTTTTTTATAAATAGATTTTTCTTATGCAAAATACATAAGACTTATTTTTTCTATGATCCGTATCACCTCCTTTTCTCCTTAAAATAAAAGCTTCCCTTAATTGGTATCCGAATTTGGAATCATAAAATCTCTAATCAAACTGACCAGATCCTCATAAGCTCCAATAAACTGACGTAAAGTTCTTCTAGTTGGTCCATATTCGTCGAACTTATCTATTGTCATACCATCTTCTTCATAAGCCCTTCGAAAATCTACAAATTTCTTAGATAGGTCACCAATTATTTTTTTATCTACCGGTTTATCCATTCGATCTATTACTTCAATATCTGAAGCGTTATAGCGCTTCTGCCATTTGTACGGTGGAGAAATTACCACATCTCCGCCAATAAACTCTGACCAGTGCATATGATTCCTGAAAGCTGCAGATAATAATCGTAATCGGTGGCCGCGTTCCTTATAAATCTTATAGGTCTTTTTCATGACAGCCACTCCAGCCCATTCCAGATAGGCTGGATCGGTTATGATATTGTCCCGATTTGCTACCACCTTTAACCAATCATCGAGACGCCCTACCATAATCGTACATACAGGACCCATGCGGGATATGTCTTTACCTTCTTTCTCTCGCCGCTTTAATCCCCTCTCCACTGCTTCGGCCACAGCTAAAGACTGTGGCACGGTAAAACACACTGTGGCATTGATGCTGACTCCCTGATAGGTTGTTTCCTCTATAGCCTCTATCCCTGCCTTTGTTACAGGTATCTTTACAATCATATTGGGCGCCAGGCTGTTGAAGTGCACAGCCTGTTTGACGATAAGCTTCACATTCCGATAATACTTTGGATCGGTTTGAATGGAGAGCCTTCCATTTTTTCCCTTTTCCCGGTCAAAGACCGGTTTCAATACTTCTGCGCCCTTAAGAGACATCTCTTCGATTAATTTCCAGGTGATATCATCCTCAGTTGCTTCAGGCATCTCATCAATAATCTGTGCAATCCTGTCTTTCCATAGATGCATTTCTTTTTTAAGCACATTACCAACAATTACGGGATTACAAGTAGCCCCTACAGCGCCATTACCTATTGCGTAATTCAATTCTTCTATGGAACAGGAATCATTCCATAAAACTGTAGGAGTTGTGCAAACCATTCTATGTAATGGACTTTTATAATTCTGAATAACCGTTTTTTTCACCTCCAATCCTTTTAATGAATTAAAATAATTCCTTTTTATTTATTTAAGTTTATCTAAAGCATTGATTAAAAAGTCTCGACTCTTTTTAATCATTTCATCAGCTTCTTCTGATTCTTCCCACCCCTCTGTTTCAAATGAAAGAACACCCAAATAACCTGATTCTTTTAATATTTTCAAACAGCCCAGTAAATCTATCTCACCATTTCCAAGAATAACCGCATCACGGCCAATAACATCTTTTATATGTACATGCCTGACTCGTTTTACCACTTTTTTTAGTAGCTCTGTTTCGCTATAACTTGTCTCCGCTCCCAACTTCCATTCATAGCTGTTACTATCAGTACCTACATAGTCACCCCTATGAATATTTGCAGTATCAAAATTAACAGCAAGCCATGTACTATCAAAAAAATTAATTATTTGGGGCAGGCCATCTGGTGTTAATGAAATGCTGCCATGATCCTCCATCGCTAAATATACCTGATTTTCTTTTGCAACTTCAGAAAGTCTTTCCAACCTTTCTTTTAATATTTGTAATGCAGTCTCCTGGTACATATCTTCCGGTTTTCTGCCTTCTCCAGTTATAACAAGAGGAACTTCCGCTTCATGTGCCCAAATCAGCCCCCTTTCAATATCCTTTACTCCCTGCTCTGATGTTAAAAGTTCACGATGGCTTCCAATTGCTGAAACACCTTTAAAACCAAAACCCCTTATCTTATCTTTGAATTTAACTGGATCATCTTCCCATAGGTCCACATGAGGGCACCAGGATAGATTCGCCTCAATTTCAACATACTCATATCCAGCAGAAGCTATCTTATCCAAAGCCAAATCCAAGTCATACTTTCTAAAGGCAACTGTATTACATCCTATTTCCATCATTTCACCTCTTTTATTATTGAACTCATGTAACGGACAGCCTGCTCAGCAGCCCTATAATCATCGGGTTCTGGCAACACCTCAATAACTATGGTTCCGTGATACTTTATCTTTTTCAAAGCAGATAAAACGTTAGGGAAATCAATATGGCCCCACCCGGGAGCCAGCCTATTGCTATCTGCAAAGTGCA
>JAUWZD010000064.1 GCA_030615505.1 Spirochaetales bacterium | reverse complement strand
TGTGCTCCAGCTATTGGACAGTGGAATACTTACCATGGGAGCAGTTGAGGTAGTGCGGATAGTGAAGGATCAGACTACCACAGGATTGTTTGAGTTCTATGAGATAAACCAGCCTGGAGGTAGCATTGTTGTCAATATAACCCCTGAGATGGCTGATCCTATTGAGGTGACCATGAGTGGGCAGGTGGATGAGATCAGCGAAGATGGGTCGATGACAGTGACTGCATCTGTACCTCCTGACGTGGGTAATGTGGTGTATGTATGGTACATAAACGGTGAGAGCCAGGCTACGGGGGAGAGTTATACGCTTAGCGGTCTATCTGAAGGCGTATACCGCCTTGATGTTACAGCCTTTACCGTAGATGGGAAGCGAGCCGGATCGGCCAGCCATATGTTCCATGTTGTGGAAGGAACGGCTCCCTGGTCTGAAACAAAGCTTACAGCATCAGATGGGGCCGCAGGTGATTATTTTGGCTATAGTATATCAGTATCCGGAGATGGTAGTACTACTGTTGTAGGTGCTGCCTATGATGATAGTTATTCGGGCTCCATGTATGTGTACAAATGGAACGGCAGCAGTTGGAATGAAACCAAGCTTACAGCATCAGATGGGGCTGCAGGTGATTATTTTGGCAATAGTGTCTCAATATCCGAAGATGGCAGTACTATTGTTGCAGGTGCTTGGGGTGATGACAATAATGGCAGTGAGTCAGGCTCTGCGTATGTTATAAGCGGTTACTGATATCCGCTCATTATTAGATTTTTGCTTATTTAGAGTATAAAGAATTAAGGGATTGGGTCAAAATCAGTTTAGTTTAGAACCATGCATACAAATTTGTGAGTCGAACTCGTTATCACCCTTTATATAATACAGGATACTGCATATATTAGATGGGCATCACAAAAGAACAAGATAGACTGATCAAAAAATCCTACTGTTATTTGCAATATAGCATATCCTTGTCCGCGTTGTCCTTTAATTGTTTCAAGTAGTCAGCAGTTTGGTGGTTTTAACTACAAACAACTTCCTATTAAACAAGAGGGGGTGTACTCTTCATACCAGAGTAGAGGATTTACTGGCGCTCGCACCAAATCCAGCTTAATTAATCAAGGCTGGATCTGTTTTAATCCTTGTAAATATGGAACTTCTATCAATGGCAATTCACAACCTACTATCGCCATATAGAGGCTTTTTTCACTCTTAGATTATAAAAGAAAAAAATATGTCAAGATTGGTTTCACTTTTTACATGTGTGTTAATAGCTTATATTCTGTTGTGCATTATCTATGAAGCTTAACCGTTTCAACCATGAAGCGGATATCAGAGCCTGAGGAGTCTTCTTGCTCTTTTTCAATGACTATGATCAGAGATCTTTCATCGGGAGCCAGCATTATCTGTTTGATGCGGTAGCGTTTGACGCCTTTGCGCCAGTAGTTTGGCAGACCCACTGTATAGTTATCTACCTGCCCGGATTTTCTTTCGACTGTTAATAGAATGTGAAAGCAAGACTTGATATTTTTACCTGTGCCGGCAGACGATTGAACGAGGGTAGTTCGGTATTTTCTGCTCATTTCAAAATCCCTGAACTCAAGCCTTTCCCTGGGTTGTTCACCATCCAAAAGGATATAGAGCAGCCGCCCTGTGGAGATATGATCTATCCCGTACTTCCTCTTCACAGGTATGGTTTCTTCCAGCAGGTTGAACAGGGCCCCCAGTCCGTCATTTCCGGGCCCCACAGCCTTATTTGAGCTTAGCTTTCTCGTTCCCCCGGGAACAAAGCGATTAGACGGAACATCCACGATATATGTTTCTGCATAGGGAGAGGAGCTATTCTCATTGATTCCGTACTGAGCGAACATAAAGTATCTTGAGTCCGGAGAAAATCCGAGGTTCCGGAAGGTTGCGTTATCGCCGGAAAAGACAGCTCCTGTAATTAACAGAAGGAAAAGAATATACAATACCCTCTTTCGCATATAAACTCCTATTGAGAGTATCGTATTTTTTAGGAATTTCTGTAGATATTTTGTGTATGCCTTTTTATAAAAACCTATTGAATGGTGATATTCATAGCTCCTGCCAGAGTTTTGAGCCGATTAATCAGTATTTTGAAATTATCAAAATTGAGGGACTGCTTGCCGTCTGATTTCGCCTGAATGGGATCGGGGTGAATCTCTAAAATGATGCCGTCAGCGCCTGCGGCTAAAGCGGCTAAAGAGACGGCTGGTACATAATGCCAGTCACCCATGGAATGGCTGGGATCAATAATGATGGGCAGATGGCTCCAGCGTTTTATGACCGGCACGGCTCCTATGTCGAGGGTATTCCTGGTTGCGGTCTCAAATGTGCGAATGCCCCGTTCACAGAGGATGATCCGGGAATTACCCCCCTTCATAATATATTCTCCGGATAGGAGGAGCTCCTCAATTTTTGCCATCATACCGCGCTTTAAAAGCACCGGTTTATGGGCTGTGCCGAGAGCCTTCAGAAGGGCAAAGTTCTGCATATTTCGTGCCCCTACCTGGAATACATCGGTGTATTCCCCGACCATGTCCACGTCATGTGCGGATAAGACCTCTGTTACCACGGCGAGCCCGTATTTTTGAGCGCCTTTTTTAAGTATTTTTAGTCCATTCTCTCCCAATCCCTGAAAGGAATAGGGTGATGATCTGGGTTTGAAGGCGCCACCGCGGATAAACTTAAACCCGTATTGATGGAGAAGAGATGCCGATTTCTCGATTTGCTCTTCACTCTCCACGGAACAGGGTCCTGAAATAACGGTGAAAGAGCCGGATCCTATTTCAGTATTATTAACTGAAACATGAGTATCCTCAGGATGAAAATCCCTGGAGGCTAATTTATAGGGTTTGAGAACACGCAGGACCTCTTCAACACCGGGAAGTTGATTGAACTCGATTTCCGAAATTGAGCGGTCATCGCCTGTTACGCCTATGATTGTTTTAATAACCCCGCGGCTTAAATGAGGTTTATAACCCAGGGATTCTATTTTACTTATTGCGAACTGAATATCTTTTTCAGAAGCGTCATTATTAAAAACTAATATCATGGCCTTGTCTCCATCCTGCGGGAATCCTTTGTATGGTTTGAGTTTATATAATAAAATATTATTAGTTTTATTTCCAGTCTTTTATCTTTTGACCTTAAGTAAAAAATGTTCTTTAATTAAGGGATGCCAGTGAAATTTCAGAATAGAGTAATCATTACCGGTTTAATATTTTCAATATTTAATCTTTTACTCTTTGCTGTCGGGTTTTATGTGATATTGACTCATAAATTCAATCCTGAAGATACTGCATTTTATACATTCCATCCCTGGTGGTTCATATTCAAGGATATAATTTCATCACCAAACCTTTTATTCAATGTCCTGGCAAGCATCTTATGCCTGCTTCTATTCAGTCTCTCAGGCAATGCCGGATTACGGAACCTTTTCCGTAAAACAGCATCTCCAGAGATCTTTTTTACAATTACATTTATAATCTGTCTTTCCTTAGAAAACTTAAGAACAGGAATAATCATCACCCGTGTGCTGTCCCTGTCAGTGTATCTATCTACTGCACTGTCCCAGGGCGTCATCTTCAGCAGAATCTTTGCTCTCCTTTGTCTGCTCGTTTCCAGTCTCTATGCTGTAGGCATGAAGTACAATAATTACCCAACCCTCCTGGGCGGTGTCCTCCTTCTTTCTTTAACTTTAGCTATTATTATCCCTGTTGACTCGACCATGCTGCAGGTCAATTTTCTCCATAAGCTCGGGGATGAGCGTGGATATATGTTTTTGCATTTTGTCTTAGGGTTATTAATTTTTTTAAATTACCTGGTGGCCTGCCTGTTCCGTCGAAGCAGGCGATTCCTTCTCATAGGAGCAGGCGCCCTGATGCTGTTAATAGGAAAGGATCTGCTATATTTCGGTGTCACTCCGCTGATTACCGGTCTGGGTATACTCTTGCTAACTGGCGGTACTGTTCTATTTTCCAGGCAGGTCGGTAACTTTTATCTCTGGGTTTAATGTGGTTTTGTCTTTGGTTTTGTCTTTGGTTTCACCCTGTGGGCACCCTGCGGGCATCCTGCAGGTGGTTGTCAGGTTAATAGGAGTAGTTTGGAGGCCGCAAAGCCTGTGCCTACAGGGAGCAGGAGGTTATCGAAGTCTCCGGTTGGAAGTGTCTCCAGTAAAGTAGCAATAAGGGCAATGATCAGGGCAATCTCTAAGTTATGGATAAGCCGGAAAGTAATAAACAGTACGGCCAAAAAACAGGCAAGACTCCCGGCAAGGGTCTTACCATTAGTAAAGGGGATTCTCAGGCTCCTGAAAAATCGGCCTATCAGGCCTGCAAGACTGTCACCAAAAGCTAATGCATAGATGGCAATCGACGCTGCCTTGGCAGGGTAAAGGAGAAGAGCAAGCATCGCACCCAGGCCCAGGGTAACCGGACCCAGCACAAATTGTCCTTTGTCTCTTTCTCTTGACGCGATAACAGTCAGGTCAGAAACTATAAAAACAGTTCTGCCTTCCAGCCTTAGCTGTTCTGCAAACACATAAAATAATGTGCCTGCAGCCAGGAGCAGCATAGTGGCTCTCTGGTCTATGGCAGCCAGGAGCGGAACCATGGCAATGAGCAGGTGTATGGATTTTCGAATTATTTCGCCTTGAAGCTGCTCCCCGAGCAGGAGTCCGAACCCGAATATATAATGCTTTTTAAAGAATTTATGCCTTACTAATGCAACAATTTTATCCATAGATATTTGATCACTTTCCGATCTATATTTGCAAAAATCAGACCAAGGTAATTAATTCTATGATATAAATAATTATTTGTGCTATAAGCAGTTATGGTCTATTCAATATCACATAACAGAGATGAAAGCGAATTTGTATGATAAATAATACTCTTTTTTCATAAATGAATATACTCTAATGGATTTTTTTTCGGAGTTTTCTTAAGCTTGGCCTGGGTGATGATATCTGGCTCATCTTCCGAGAGTGATGCCGGAATAGGATAAGGCAGGTAATACCTATAAGAATCATAATGAAATTCAGGATTTGACCCGTTGTAATATTAAAGAAGCTGAATTGATAATCCATATTTTCTAAAGTGGCTAACTGGATGGGATATCCGATATCTGCATCCGGTTCTCTAACATATTCTATAATGAATCTCACCAGTCCATAACCGATGATATAGACTCCTATGAGTAATCCTTTAAAGGCTTTTCGTTTTCTTAATAAGAACCAGAGGATAAGCCATAGAAATATGCCTTCAAAGAAAGCCTCGTAGAGTTGGGATGGATGTCTGGGCAGATTCACAAAATCTACTCCTGAGATGTCTAATTCTATTTTTGCAGTAATTTCATGAACCCAGGCTTCTTTAGTTGAAAACGTATTAGCTAAGGGGAAGATCATGCCCCAGGGGACTGTAGTGATCCTGCCGTAAAGTTCGCCATTGATGAAATTGCCCAGCCTACCACAGGTATATCCAAGCGCAGCGCCGGTTACAATCATATCTCCCCATTCGAGTACATCCATTTTTTTGGACTTAAGAAAGATGATACCGGCCGCTATGGCTCCCAACAGTCCTCCATGGTAGGACATGCCCCGAAGACCTGTAAAATGCATTTTACCGCCGGAGAATGCAAAGGGAAGAATGACCTGCAGTGGATGCCTGAGATAGTAACCGGTTGGATCATAAATGGTGACTGCAAAAAGCCTGGCCCCAACCAGCAGTCCGATTATGGACCAGAAGAAGAGATTGAGAACTGTATCCTTATGAACCTTTAACCCTATCTCATTAACCTGTATCTTTATCAGCCAGTAGGCAATCGCAAAGCTCAACAAATACATCAGGCCGTACCAGCGAATGGGAAGTCCTGGGATTATCTCGGGTTTCAGCCACTGGGGAAAATGTATGTAAAGCAAAACTTCCTCCTTATTTTCGGTCCATGGGTTTTTCTTCTATCCTGCCCGAAACCGGATTAAAAAGAAACACGGTTTTGTTTTTCTTGTCTTTAATCTCATACCGCCTGCCGTGACTCTCTAAAACTACACCGGGGAAAGCGGTTCCTTTTACGATAATTTCAGAGGGAAAGTGCTTTTCAAACTTTTCCCGTAAATTAAAGAGGCGGCGAGTCCTCTTTTCCATAATTCTCATATTATACAGTTTCTCATGTCTGATTTTTTCCAAAGCAGCATGATCAGGGTGCAGGGCTCTATCCAGCCTATTTAAAGAAAAATTGAGCTCATTAATTTTCTTATTTAATTTTTCAATCTCTTTTTGCTCAAGCTCAATCTGGTCTCCCACCAGGTAATCCTGGCCGAAATGGATTTCAGTTTTTATTCCCCTCTCAGAGCCTAAATTCATGGCTTCAAGGCCGCTTTTGCACTGAACCCTGCCACCGACAATATGTCCTTTATCCGACTCCATGAAGAGTCTGCCGTTGCACTTGATCTGGCAGCGCAGACTGGCATTTTTCATATGAATATCCTCAACAGATAGGAGGATAGCCTGTTCAGCAAAGTAGGATTTTATATTTTTTTTGGCACGCAGGATGGCCCTTCCCTCTCCTTTCACCCCTTTTTGAGCAAATATGTTTTGCTCGGCTGAGAGCAAAGCCCCCTGCACGGTTTCATCGATAATAATACTTTCTCCCGATAGCACGCTGAATCCGCTGTGAATAGAGCCTTTTACTCTTACTGAGCCTGAAAATTTAATATTTCCGGTCCTCAGTCCCACATCCCCATCGATAGAGTGAATATTTAAGACTTCCATGTAACGCCCGTCGAAAAGAAGCTCTCCTGATATCCTGGAATAAAACTTGATACTTCCGTCACTTTCTTCCCGGCGCTCTACATTTTTACCTGTTTGAATATCTACGGGCGCCTCATCTTTGGCAGAGAGTGTTTTCCCTGTAATATCCCAGCCATCCTGTCTGCCGGCTGGAGAGGGAAATTCTGCCAGAAGTGTATCTTTTTGTACTGAAGTGATCTTATCCTGGATTCTATAATCGGCTCTTCCCTCCCTGGTTATGGTAACGCTCTTTCCCGATGCTCTTGCAATATGGAAGAGAAGTTCCCCTCTCTTGCCGTGCTCCATGGGCATACCCTGGGCAATAAGCACATTCTCTACCCTTTCGCCTGCTTTAGCATTTTCAATGGCTTCTTTAAGAACAGATTCCTTAAGTCCCCGTACAATACCTGTATTCTTGATCTCTTTATTAACATCCTCAGGGAGAAGTGGAGACCCGGTGCCAACAGAGGGGAGGAGGGTAAGAAACGCCTTCATGTGATCCTCTGAGACCTCAACCTTGATTTTACTGTTCTTATGGGGATGCACCCTGAGGATAACTGTTTCCCCCTTAGTTCCTTTTGCCAGAATTCCCTCACAGAGTGCAACCACATCATTTTTCAGCAGCTGTACGTTTTCATAGATTTTAAGCCTGGGTTCTTTTCCCTTTTGCCCGGGCAGGACGCTCCCATGTACATCGAACCCTGCTTCTCCTGCCGTCGGTGGCTCGACAGACGCGATTTTACTCCGCTCTTTTACTAAAGCCAGATCTTCAATTTCGGAAATAGGAAATTCATCTAAAGATCTTAAATCTATTAATTGATCCAGGCGTCCGTGTATCTGCTGTTTTACTTCTGAGACTTCTTCTTTGTTTAAAAAATCTGCCAGCCACTTAATGCTGCCGTCTTCTCCAACGGTCGGATTTCTACCCTCCACCAGCAGGTAATCTTTAAGCGAAAGCTCCGCTCCCTGAATAAAATCCAGAAGATCCTTTTTCAGCTTTCCGGCATCTATGCCCCTAAGTCTTTTTGTACGGATAACATCGCCAATTTCCCTAATGCTCAGCTCTTTTCCTGAGCCTCTTCCCTTTTTAAGGAAGAGCAATGCTTTCAGCTTGTCCTCCGAGATGTTGATGTGGATCTCTGCATCGAGCTTCAGACTTAAAGACTGTTTTTCAAGAGGAGTTTTGTTTGAAACCGAATCAGCCAATAACTGCTTAATTCCGTCTTCATTGAGCAGGGTTTCCGGATCCACATCGAGCTTCCGGCACTCCTCCAATATAGCATTAAGGACAGGAGCGATGGGTGCGGATTCACCCGGATAAAAATCAAGCCATACGCATAGACCGTTTTCATCCTGGTACACTGAATACTCAAGTCTGGTATATGGGAACAGCTCGATCCAGTTTTCACCGTATCGGAAAAAACCGGTTTTTTCAGCAGTAATTTCGACTCCATATTCCTTTAGCCCCTCACTCAGATAGATTCCTGCTTCAGCTACAGTTTTTGCAGGGATCTCTTCCCCGAAGATGTTTAAGCCGTTTCTCCCCCTCTTTACAGGCACTATCCTGGCCGCCCGAGTGCCTTCTTTTACATATCCTCTTCCCTTTTCCCCGGGCGCTACCCGGACAGGGCGCAGAATTTGCTTTTTTTTCCATTTTACCTCTTTTACTTTTTTTGCAGCCAGGAAGGGGAGTTTAGGTTTCTTCTCGATTATTCGCTCCACTTTTACATTCTCAAAGATTCGTTCATAAATTAAAGGAGCCCTGTTTTTGTTTATCACCCTATCAGCATCTTTCTGTAAATCCGGAGTAATACTCAGGTTATCAATTCTGAGCCTGGCAGGCTCTGAGTCTTCCGGGGCTGTTCCCCTGGCTATGATCAGGGTAAGGGGTTCTCTGGCTCCGGTCTCTTTTGGAAATAAGTTCTCTCCTTGAGAGAAGAAATCGTTTAAGCCTTTTAAGTCTACGCCTTCGGTGATCTTTTTATTATTTAACAGGGTGAGAATTTTATCTTTTGTCCATTCTGCACCCTCAGAATCCGGGGCCAGATAAAGCCTGGCTTCCAATCCTGCCTCGTCAATTTCAAGTTTTAGATTGCCTTTAAAAATCGCGTTCATCCTGCCCATGCGTCCTGGAGCACAATATTGATCCTTTGAGTGACTCTATAATCTGAAACCTTCTTTAATGGCCTTAGTGAGCTTTGTCTTAATAAGCTGGTTTTCCCTCTTTAACTGTCCAAGCTCAAATTGCTGGGATTTTATAATCTCTACAAGATCGCCCATAGTCAGTGCGCCGCTGTGTAGAAGTTCTTCAATATAATCGATTTTTGATTGAAAATCGACTTCTGCCTCCATTTCAGCATTAAGGTAGCTTTGTTCAAAATTCTGTAAATTAAAAAGGCCGTCATTGTCTATTTCGCATTGGATCAATTTATCGGCGAGTCTGTAAATGGCCTGGGACAGAATTGAGTTGGGTTTATAGATAATTATGGGCAGCCTGGAGCTTAAAGCAATATCCTGCAGATCGTCCCGGTAGATTACTCCCATGTGCTGTAAATCAATACCGAGATATTCTTTGCATGACCTCCGCAGTTTTTTAGCCTTCTCATCGTCTTTAGGGTCTTCCAGCATATTCATGACAAAGCGGGGACGGAAATTGGCTATTTTTTCCAGGAAGATCCGATAGGATTCGGGATCATCCTCTTTAATACGCGCAAGTATCTGAGGGATATAGACCTTCTGCAGAGAAGCGCCGCCGACACGCAGTTCTTCGATATAATTATAGGCTTTGGATTTTTTAGGGAATGACGAATACATGATGCGGAATACGGAATTTTTTAAAAAGAGGTAGGCATTTAGTACAGAAGTTAGAGAGGGCGTTACGGCAATAAAACCCGTTCCTGAGACTAAGAAAAAATCCACCGTATTGAAATGTGTGCCTGAAGCAAGATCCATGATTAAGTAATCCGCCTCCAAAGAGAGAAGATTCTTAATGAGTTTTTTCTTTTGATAGACTTTGAGATTAGCAATTCCCGGGATCTCTGCATCCCCGGGGATAAACTTCATACCATCATAATCCGTTTCCAGTATTATTTCTGCAAAGTTAATGCGTGAATTATTGAGAAACGTACCGATGCCCCTGTCAATTGAACGAAAGCCTAAAATGGTATGGATATTGGAGCCGCCAAGATCTAAGTCGGCGAGTATTACTTTTTTCCCCGCTTGAGATAGAGCAATAGAGAGATTTGTAGCAATAACTGATTTCCCTACCCCACCTTTTCCGCTGCCTATAGGCAGGATCTGCATTTATTGCTCCTCTGATGACTCTAAAATTTTGGTTTCTTTAAAGTCAGGAAGGGAACCTTGATCTTCATTTTCCCTTATCGTCTTTTTATATGATAGCAAAATGAACAAGAAAATCAAATCAAAAAAAGTAATGACCAGCACCAGGGCCATGGGCGTCAATCTGAAGCAAAATAATTTCAAACTGAGCGGCTTAAGCCCCCGGCTTAATGGCTCAATGAGTATAAGCAGGAAAGAAGCAAATATACCGAGAATTTTGCCTACTCTTATGATATTAATTAATATATAGTTTTTTTCAGGATTTATGAAGAGAAATATTAGTCCGACAGGCAGTAAAAGCTGGCTTGATCCGGAGAGTATAAGCCAGAAAATGGCCTGTCTGTCGATGAGAATGATCAGCCTGAAGGTGAGTACTATGGCTGTAAAGAGGAGAAAAAAGCGTAAACTCTCCCATATGGAATTGATTAGAAAGAAAAATTTATTTATTTTCATTTTTAGGCGGAGTTTAGCTCTTGTTCTAAGAGAAGGTCAAGGGCCTCATAACTTGAGATTGTTGACAAAGATGGGTGGAATAGTAGAATTCATAATAAATTGGAGTGTAGGCAATGAAAGGTATTTATAAGAAAATCAGCGAACGCAGGGTATGGATAGGGGTTACGGCCGTTCTTCTTGCTGTGATTGTCCTTTTAACCTTTTCTCCGAGAGTCCTCGCGGGGGAGCAGGAAGCTGAAACCCAGAGGAATTTCGGATTATTTTATGAGGTTTTTCGTTTTATTCAGGAAAATTATGTAGATGAGGATAAGGTTGAATCCAAAAGATTGATAGAAGGAGCTTTAAAGGGTCTCTTTGATTCCCTGGAAGACCCTCATTCCGCCTATTTAACAGCAGCCGAGATGCGGGATCTTGAGGACACCACAAAGGGCAAATTCGGAGGAGTGGGCCTCATAATTGTCAAGATAGACAGGGGTGTTGAGGTGGTCTCTCCTATTGAGGATACCCCGGCTTATAAAGCGGGGGTGAATGCAGGAGATCTGATAATAGCTATCGAGGGTGAGTCGGTATTGGATTTGAATATTAATGAAGTTGTAAAGATTTTGAGAGGCGAACCCGGCTCTGAAGTCACCGTAACTATCTTGCGGGGTAAAAGCCTTAAATTCGATGTAAGGATAGTACGGGGTATCATCGAAGTGCCTACCGTAAAGAGAGACATGATCCCGGGGCGGATCGCCTATCTCAGAATCACGCAGTTTACACCTCTTACACCGGAAAAGACGGAAGAAGCCATCCGGTTCTTCAAGAGGAACAGCTATCGGTCTTTAATTATTGATCTGCGCGGCAATCCGGGAGGTGATCTCTATTCTGTAATTGATGTAGCGGATTTTTTCATCTCCAGGGGATCCATTGTGAGCACCCGTTCCCGGATACCATCGGAAAATCAAATTTTTTATGCCTCCAGCAAGAAAACAATTGTGGATTCTGAGATTCCTATAGTGGTGTTAATCAACCGCGGCTCAGCCTCCGCTTCTGAAATACTGGCCGGAGCCCTGAGGGATACTGAGCGGGCTACACTCATCGGAGAAAAGTCATACGGTAAAGGATCGGTGCAGAGGGTAAAAAAAGTTGGGGATGCCGGTTTCAGGCTAACTATGTCCCGTTATTATACACCATTAGGAATTAATATTGATAAAGTGGGTATCTCACCCGACAAAGATGTGGAGGAAGAGAAACTCTCCGAAGCCGAGGAAAGCTCATTCACCAGACTCATAGAGGGAAACTGGATAAAAGATTTTGTCACCAAGCATCCTCAGCCTTCTGCAAAGGAGATAGATACATTCATTAATGAGCTGGAGGAACAGGATATCGAATTAAGAGAACGCTTGATACGCAGGATGGTACGAAATGAGGTAAACAGAACCAATAACAACCCTCCTGTATACGATTTAGATTATGATATCGTGCTGCAGGAAGCAGTAAATCAGCTTCAAAGCCGTTAAGATAAGGGGGCAGGAGTTGTCCGTGGAAAAAATCAGCTTGAAAACTCAGGAAAGGTGTCAATTTATTGACATAACAACTCAAATCAGCCGGATTGTTAATTCTTCAAGGATAAGAGAGGGAATCTGCTTAGTTTCCGTACCTCACACAACTGCAGGAGTAACTGTTAATGAAAATGCAGATCCCAGCGTTGTGAGAGACCTGTTAATGGAGCTAAAGCGATTTATACCCTTTGATGATGGGTACTCCCACAGCGAAGGAAACTCAGCCGCACATATAAAATCAACCTTAGTCGGCTTAAGTGTGAGTCTGCCGGTATCTGGCGGAAGTTTGGTTTTAGGTACCTGGCAGGGAATCTATTTCTGCGAATTCGACGGCCCCAGAAACCGCTCTATTCATGTACAAACGGTCGGCAGTTAAACAGAATGAGGATCTTTCTACTTCCTGAAGGCTTCGAAAGCTCTAAGGTTTTAAAAGTAACCGGTCAGGATTATCACTATCTCTCTCATGTTTTACGGGTTCAGAAGGGAGATGAGCTAAAGGGAACGGATGGAAAGGGAAACACCTGCCGGCTTAAAGTTATTGAGGTAAGTGAGGATTTACTTACCTTAAAAGCTGGAGATTCTGTAATTCGGGCAGAGGAGAACTGCCGTATTTCCCTAATGCAGTGCCTCCCCAAGGGTAAAAAGATGGATTTGATTATCCGTCAAGCCACGGAGGCAGGGGTGCAGCATATAATTCCATTGATGAGTGCAAATACTGTTTTAAGGATTAAGACTCCTATCGAAGGGATTAAGAAAGTCATACGCTGGAATAGGATTGCCCGGGAGGCTCTGCAGCAAAGTGGGGTTTGCAGGTTGCCCGATATTGAGCGGCCTGCCCTATTAGCCGATGCGGTGCAGAAAATGACTGATGTGGACCTTAAGATCTTTTTTCATGAGAAAAAAATAACGGCCCATTCTCTTCATCGTCTGCTGTCAGGGAGAGCGAGGAGTCTTTCTCTTCTTATAGGTCCCGAGGGTGGATTCACAGAGAAGGAAGTTGAATTATTAATCGAAAACAATTTTCATCCGGCCTGGATTGGAGATAAGGTACTGCGTACAGAAACTGCGGCTCTGTGTGCTGTTGCGTCTGTACAGATCATCTTACAGGAGAGAGAGGATTGGAAAATAACGGAATAAAACGGATCAGGCTGCTGAATGTTCCGGTAGACTGTATTGACCAGGAGATGACTCTAAAGAAGCTCGAGCAGTTTCTTCTTGATGGGCAGAAACATCAGATTGTCTTTCTAAACCGGAGGAAACTCTTTAAAGCCCGACACGATCTGGAGTTCCGGCGCTGCCTGCGTGAGGCTTCCTTAGTGCTGCCTGTTTCTAAGGGAATTGTTCACGGAGCCCGCTTCCTGAAGAAGGGAAACCCCACTCA
Source organism: Spirochaetales bacterium (assembly GCA_030615505.1). Taxonomy (GTDB): domain Bacteria; phylum Spirochaetota; class Spirochaetia; order SZUA-6; family DRHE01; genus JAUWZD01. The sequence goes on along the minus strand of JAUWZD010000064.1, from coordinate 11,716 downwards.
GTTTGTTCTGTTTCCCTTTGTGATCCGCTTGCTCTCATTAGCCGAGAGATTGAATCGTACTGTCTATCTTCTGGGTTCGAAGAAGTATGAACTTGAAAGGGCTGAGCGAAATCTAAAAGCTTCCTTTCCCGGGCTGCGCATGGTGGGGCGTTTTTCAGGATATTTCTCACGGGACATGAAAGCGAAGGTCCTTTTAGCTATTAAAAAATCATCGCCCTCTTTTCTTTTAGTTGGCAATGGGCTTCAGGCCAGGGATCTGTGGATATTAAGGCATAAGAGTGAATTTAATCCGGGTATATATCTTTGGATTGGGGATTGCTTTGATCTATTTTCCGGCAAGAAGAAAAATAATCCCCCTCTGAAAAAGCCCTGGAGGATTTTTTTAATCTTTCCTTATCTCTATTTCTGGTTTTTAATTATCATTTATAAAATCTTCAGATTATAGATCGTATAATTTCAAGTATTCGTAGATTTCTTTAAAACTGTCTTTAGTTTTGCTTATAAAGAATTTGCCTGCTGAGTTTCTGATTATTGGAATAAACAATGAAAATCCTAATAAATCTGTAATAAAACCAGGTGTGAGTAGAAGAAGACCGCCTGCAAGAACTCCGGTAAGAGTGATAAACTCCATGCCGGGATATATGCCATCTTTTATTTTCTGTTTAAGCAGGGAAAGATTCTTCTGAAACTCCAGGAGGGCGAAGAGCATTCCTATAAGGCCGGTGGAAGCGGCTAATGCTAAGGTAAGATAATTTCCAATGATTCCTCCCAGATAGATGAGGAGGAATATCTCGCTCAGCGGTACTAAAGAGTAAAGAAGGGCGAGCATTAAGAGTTTTATGATGAAAGACCTGTCAAAGAATCTAAGAATAACACTGACATTCACCATAAGGGGCAATATAGCATGTTGCACTGCGCACAGCAAGTCTGCTCTTGAGGCCGGAAGAGCAAGCATACCAGACGGGCTTATAAAACCTTTGGAACACCGTTTTTTCGCAATTGCCTTGTAAAATTACTTAAGAGATATTATATCTTAGACTAAGTTAAATCATGATCAGGCTGTTATTTATAGATGATGATGCTCAGGCCCAGAAGACTCTTAAAATGGTTTTCGCCGACAATTATCAGGTCATATCTGCCTTCACCGCTAAGCAAGGGCTTTCCCTTTTAGAAGAGAGGGAACCGGATCTTGTCCTGTTAGATATTAACTTACCGGATAAGGATGGACTTAAGGTTTTAGAAGAGATTGTGGCTATGCCTGCGCCACCCCCGGTTGTTATGCTGACCGTTTACCCTGATATTCAATTTGTGAAACAGGCCATTCAGACGGGTGCCTATGATTATATTGTGAAACCATATGAATTAAAACAGTTGGAAGGAACAATACGGAGAGCTCTTCAAAATATTAATACGAGGAAAAATTTTATCAGCGACAGCACACATGAAGTTCTTGATTGTCTCATTGGTGAAGGTCGAGCCGTTCAGGCTTTAAAGGAAATTCTTCTGCGTTATGGGCCTGCCGATTCAGCAGTCTTGATTCAGGGAGAGAGCGGAACCGGGAAGGAGCTTGTGGCAAGGGCCCTGCACCGGCTCTCGCCCAGGCATGATTTTCCCTTTATTCCATTGAATTGCGGGGCTATTCCCGAATCCCTGCTGGAAACGGAGCTTTTCGGATCCGAAAGAGGAGCCTACACCGATGCTGTAACAAGACCTGGCGTTTTTGAGCGAGCCAATAATGGAACAATTTTCCTTGATGAAATTGGTGAAATGCCCTTTCAAGCCCAGGTAAAACTCCTGAGGGTTTTGGAATCAAAGGAACTGTGCCGGGTAGGAGGGAATCAGCAGATTTCTCTCAATTTAAGGATTTTCTCTGCTACAAATAAAGACCTGAAAAGAGAATTACAGGAAGGCAGGTTTAGGGAGGATCTCTATTACCGAATCAGCGTACTCCCCATTTCAATTCCACCGCTCAGAGAACGACCGGAAGATGTACCCATCCTGGCTGCTTATTTTCTGAAAAATTTACCAGGGAATGTACAGTGCCTGGGTGATGAAGCAGCACGAAAGCTCATGTCTCATACCTGGCCCGGTAATGTCAGGGAGCTGAAGAATGTGATTGAACGCGCAATTCTTCTCGCAGAGGGAAGAGAAATTCAAAGCCGGGATATTATCTTCAACTGATTCCTAGCGAATGCGGCGAACGTGAAACCCTTCGAGCAGCCAGTGTGGTTCACCGGATTCATCTGTCACACGGTTAATCACTTTAGCGACTACCAGTACCCGGTTGTTAGGGCTGATTATATCGGGGGAGGGATTCTTCGGTCGGCGGCGAGGAAAGAGGCTGTAAAACTCAGGACCCTGGAAAATTACAGTGCAGAAGTAGCTCTTGACATCTTCCAATCCCACCCACTCACCGTATATAAGTTCCACCCGGACTGCAAAATTTTCCTTTTTAGGATCTACGAAGGATATACCGGATACGCTTCCGTTTAATAGAAACAGTTTATCTGTGTGGATATACGAAGGATCTGTTTTCCCATACAGGCTCAGGGTTTTAATAGTTACCGAGAAATCCACAATAGAATCAAAATCTTTTCGATCCAGGGAATAAAGGGTTTGCGGCAGGGTGATGAAGATCGTGAACAGTAAAGCAATATTAAATTTTCTCATATTATACCCCTTCTCCAGATATTAAATCCTAAAGATCTAAGGGTCAAGGAAAGATTCTAAGTTTTGACTGGTGTTGTTGTCAATATACTTAAATTATGCCGATATTTTAATTATGAAAAACTCTTTAATCGAAATTATCGGTTGCCTGTGGGCTTGAAGGTAATAAGAAGGAGAATTATTATCTTGACCGGGATTCTAATAAATATTTTTTTGATTTGACAAGAGAATAGTAAGTGTATAATATAGAGAGTAATAAACTGATATATATATAATCTTGAAAAAGGGACAGTATGAATAACGATATAGTACCTGGATTCGATGATGAGAAGGACGATAGCCTAAAAATAAGGTTGCAAAAGATAGACGAAGTAACTGGTTGTTTAGTTCTATATCTGACTGGGTATATCGATACATATAATTCAAATTATTTCCAGAAGAGAGTGGGCAGAACGATCGAAACCGGCTTTATTCGGCTAATTTTTCACTGTGGAGGTTTGAACTACGTTTCAAGTACAGGTATCGGTTCCTTCACTTCCTTCTTGAAACAGGTAAAACCGCGTGGAGGGGACCTGGTACTGCTGGAAATACAACCGAAAGTTTATGAAGTATTTCAACTGCTGGGTTTTTCACAGTTTTTTAATATTAAGGAAAATTTAGAAGAATCTGTCGGCTATTTTTCGGAGAAAGGGGAAAAAGGACAAGCAGGTCCCTTTCCGAAGATTTTTAAATGTCCCATCTGTGGAAAAAAGCTTAAAGCGACCAGAGCCGGGCGTTTTCGCTGCTCAGAATGTAAAACAATTTTAGCCATAGATAATGCCGGACAGGTTTTCTTAGGCTAATCATTGATACTATCTCTGTTCAATAACGTCTGCAACACGTATTTGAATATTCAATCATGGAGACCACAATGAATAGCAAAGAAAAAATCGAAGGATATTTAGTCGATCTCTCTTTAACCTACGAAGAAGTAGGAGAAAATACGTGGCTAATAAGTGATGATGAGAAGGGATTAAAAAACTTAGTGGTTATGGTTTCCGAGCCCCTGGTTATGATCCGGGTCAAAGTGATGGAAAGGCCGGGTAAAGATAGGGAAAGGTTTTATGAAGAACTGCTTAAGCTGAATGCCGAGGATTTATTACACGGCGCATATGCTTTGGAAGGTGAAAATGTGATTCTTATTGATACTCTTGAATTGGAGACCATGGATCTTGAAGAATTTCGAGCCTCTATAGAGGCCATGGGCTTAGCTTTAGTACAGCATTATAAGCAGCTTTCAGAATACCGCCAGAAACAATAACAGGAGGAAGATAATGGGACTGTTTAGCAGGTTTAAACGGGCCTTTAAATCTAATATCAATGATATGATCAGCAGAGCGGAGAATCCGGAGAAGATGTTGAATCAGCTGATCGTAGAAATGAATGAACAGTTGATTGAATTAAAAAAAACAGTAGCATCCGCTATTGCTGATGAAAAGAAAATAGAGCGCCAGCTGATTCAGAATAAAGAACAGGCTGATGAATGGGAAAGAAAGGCCATGCTGGCTGTGAACGCGGGAAAGGAAGATCTTGCTAAAGAGGCGCTGCTTAGAAAACAGGAATATGGCGGTTTAGCCGGGCAGTATCAAACTCAATTTGAAGCCCAGCATGGTTCTGTGGAGCAGCTAAAGTCTTCTCTCCGTCAGATTCAGCAGAAAATCGAAGAGGCGCAGCGGAAAAAGAATCTGCTCATCGCCAGGGCTAAAAGGGCTGAGGCGCAGAAGAGGATTCAACAGACCATGGGGAATGTGGCTGATATTTCGGCTTTCGATGTCTTCGACAGAATGGCTGAAAAAGTTGAGCAGATTGAAGCTGAAGCAGAAGCTTTAAAGGAGCTTTCCGAACCGAAAAAGGACAGTCTCGAACAGCAGTTCGAGGCATTGGAGGGATCTGAAGCTTCAGCAGATCTGCTTTTAGAGCAATTGAAAGTCAAGATGAAGAGGCTTGAAAATAAGAGTTGAACCTGGAATTGTCATTAACCTTGTAACCAGTGATCCTGTACGCATTGAACGCTTGAAATATTTTCAGCGCAAATATAAGAGCATATCTATTGTTTTTTCTGAAATACCCCTTTCAGAAAAAGAATTTGACGCCTTTGTACTACCAATAGAGAAATTACCTCTCATCATTGACTGCTTGCATATTAAAAAGGGAGACGCTGCACCTGCACTACTATGTTACGGGAGGGCAAAATCCTTAAGAAACGCATTTCTCTCAGGGTGTTCCGATTATCTGAAGGAGCCCTGGGATGCCGAAGAACTGGAATGCCGGTTATTAAGGCTTTTGAGTAAAAATAATGACACATTCTGTTTTACCTGGGGAAAGATTATGCTTAATGATATGAAATTAATCTGCCCGGATGGTGAGGGTGAGATAAAGCTCTCCCATCAGGAATACAAAATATGTCAATCTCTACTTAAGAATCGGGGGCAGATAGTTCCCCGGGAGGTTCTCTACTATGCTATTTGGGGAAAACCCAGTGATTCGAGTCGAGTGGTTGATGTACATATCTCAAGCCTGAGGAAGAAGCTGGAATCTCTTTTACTTGAATCTAAAGGATGTATCTCTTCCGTCCGGGGATGCGGCTATGTGATCTCCTGATACCGCTTGAGCGTTATAATAGATAGGGTCCGGCAAGCAGATCCTCTAAAAGGCATATAAGATCTTCAAATGTAAAGGGTTTTACCATATATTCTACTGCACCGGCCAGTTTTGCCTTCTCCATAGTGACGGAGTCCGAGCGGGAGGAAATCATAACAATGGGAACCTCAGAGTAACTTTCAGACTCCTTCAGTGTCTGGCAGATTTCAATGCCGTCCATTCCGGGTAGAGCAATATCCAGAATAATCAGGTCGAAGTGCTTTTCTCCGGCTTTCAGGATTCCTTCAGCGCCTGATTCAGCAGTTTCAACGTTGAACCCTTTCTGATGAAGGTTTATCTTAAGAAGGGTCCCCACAGAGTTCTCATCATCAATGACTAAAACAGATTTTCCCATAGATATTTCTATCTGAAAATCTGAATAATCATATTATTCAGAGTGATACATACCGGCACAAAAACGATAGAGACCATGGCCATTAGTTTAAGCAGAATATTGATAGAAGGCCCTGAAGTATCTTTAAAGGGATCTCCTACGGTATCACCCACAACCGCAGCTTTATGAGCATCGGAACCCTTACCTCCGTGGGCGCCTCTTTCAATATATTTCTTGGCATTATCCCAGGCGCCCCCGGAGTTGGCCATCATGATGGCCATAACAAATCCGGAAGCTAAAGAACCTGCCAGGAGCGCAATCACTGTAAAGGGACCGAAAAGAATTCCTATTAAAATAGGAGCCATAATGGCAAGCAGTGAGGGGGCCACCATCTCTCTCTGAGCGCCTTTGGTGGAAATTGCCACACAGGCGGCGTAATCGGGCCTGTCCGTACCTTTCAGAATGCCGCTCTTTTCTTTGAATTGTCTGCGGACTTCCTTGACCATATCCCCCGCAGCTCTGCCGACCGCCCTCATGGACATGGCTGAAAAAGCAAAGGGAAGCACTCCGCCCAAGAATAGTCCGATAAGGATGCGCGGATCCAGAATGTCGATTTTCATGCTGATTTCCTGAATTGTCTGACCCCCGTCGCGTGCGATGTGGATGAGACCTGCGTAAAAATTCTCAAATACAACGGAAACAGATGGATCAGCGAACAGATGCTCTACAGCCTCTTTAATCTTATTTCCATACTCTGCCAGCAGGGCTAAGGCTGTGAGGGCGGCGGAGCCAATGGCGAAGCCCTTACCCGTGGCGGCCGTAGTATTTCCTAAAGTATCTAAGGCATCCGTACGTTTTCTCACCTCCGGGTCGAGCCCGGCCATTTCAGCAATTCCACCCGCATTATCGGCCACAGGTCCGTAGGCATCGGTTGCCAGGGTAATTCCTAAAGTTGAAAGCATCCCAACAGCGGATATACCGATACCGTAGAGCCCCAGACCCGGATAGGCGAAACCGCCGGACAGGGAGAAGGCTGAGAGGATGGCAATGACCACTGTGATCACCGGGATTAAAGTGGATGACATACCCAGGGATAAGCCTCCGATTATGATTGTAGCCGGGCCGGTGAGTGATTCATTAGCGAGGTTCTTTGTGGGATTATAGTGTTCGGAGGTATAGTACTCGGTAAAGTAGCCGATGATATTACCGGCAATAAGCCCGACGATCATGGCTCCCCAGATTCCCAGGAATTCAGACCCTACTGTGAACCTGATGAGCAGAAAGGAAAGTGCAGCGATCAGTATAGTGGAAAAGTAAACACCGCTTCTGAGGGCTCTAAGCAACACCTTCTGTGTAGCATCCTTTTTGGCGTGTACTAAAAATGTTCCAATGATCGAGCAGATGACGCCGATTGTAGCGATGGAAACAGGGATCTGTATGGCCTGCAGTGCAGAAATACCGGGAAGTCTAAGTGAAGCTATAGCCCCTAAAGCCATGGTCGCCACGATGGACCCCACGTAGGATTCATAGAGGTCAGCTCCCATACCGGCAACATCTCCAACATTATCCCCCACATTGTCGGCTATTGTAGCCGGGTTGCGTGGGTCGTCCTCCGGAATACCTGCCTCAATTTTTCCAACAAGATCAGCTCCCACATCAGCGGCTTTTGTAAAAATTCCCCCGCCTAATCGGGCGAACAGGGCCATGGAAGATGCTCCCATACCAAAGGTAATCATTATTGGGGGTATTTCCTCTACGGGTACCTTGAATAGGTTAAGAACCAACCACCATATCGAGAGATCCAGCAGGCCTAGACCCACAACCACCATGCCCATAACGGTACCGGAGGAAAAGGCTACACGCAAACCGGAGTTCAGAGATGTCTTAGCGGCCCAGGCAGTCCGTGCATTGGATCGGGTAGAGACGAACATACCAATGTATCCGGCGAGCCCCGAAAAAAACCCGCCGGTAATAAATGCAAAGGGTACAAAAGGGGATAATAGCTTCAGTCCGAAAGAGAGGATTAAGAAGAGTATAAAAAGGAAAATAAAGAAAAGAGCCACAATTTTATACTGTTGTTTTAAATAGGCTATAGCCCCTTCCTGAATATGTCTGCTGATTTCCTTAGTTTTTTCATTCCCCGCATCCTTTTTCAGTATTGACAGAGTAAGGATAAAAGCAAAGACTAAGGCCGCAATAGAACCCACCCAGGTTATCCACATTAAATCGCTGTCTCCGCTTGAGGCATCGTCTGCGTGTACGGCAAATAAAGGGATGAATAGAAAAAAGAAGATCATTGTAGAAAAGAAAATTTTTTTCATTTTACTTGGGTCTCCTTCCCGGCTTATTAATTCATATTAGTACTTCATGATGCCGGCTCAGTTTAAGTAGAAAGAGGCATAAGGTCAAGGTAAATGCCTTAAGAAGCAGTAATTCGGCGAACGGCAACCCCAACGTCACGGATAACTTGAATTCCATACCGCATAATGTTAGAATAATTAGTCATGGGAAAAACTTTTCAGCTTCCCTTTATTTTTCTTTTTTATTTCATTATTGTTATTCTCCTTTTTTCAGGTTTGAATCTTCTTGCTTTCTGGGGAGGACTTTATTCTGAGAATTCGGAAATCCTTGTTAAGATGGTTGTTCAGCTAATCCCTGAAAGTATTCTCCTTGTATTGCCGGTATCAGTACTTACAACCCTTGTTCTTCTCCTTTTTAGAATTTTAAAAAATCCAGGCAGTCGCTTTTTATCTTTCATTTTACCTCTGATATGTGCACTTGCTGTGATGATTTTCGGATATATGGGTTTAAATCTCATTAGACATAGAGATGAGCAGATTCCGGCAACACCTGCCAGGTACCTTGTCCCTGGAAAGTTTAACAGTGTCGAAGATCAGATTGTTTATGTGGGAGAGATTGAAGGTAAAAACTTGCGATCTATTCTGATTATTGGGGGCAGCAACCCGGAAATGAATTTTATATATTATCCCCGGGGTACGGCAGAGACCGGAAAAGAAGGGCTTTCGATTATCATTCCAGAACGGCCCAGGCTGGTGTTAAATGCTTCCCCGGTTTACAGCAGCATTTTCAGTCAGGATCGTTTTGTAACGGGCATTTTGAGGGATCTTCTCTGTATGAACCGGGAGCTCAATACCTTATTCATGGAATCCAAAACAGGGTTCTATCTATGCTGTTTTGCTTTAATATTTTCTTTTTTATCAGCTTCCGTTTTTATGCGGATCAGCAAGTGGCCCTTGCTTAATGTACTCCTGGGACTGCTGGTTATGCGTGGATTTTTTTCTCTGTTTAGATTTTTGAGAGAGGGTGTTGCCCTGGAGATGGAGAAGATCGTGACCAGCAATATCCTGATACAGTTTCTGCCCTCTCTTATTCTCCTCGGCTTTGGGGTCTTGCTTTTTCTTATAGATATTCTTTTTGTTCCCTTCGATATGTGGAAGAGGGAGATCAGGGGTGAATAGATACAGTCTCCGGAAAGTCGTGCAGACTCTCTTCATTTTCTACACGATTTTCTATTTAATCTTCTTTTTCTATTCCATACTCACCGCCCCAGCAGAAAGGCTTATAAAATCATTCACATGGTCCTATATATGGACAAATTCCTTTGTTCTTTTTGTAGATTATCTTATTCCAATCACATCTTCGGGAGTAATGACAGCCTTCGCCCTCTTCTTCAGAATGAAGGACATTTACAGGGGGGCGGGTAAGGTAGGAGCTTTTTACAGTCTTGTATCTTCCAATCTTATTCTGTTTATATTTCTCTCTTTAGCGTATACGGTGCTTATCATGGGTTTCTATCCCGCTGCATACTACAGTCTGGAGCGAATGATCTCTCAAAGCAGGCAGGCTAAAATATTTTTGGAAAGCGCACAGAATGAAACAGACTCCGGGAAATATTCATCCGCTCTTTCCTATTACGATCTATATATAGCTATTGATACGAAAAATACAGAGATACTTGAGGAGAGATCCGAGATACAGTCAAAATTGTACAGACGTCGAGAAGAGGAAGCTCTATTATCCCAAACAAGCAAAACAGAAGAGAGCATTAGCTCCCTCAGGGATATGAATGCCTATGAACTGCTTGAGAAGGCCAGGGAATATTATGAGCGGGAGGACTACTATTCCGCCCACTATTATGCAACTTTAGCCCGGCGTATGGACAGCACGGACCTTGAATCTCGACGAATAGCTGCTAAAGCCCTGGAGAAAATCGATTCACTAGAGCCTACAGGCTCAGACAAGCAAGCTTCCGAACTTTACAGGAGAAAGAGAGAGGGATACGAGGCTTTTAACAGCGGAAATTATATTACAGCATATTATATCTTTAATGAACTTCAGCAGGATTATCCGAATGATCCAGATATCATAAGTTATTTATCAAAAAGCAAGGGTGAAATAGCTCAAGTTTCATTCTATTTGGATGAAGCTGAAAAAATTGATCCCCTTCCTGGAGTAGAGAAAATACTCTTTAGAAATTACAGGGATGACGGTTCCCAGGAGATTGTCTATATCGGGAAAATGGTGGAGACGGATGAGGGAATCTTTTTCAAAAATATTGAAGCCATTCAATTTCAGCCGGGTGGTAAGGTTATCTATCATCTGTATGCTCCCCATGGTAAGCTAATTGAGGATCATGAAGATTATATCAATATGGCTGGTATTCACCGGCTGAACAAGGACCTGCGGGAATCTCCGGTCTATTATGCAGGATTTCGCCACAGTGAGCTTGATAACTTACTGACCCTTCGCGTGGGTGCAGAAAATCTAGGTAATTTCAGGGTTGGTGTGCAAACAGCCAAGCAGATGAGCCTTGATGATCTCTGGCAGATCAGAAAAGATATTCGTAAGTACGGGTATATAGAGGAGCACCTGGACAGAGAGATCATAGTGAGAATATTATACCCCTTTTCTTTCTTGATTCTTTCACTCCTATCCGTATCCATCGGCTGGAACTACCGGACACGCCATCTGACCCGCACGCCCCTGTTCTCTTTTCTTTTTATCCCCATTTTCCCCCTTATTATAACTATGCTTACCTCATTATTTCTATCAGCTCAATTGGTAATTGTTTGTTTTGTTTTAATTAAATACGATTTTGCCGTTTCTTTAACATGCCTGCTGATCATGCAGGGTGCTTTTCTCATAATGGCTCTCATTATTCTGGCCGGACAGAAATCAGATTAGAACCAAAAGGTATGGCGTTGCGATCTTGTCCCTTCCTCCCAAGCATAAAAAATTTGTCAATAAACTATCAAAATTATTTGACAAACAGCTTGATTTATATCAAACTATGTAATAATTAATTTATTAATTGGAGCGGCTCATGTTTAGAAGGTATCTCTCTATACTCCTGTTCTTTTCTATTATTGCCGGCATAAGCGCACAGGAAGGTCTTGAAACTCAAACGGCTGGTAGAGAAAGCCTTTTAGTGTATTTTGGCCGTGCTGACAGGGAGGAAACGCTTGAGGCATGGCTAAGTGTAGCCAACCTGGGCCTTGCAGCAGCGCCGGAGTGGGAAAGGGATGAGTATGAGGAACTTTTAAAGGAAAGGCTTGCCGAATGGACAGAAGAGAAGTTTGAGAGAACCTTACCCCTTGTTGATGTTTTGAGCTTTTTATCTGAGATAAAAAATGCCAATCTTGAGTACCTTTTTGAAACGGATGGTTCCGGGAATATTCTATTTGACTCTGCCGGAGACCCCATGCTCAAGGGGATGGCTGATCTGGATGAACACAGAGAAGCGTGGGATGCTCAACTTGAAGATAAAATAGAGATATTGGTTTCAAACTGGGAAACAGATGCATTAATAGTTTATGAAGAGCTTCTTGACGGGCTTGAAGGGGAAGTTAAGGGCACTGTGGAAGGCAAGCTGTCTGCTTCGCTTGCGAGTTATAAGAGAAATGTGGAAAGGGAGTTTGAAAGGCTTTACAGGCAGGCTGAGAGTAAATTCTTATTTTCCCGTAGAAAAGATATGTTTTCGCTCAGGAAGAAGACAGAGGAAGAGACAGCCGGAGA
>JAUWZD010000084.1 GCA_030615505.1 Spirochaetales bacterium | reverse complement strand
ATGAAAACAAAATTCGGTTGGATTTTTGTAAAGGGCCTGCGAGTGATTAATGATGCCCTATGAAACAAATAAATCTGGCGAACTGATACTTACTTGAAAACTAAGACGTATAACATTTTTTCAGAAAGTTATTCTGATATCATGATGCCCTTCGCTTGACCAAGGAAACTATTGATGTCGGCAGCTCCGGAATTCTGATAATTTTTTTGATTTTAGGAGAAATCACACTCTCCTCATTTCGCGATTTTTCTAACTCTTCGCGGACCTTCTTTGCATCTATTTCTGCAAATCGTTCTTCAAGGGTTTCTTTGCCACCAAGAAGGATGTTCATGTAATCTTTATTCTCAAGATTCACTACAAAGGGCGTATCTGAAAGCATTGCTTTAATTATTTTCTCCATAGCATTAAACCCATTTCTCTTGCGGAAGATGCGCATGAGTTTTCTGAAAAATTGTTCCAAAATGTTATTCGTCCTTTGTGGTTGAATCACTATTTTGCCTGCTTTGGTTTCTACAATAATTGGATCCGCGAAAAGTTTTTTCCAGTACTTATTTATTTGCTCTACCATTTTCTGATAATCTTTATTTTCTGAATATTTTTTGTCCTTGCAAATACTATCCCTAAACTTCTTTACCTCTTTTTCAATCGTCTTAATATTTGACAAATCCCCATTATCATTGAGCCCTCGTTTGTTTTCCGGTAGTGTTATCCGCATGGCTTTTCTTAACTTGTTGAATACAATAACTTTCTCTTCCATTTTGACAGCAGCTTTCTTTAAGGCCGGATCATTTATTACCTTCAGTAAATCATGACATATCTTTCCATATATTATGTTTTCCTTCCAATCGCCCTGAAGCTTTATTTTATTTAGCTGATGAAGTATAGAATTGAGTTCTGTTAATCTTTGATAGAACGATAAATAAGTTTGATCAAAAGGAAATCCAAATCCATTTCCCTGGTTTTTTCCATCCAGGGCCCACTTGATAAGTGTGTATGCTGCGATCTCAGGAACATGATTGAGAGGGCAATTTGAAGGTATCTTTTCACTTTCAATTCCGCTGACAAATCCATCCACAAGATTTGTTGTGCCTGCAATAACATCTTCTAACTGGCGTGTTCTTCTATTCAATACGGCCCGAATTCCATGCTTTTGCAATCTCTTTCTGATGATGTCATTTTCATCCCCAAAAAGATCTTTTCCAAGTGCCTTTAGAAAATGGTAGTGACAAATGAATGCTGCCACATTTTTAAACACCGTCTTTATTGCCAACGCTATTCCCTTGCCCATGTCACTCACCACGGCCAAAGGAACACCATAGGCCTTCTTAATTCTTTCAAGGAAAGGAATTAAATCATCTGAGTTTTCTGAGGGCAGTTTAACATTATCCAGGACAATTTCTGTTATTCCGTCTAATACGCTTATTAAATGAGGGCTTCCACCATCACAGGTACCATCCAGATGAAGGATATATCCTCCATTCATATTCATGTAGCGACGCGTTTTCCTTTGAACTAACTTATGTAACAATGACAGGTAAATGACAAACTTTTTGGCAAGAACTCCGATTTCAGATATTGAAATCGTAACGTTTTTCTGTTTTAGCTCTGAAAGGATTTCTTGATAGTTACGACATCGAAGGAATAGGCTCTTGCCGATAAAAACAATTACATCGAAACCAAAATTGCATTTCTCCGGCACCAAAGACCGGAGTTCTTGTGAATGAAATATGCGGCCGCATTTCTCGCAATAATCAATAGTTTCATGAGCAATCAAATCACCTACAGCTAAGGTGGCTATTTTTTTGTCTGGCAGTGTTTTCTGTACTTTCGACTTTATATGACAATCGGGACATGTACCTCTTTCCGGTTTGAAGTGGATAATCGGTGGAATTAGAAAAAGTTTCCGGTTAGATATATTGAGCATCAAATTGTCAATCGTCTTCCGTAATATTCTCACTACTGCGTACTCAGAGTTTTTTTTTACCAATATTATAATGGGCAAAGAGGTTTTCTATAGTCTGGGTTTTAATAGTGTTTCCTTTTTTCTGAAGCCTCTGTGAAAGTTCATGGGCCGTGATTCCCGGATTGTGTATCAGTTCAACCAGAATAATAATAGTGATAGCATCAGGGGGTAGCTGCAAAGTCGGTGAAGCCTCAAGATATCTATTCTCTTTTTGAAACTTGCATATATCTTCATCTGATGAAAAGTATACAATTTCTCTCTTGTGCCTTTCTTTTTTTAATTCAGGTACTTCCTTTAAATGAGCCATAAGAGAATTCGGATTAACACCAAGAACTTCTCCCAACTCCGAATTAGACATTCCTTTTTTAGATATTCTCACAAAATGAATAATGGTTTTTTTGAATGTGCCGTGTTTGGAAAAAAAGATGTCCCGATACTTCCATATGCCCTTTTTGCTAAACTTAGGGATGGAAGGTAGAGTATAGTAGCGATTGTTTTTATTGTAGCTAGAATATCCTTTCCATTCTTTCAGTCTTCTACGAACAGTAATGAGAGAACAATTTAAGACATTCGCAAGCTCATCAATAGTCAAAACCGTTTTAGATTTAAAAAGCTCGAGAGCTTGCTTGTCCAAGTCGAGGTTTCGCCTTTTCATACAACTCTCCTATGATAAAGTTTCCATATTTAAAATTAATTTGATTGAAACTTTATCATATAAATATGAAAAAGACTACTATTAACCCCCTCATAACGACAAATTTTGCCCATAAATTCGTAAAAATATGTTTTAACCTGATAAAGTAGCAAAGATTCGAAATTGTAATTCTTTATATTATAGCTATTTAACTAAATCCAACCGGATTTTGTTTTCATAGATACACCAACGCCATTTAATCTTGGACGACTAATGTGGAGATTCACTATTTCAAGAGCGCCCATAATCATGCTTTCCTCTTCTGACATTACTTCCAATTTATATTCTGCCTTAACTCTTCCTCTTGTTGTGGACTCCTCCAATAAGGTTGCAAGCCTTATGTTATTAAGAGTATCTAATAATGTATCAATGCAATGATTATAGCCGATTTTGATTTTTACCTGACGCCAAATAATAGTAGTTAACAGAAAACCCAAAACACAAATAAAATAATGAACGATAATTTTTTGGTCAGTCCAATGATATTGGGGCTTTAGAGCAAGGTGGTACGGATTCTTCAGATTTTTGAACGCATTTTCAATATCAGATTGCCCCCCATAAGTCTTGATTATCTGTTCAGTACTCCAGTCGTGTCGGTTCGTCATAAGAATTCTGAACCCCAATTTATCCTCCATTTCATTTAGGTTTTTTATATTGAGATAGAAATCCAAATGGAATTTTCCCTCAGATATTTCCTTTAACGACCATTCAATGAGACCTTTTATATATTGCCCTTTAACCAGGTTCTTAATTTTTTCTTCTAATTGGGCTTTATCTCGCTTTTTTGCCTCTGGATGAGAAAGACTTTTTTGAATCTCTTTCAACTCTTTAATTTTCTTTGTCAGCGATTGATAAATTCCCCTTAGCTGCCCTGCCCTTAGCTTTTCAGAAATATAGACGATAACCGTTCTATCTTCTTTCCATATATTTCTTTTATCTCTGTAAGCCTGTAACCAGTCTTCACCAACACATATTCTCTCAAAACTGTTCTCAGCGTCTTCTATTAGCTTTTTATGATGATAAGGTGTGAGTGCCCCGACATAATAAAAACCTAATTTTTTCAATATTCCCATATTCTTTTTTGAATTATTTCCACGGTCAAAGACAAGTGTATGTTTGTTCAGATCTAAACCTAATTCAATCATTCTGTCTTTTACCCTGGAGGCAATCGCTTTGAAAACTACTGTATCATTCCTATTGCCCTTATAGATTAGATGAAACAACGGAATGAGATGCTCTTTAGTCACTACTAAGGCTAAACCAATCTGTCTTAAGTCATTCCGCTTCTGTTTATTCTTCCCGCGCTTTATTATAGTACATCGGGTATTGGTTGTATCGATGTATGTAAAAAAATTGGCAGTGTCAAAAAATAGAGTATCACTTTCCACTCGATATATTTGCTGAACCCGTTTTAGTAATTCACTTTCAATTTTCGGGATAGCATCCACAGTCAGAGCATCCATTAAATCCCAAAAATGCTGTGAGTCGATTTTGTTCAGACTGCTTCTCAAAAGATATTCACAGGAAGTGCTTTTCGCCCAGTTCCACCAACCTCTTTTGCTGGTCGGCATACAAACCCTTCCAATTGCCCCCAAGAGAAAGGTTATTCCGGCCGTTAAGTTGTTTCTAATCGGTTTTTCCGGCATATATTTTCTTGGGGATTCGATATACTTGTTGATAATGGGAGGGATATCCAGTTTTTGGGCCACATCAAATAATGCAGCAACTGCACCGTGGGAATAAGATTTTACCTTAAGTTTTTCTGTTAGACCTTGTAGGCGTTTCAACAGATCTTCTGGTTTTCCCAGATAGGCAAGTACGATAGGTCTGGGTTTGCCATTAACCCTTCGGGATTCGACGATGTACCAGTATTTATGCCCTCTTGAAGTTTTAGGTTGAATAGTTGCCATCACGTAAACCTCTTATTAGCGTCTTAGTGTATACAAAGGCTTAAAGTATTTTGAATTATATAGCTATATTCTTATATTGTCAAGCATTAAATGTATATTATTTCTTATTAATCAGTGTATACATAGAATATAAATAAAAAGGCTCTAAATCATTGTATAACAATGACTTAGAGCCTATAGGTAGAATTTATCTTTAAATTTATAATAAACTCACGCTAGGACAATATCTGCTGCCAATATGACACTCCGCTACGTGAATCAGGAATCTTCTATACTGTTTTGACTGGATAGGTAATTATGGGTGAGAATTCGATATCGGGTAAACATTATTGAAACGGTAAGGTATTTATCAAGCACGGCTGTAGAGTCCTCTCTCTTCCACCGCATTCCATTTCCTTTGAACTGCTTACCAACAACAAGTGTGCACTGTCCTTCCACCACTCCACTTCCGATTGGATATCCCCGGGCTCGGTACTCGTGATACTGTATACGCCACTTGTTGTTCTCAAAATAGTTGATATGTTTTTGAGCTTCATCCCGATTCTTCACCTCGGTATCCCTACTGATTTTCATCTCTTCGAGCACCTGAAAGACATCTTCCGGTCATCTCGGTATTCTTTTGCACTGCCGTGGCACTGACCAAAAAACCTCCATATTTCTCTAAGCCCAGTTTCTCATCCAGTGGATAATACCCTGTCGCTTCTCCTTCGATGGCATACCGCCTGCACGATCCTTTCTTATGCCTCTTTTAAGCCTATGCCGTTAAGATCAATCTGCTCTATCAGCTCGTTGACAAGGATTTCTACGAGTGGTAAAAAGTCATTAAGGTTTTTCAAGGTCTATTCCTCCCAATTTGTCTTATCTTACTTTTTGGAAGGATAGATCTTTTTTCATGTTTTCAGAACACCTACATGATGAAAAATCACTTAAATTCTGCTCTCTGTAGAACACCGACAAAAAAATCGATATTGAAAACCCACCCGTAATTATGAAGCCCTTGAATATCTTGGCTGGATGTATTACAATGTAAACATGGTTAGATATGAATTGACTATCAGAAAGGCTATCAAGAAAGGAGATATTCCAAAGAATATAATCAAAAACATTCACAATGCTTTCATATCATTGGATACAACCAAAGACCTGAATCTATTTGATATAAAGAAGATGAAAGGAAATTACAAACGTGATTACTACAGGCTTAGAAAAGGGAAATACAGGGCCATTTTTTATCTAGAAGAAGGAGACATATTTGTAATCCATATGGGAAAACGAGAGGAGGTTTATGATCTATGGGAGTAACTTCGATAAGATTCAATGAGAATGAAGAGGCTGCTTTAAATTACCTTAAGAAGATCTTTCATTACGATGCATCGACGTTAATTAAAAAAGCTCTATGGGAAATGTATGAAGATGTTAAGGACAAGGAAATAATCGACAGGTTTGAGAAAAAGGAAGACGCAGGAAATACTTCATTCTCGACAATAGATGATTTGTTTTAGCTCGGTGTTTATCAAAATTTTGGAGCAGATAAAATCTTTGTTATGGGCTTTGCAATATGAAGAGCAAGGCCCACGCCAAGCCTTCGGCATGATTTTGCAGCTCAAAAGATTGTTATCCACAATAATTTGGTCTCTTGGCACAGCACTAAGAGGACTTGACGATTATACGTCATTGGCGTATACTTTATCATGCGATTTGTAGAGACTTCCATCTTCACAAAGGAAGTTCGGGATATCCTTCCTGACGATGAGTACAGGGCTTTGCAGACAGCTTTGATGTTTCGACCTGAAGGGCCCCCCGCTCATACCAGGAAGAGGCGGCTTACGGAAAATACGCTTGGGAGGCAGAGGGAAAGGGGAAGCGGGGCGGGTACCGGATCATATATTACTGGGATAAGCCTACTGAATCCTTTTATATGTTATTGGTGTATCCGAAAAGTAAGCAAGAAGATCTAACATCGACTCAACGCAGGTTGCTCGGTAAGCTCGTTCGTGAGGAGTTCAAATGAATAATACCGATTTCGACAGGCTTGTAGAAAGCGTATAACAGGCCGGTAAGATCAGGCGCGGTGAGATGAAAGAGGGTCGAGTCATTAGTTTTCGTCCTGCTGATGTCAGGGCGATCCGCCTGCGGCTGGGAAAGTCACAATCCGAGTTTGCACTTATGATTGGGGTAAGCGTAGCAACTTTACAGAACTGGGAACAGGGGCGTCGCACCCCTGTCGGTCCTGCAAGAGCTCTCCTGAAAGTTGTCGCTGAGAATCCAAAGGCGGTAGAACAAGCCCTCGGCTCTTGATAGCTGCGCGAGTCCGATTAGGTAATTGTTGCGCCTTCATCGGATTCAAAGAGCCAGAGCAAAAATTGATAATATGCAATAATGTGGATAACAAATTGCTGAACTGGACGCCGAAGGTTAGAATGGTTCGGCAGAGCCGCGTGCTTGAAATCGGGGGTCTTCCTTCTCAGCGGCGCCGGTTAGCTCCATCGTTAGGCCGACCATCGCTATTACGCCAGTCAACAAGTTAGGCGGAAGATTAATTATCATATAATCCCAAAGGGAAGAGGAGGAGGAACTATAAAAGCACTTGCTTTAGTTGTTAGTGCCAGGGAGCAAGGGAACTGTTACGATTTTGCCCGGTTTGTACTAGACCGGATAGAAAAGGCAGGCATAGAGACTGAACTGGTCAACTTCTATGACTATCGGATTACTCCCTGTCAACACTGTGCTTATGGCTCGCATGGAGGATCTTTTGGACCTGTACGAGCTTCCCTATGATCCCGAACGGCCGGTTGTGTGTTTTGATGAGCGGCCTTGACAGTTGATAGGTGACATTATGGCACCTATACCGATGAAACCGGAAAGATGGATTATCACTATGAGCGTAGGCGGAACGTGCAATATCCTGCTCGCCTGTGAGCCGTTACAGGAAGTGCGGTATGTTTAGTAAGTGAAAGACGGAAAAAAAAGAATATGTGCACTTTATGAAAGATCTGGCTGACAAGTATCCTGATGCGGAGAAAATAGTTATTGTGCAGGATAATCTCAATACGCATGGTGCTGGAGCTTTTTATGAAACATTCGATACAGAGACAGCTCGGCAGTTAGCAAGGAAGTTTTAGTTTCATTTTACACCGAAGAAGACCAGTTGGCTGAATATGGCAGAGATTGAGATTGCAGCGTTTTCAAAGAAGTGTCTTGATAGAAGGATTGCGACAATTGAAGAGCTGAGTAAGGAAGCGATTGCCTGTGCTAAGAAACGAAACAGCGACAGAATTAAGATTGAGTGGCGATTTACAACTGTAAAAGCTCGGAAAAAGCTTAAAAGGCATTATGAAATCGTGTGGAAGGTTATAAAAGAGGATTTGCCAATTCTAAAGAAACAACTTGTAAGAATATTGGCAGAATTCAAGGGAGAAGTTTAGGAAATGAAGGCATTTCATACCGTTGCAGTTCCCCACAGAGACATTTTGGCGGGCAGACTCACCATGGATGTGTTTGCCACAGACCTCTGGGAAGTAAGCCGGAATAGAGGACAGGATGAGTATAAAAACTAAGACCTTTTCTTCAGAAAAACCTATCTAACTCAAGGTCTTCAAAATCTTTTAGATATCAGCCAAAAACGTCTTCAGGGAAAGGGAGGGCATCCTCCCTCAGGGAGTAAGCATAAGTGAATATAGAAACTGATTTTTGGACTCCTATCCCTTCATGCCGGAAGTAATCGATGTCCTTTATCAACGATGGGGAAGCTATCCCACGTTATCGCTTCAGATATCACAGACAGGCAATCGGGATCGAATAAAGTGAGCGGATCACCTGGTAACGCTTATCAGGGACTTGATCTGGGCAGTCGTTCAGCAACGGCTATCTTCCTCTATTCCTTTTCCGGCGGAACCGAGCATGGAACTACCCTTGGGGAGGTCAAGCGCTCAGCCACTACTATGGAAAATCCCTCCAGTGTTGTGGCAGAGGCAGTGGATCAGCTTAAGTGGAAACTCTTTTACCTACAGAGCGTCAATGAAAAGCTCTTCTTTAGCAATCAGCCTAACCTGAATCGCATACTCCTTAATCAAATGGAAAACATAGAACCGGCCCAGATTCATAAATAAATCCGTCCTTGAGCGAGGAATAGCAGAAGGTTTCCGAAACGGTCTTTTCGGTTTGGGAGAACTGGCGGGCGAACGGTTAATTTACCGTTATTTCAAAAAGGATGCCACGATAAGCTTTACCGAAAGAGAGATACTTATATGTGAGAAAGTATGCTCAGAACAGGAACGGGAAAAAGTGCCAGGTAAACAGCCTGATATAGCCAAGGAGCCGGAGGAAGTAAAGGAAGTACCATCAGTTGAAATTACGACAACAACTGCCGAGATAAATGAATTAGATAAGAAAAAACATTTTAGACTTTCATTGAACTTCATCTTGCCTAAAGGGAAAGTGTCATCCCTTATGGGAGTTATGAATTATCTACAAAGTAAATATGAGGTCTTAAAACTTGAGATTAATGCTATGCATGGTGAGATAACAGAAAAGGAGTATGAGGAAAAGATACTTGAAGCTTTCCGACAGGCTGGCATAGAGCTTGAAGAATGAAGATTGGCGACGCATATTTCGTACATAAAATCTCTCAATAAACCTTTGAATTTCACACTTTCTTTCCATTGGGAGCTGGCTGTGAATTAGATTTGAGTTTGTTTAAAGCCGATATCGTGAGTGAATTTCACTGCTATGGCGATATTTTAAGATCGTAATACGAGTGTGAAACTTGCCGGAAAAATGATTCTTGAGGCTCTGCTTTTCTGAATACCCATCTCCTCCGCTTTAATTTGAGGCAGCGCTTTAACGATTTCACTGGGTGATGTTAAGTCTTTTTTTTTGTATAATTGATGATGCCGAGGTAAACTAACAGCAGGAATCGGTAATTAAAAGCCAATGAGCCGTGCAGGTACGAAATCAAACCAGGGCGACGACTACCAGCGTCAAGCAGCGTTGCACTGGATCATCCGACTGACAAACAACGATGATGAGATCTCTTACGGGCAGGCCGAATCCAACGGTTTACGGGGATCGACGAGAAAGTTCTTGCTGACGATATAGTGGTGGTATACGCCAATGGCTTTCGCAGACACATACAGGTGAAAAAGAACCAGCCGCAACACCGTTCGTGGTCATTATCGGATCAGCACTTGATTGAGGAATTGCCCAAGATCCGGGACCAACTCGAAAGTAGTGAGAACGCAATCGTCGAACTCTACTCCGGGACGCCCTTTTGTTGAAGTCTCAATAAATTGGATAACACGATGATTGGTACAGGTTCTTCAGATGTAAATAGGCCAATAAAAGTTATTCTTGACACTGACATAGGAGATGATATTGATGATGTATTCGCATTGGCTTTAGCAATTAAATCGCCGGAACTTGAAGTAGTTGGTGTATGTATAGAGAATGCTATTGATGGAAGAGAAAAAATTGCTTTAAAATTACTCCATCTTGAAGGCAGAGAGGATATACCTGTAGCAAAAGGGCTTAGAGTACCGGGATTAAAAGGCAAACCTCCCGCTAATCAGGCACAATGGTCTAGTGCTTACGATCTAACAAAACCATTTAAATTGAATGCCGTAGATTTTATAATTTCGGAAACAGAGAAATTTCCCGGAGAAATTAGCATTATAACTATCGGGCCATTAACCAATGTTGCAGCTGCTATCAGAAAAATGCCAGAGATTAGAAAAATGATCAGAGAAATTATTATGATGGGTGGTCCCTTTTATTTTGGCTACGGTATAAAAATCGAACAAAGGCCGGGTTGTGATTACAACCTTAGATGCGATCCAGATGCTGCTAAATATATCTTTGCTTCCGGTATTCCAATAACTTCAGTAGGTCTACAGGTCACAGCTCATCTTAAGTTATGGAAAGAGAATAGAGATAAAATTAAAAATACGGAAACACCTCTGACAAGAGCGCTTTGGGATCTTTATAACCTATGGGGGAGAGAAGTACCCACTCTTTATGATCCATTGGCAGTAGCGGTAACTATAGATAAAACATTTACAGATAGAAATTCGGTTTATGTAAAAGTTAATGATAACGGCGACACACAAGTTGTAGAAGATTTACCGCCAAATGCGAGTGTATGCACGTTTGTAGATAGAGATAGGTTTATGGATTTCTTTATGAATCGCATTCTGTCTTAGTTCCAACTGTCAATTCTTGAGGATGTTCTCCTATGAAGATTGGTAGGATAATCTTGATCGCAGCATTGCTGATGTTCGCATGGGGCAGGTGAATATATTAGTTTTCCAGTAACTCAGGTCTGTACTCAAAGTGCATCGTATCATAATGGTACCACTTCCCCCCCAAATAAAGCCATATTTTTCAAAGATCTCCACAATCTCGATGGGAATTCGATTTCGATAGCTTAAATTTCCGCTCGAATCTACAATGTCCCACTTCCAATAGTCAGCGTATTCTATGTCGATATCGATAGCTATGCCGAAGCAGTGGGGGCTAAGTCGATTGGTGTCTGCTATTTTTCGCCAGTTATAGGTGCCGGCCGGATTATCAATGTACTTCTTTATTGGACTCGGTAGGGTTTCCAGTTCATTTGAGATGGCCTGAAGCTTTTTATGAACATCATTAACCTCTGTCACAAGGAGGCGCTTATTAAGCGATTTTGGAAGCCAATATATGGGTACCAGTTTTTTTTCTACTTCCTTGGGGGATCTTCCATACATTTTCATAAAGAATGGCTCGTAACGAATGCGTCCCGGGTCGAAGTTTAGAGGGGGAGGAATCAGATAGTCCCGACAGGACGGATAGGGCATTGAGAGCTGATCCTCCAAGTCCGGTGAGTTAAGGAGGGCAATAAAGTCTTTATTCTGAATGCCGTCATCGTAAATCATCTCACTGTTATCTTGCCAGATGAGACTATTTCCCCTGGCTGATTTTAGTTGTTCAGGATATGCTAAGATGAGTTTTTGCAGTCCGGATTTTTTCGAATCCCCTCTTATCCATAACCTTGCATATTCGCTTAAATTACTTGGTGTGAGCTTTTCTAATTCTTCCTGCGATAGTGAAAGCCAATCCACGTCTCTTAACAAGTACCAGCCTTCAAACCCAAACTGGCACCATTTGTACCACATCACAGATTTGATTCCATCCTCAGCCAGTTCTAATGAGATTAATTCGTTAATCCCATCAGCATCTATATCATGAAAGGTAAAATCTATGAGCTGATGCAGTAAATTTGATCCAAACCACTTGGGTATAGGTTTTCCATGATTCCAGGAATAGATAAAAAGACGGTTAGCATAGACTGGATGATATCTGGTTCTCTTCCATACTCCAAGACCGATTTCCGGCTCAGTATCCCCATCAATATCTCCGGCCTCTATTTTCCAGGGATGATATTCCCTTTCACTTTCCCAAATCTTTTGCGAAGCCGGGCGCCTGTTTTTCAACCAGATTTCCCAGTGGCTGCCTCTTTCTTCATTCTCCTGTGCAACCACAGAGAGGATATAGTAGTTCCCCTCATATTCAAGTTCTGCCTGGGAGATAATTCTACTATCTGTGGGAATAACTATCTCTATTAATATTAGGAAAAGAGCAGCTATAAAGAGCTTCTCCCGGAGACCCTTAGTCGAGAAAAGCGCATTTAACCTTACCAATCTGGCTCCCATACCTCGTACCATCCCGGTTCGGCAGACCATTCGGGAGCTCTGACCTGGGGTTTTGGGACCTGGTGGCGCTCTTTAGCAGTATAGACAAAAACCCAATCGAGTAGTGTTATTGAGCCCGCGCCGGGGGATTCCAATGCCAGGGTCGATGAGTTATCTAATATTTCATGCCACTCTTCATCAGTGAGCCTTTTTGATGATATGAACTCATAGTAAGAAAATACGCCTCCCCTGGTTAATTTTAATTTTCCGTCTATTTCCACTACCACAAAAATATCGAAAACAGATCCCACAGCCTCCTCGAGAAACTGCAATTGGCCCCCTGTGAAGACATCTGCGATAACCGGCACTCTTTTATCAGGGAAACCATAGACATCATTCCATCTCTGCCCGGGTACTACGATGTCGGCTGTAATATGCTCAAGCCAATGCCCGAAATCAGCAATCTTACCGTAATCTTTAAAGGATATTGGCGCTTTTTCTATCTCCTTCCTTACGATTAATTCAAAAGCTGTAATCTCATCTAAAAAATCTTGATAAGTATCTTCCCAGCGCTCGCTGATTACATGCCATTCCTTAAATTTAGTATAGGTTGCTACAAGCAGGCCTCTCAGGGCAGTCCAAAATTCCAGGTTTGGCTCGATATAACCCTTCGGAGGACCTGGAAACCAGACTAAGGTCTTTTTCCCACCCATTCCACACTCTGCAGCGCAGGCCTGTTTCTTATAAAGGATCATATCATGATTCAACTCAGCCCAGCTCGCCAGGGATGTGTTTATGCTTTTATAATTCCAGGCATCGGCTTTGGAAAAGAATTGCGGGACTTTCGACCAGTTAAATGCCCAGGATAATTTGAGTAAATCCAACCAGCCGAAAATTAGGCTTCGGTCCCAGTAAGCTTCCGGTCTGGAGGAAAATTGACGTTTGAACTCATTCAAGCGGGGAAGGTACTCATCCCATGTTTCACCTCGAAGTGCAAGGGTTTCAGCCAGAGGACTCCCTAAAGCCGCAATCACATCAAGGCCCTTAGGAAATGGGCGGTATCTCTCATGTGTTAATTCTTGTAAAATCTCGGCGTCCGGAACGTATCGCTGTCCGATAAATTTTAAAGATTGAGGCATCTCTGTTCTAAAAAATCTCTGTTTGATTTTCGTCTTTTTCCTGAACTTCACAGTAATTAATTCTTTTACCTGTATGAGTTTCTTCTCATCGGAGAGTTCCGTGATATTGAGCTTTCCGGGAGCTTTTTTCCATACTGAACCAATTATTTTCCAAACTTCGGCGGGGGTGATATCATCAGTAGGTCCCACCAGGGAAGTTAGTATTTCATCTATCATTCTCCAGTTTGTGCTTGCTTCATATTCATGCCGGAACAGTAAATAAGAGATAAGCACGGCTTTTAAGACATCTCTTCTGTCCGCCTTAATATGTTCTGTATCCCCCACTGGGAAGGGATATATACCTAACCACATCATCGCTTTGAAGTACTTTTTCAGGTTTTCGCTTCTGGTATAGTGCCCCCTGACAGTGAATTGAGTATAATCTACAAATACGTGCGGAGTTGAAATGAGTAAAGCTGAAGTAAGGCTGCTCGCATTTTCACATAGCTCTACTTCCGTGTGCAAAGATCGTTGCAAGGATTCGGATAACCCTTCCGTCTTTGCGAGTAGAAAAAAAAGCGGTACGTTAAAATAAATAAGAAGGTCATCAAGAGCTGCCCTTACCAGGGGATTATTAATGTGATTAAAAGAGCGAATTTCTGATATCATACCCAGACATAAATCTGTAATTCGATTAAAGAGATAGTTTTTCTCTATATCCCTAACAAGATAATCAATAAACATGTGATAGAGCTGAAGCATAGAATCAGTGGTAATGAAATTAGCTACACCATAGTAATAGTTCTTGTTATAGACCGTAAAAAACTGATGCCAATCGGCCGGCGTGGCTACAAATCCGTTCTCTGTAAGCTTCTCTCTTTCTTCGTTACTAAAAGAGCCAAACTGGAAAAGATTCCATATATTATCAAAGTTTAGCCTGCTGCCCGGATAG
Organism: Spirochaetales bacterium; assembly: GCA_030615505.1. Taxonomy (GTDB): domain Bacteria; phylum Spirochaetota; class Spirochaetia; order SZUA-6; family DRHE01; genus JAUWZD01. The sequence goes on along the minus strand of JAUWZD010000084.1, from coordinate 7,442 downwards.
TTCTTTTTAAGAAGAGCCTTTTCTTTTTTTGATAGATCTTTTGCTTTTTTCCATTCATCGGGAGTAAGCCGTTTATCTGTATAATTCCTATCCGGCTGGTACCAGGGAAACTGCTTGAAGTACATATAAAGCTCATACGTATTGAAGTGGCGGCCATGTCGGGCAAAAATCTCATTTCGAGAAATAATTAAATCTGTTATATTCTCTGCATATACATTTCCAGACAGGAATGAAATAAGAAACAATACTAAAATTGCCTTAATAAACTTAAGTCTATGCATATTAAGTTACCTGAGCTGTTTTAAGTAATCAGTAGTATGGTCAATTGAGAAAGTTTGGTCAAACCCCGGGTGATCATCCAAATCCCAAAGAAGTGCTGCAGCAAGTGAGGAAGTATTGCCTAAAACAGCGAGGGCAGGGATTCTTTTACTTCCTCCCAGTTGATATCAAAGGGCCGGTCTTTTATTCTGCTTGCAAGCGATTTTTCCCGAGCTTTTTGAATGCGGGTATCAATATCGGGATGACTGTCAATATATTTGAAGAACTCAGGTCGTTTACCGTCAGAGTCCTTTTTCAGGTGTTTAAGGGCTTCTCCTAAGTGGTTCGGGTCGATCTCAGCCCTGATTAAGAGATCGAGTGCGAAATCATCAGCTAAAGCTTCAACCTTCCGTGAGAAGTGCATATTAACCACATTCCGGATTATCCGCCTGATGAGCACTTCAATTTCACGTCCTCACAGAAGGGATAAAAGGGTGGACAGCCCTATCTGCCGGATTAGGTTCTTCATGGCATCACGGTGAACGACATGTCCCAGTTCATGGGCCAGTACCGCAGCCATCTCTTCCGGGCTTTCCAGTCTCTCGATTAGTCCTGAATAAACGACGATAAGCCCTCCGGGAAAGGCTAAGGCATTGACTACCGGAGAATCCAGTACCAGTATCTCCAGGTCATAGGGCAGGGGGTCGCCTGCCCCAAGGAGCCGCTTGCTGATAGCAGCGATGCTCTGGTTTACTAAAGGGGCTTCGGCTATCCTTTGCTCGTTCTTGATGGACTCCCTGATCAGGGATTTCAGGGTTAATTCTAAGGAGAGAGCCACCGCCGGGACAGAACCGGGCTTCTCTTGCTCTTTAGTGCCCAAAAGCCTGACAACCCCAACGGATAGAAGAAACAACACAAGGAGGGCGGCAATGAGAATCGCTATATCTCTTATTATATATAGACCCTGCCTCAAAAACCCTCCGGGGGTATATTTTCACGGTCAGGTTTTAAGCGTGTAACCGCCTTAGGACCGTAGTAGCGGCTGAAGGATACACGGCCGAAGAATGGCATATAATAAAAGAGGCCTTTTCTGGCCCTGACTAAGGCCGCTATCGAATATACGATGTAGAGAATGTTGATGAGTATCATGAAGACCAGGTAAACAAAGAATGAGGAGGGAAAGTGCAGATCGGTTAAGAGAATAGTAATCAGCCAGACTAAAAGTCCTAAATTTATCAGTGTAACGGGTATTTGAGAGAGCAGGGATTGAAGGGAATGAAACGCAACGTACCTGGAGTTCTTTTTGTTGATGAAAAAGTAGATCATCGCGGCTATCAGATTGAGGACAGGAAGTGGGAGCCCGATCCCCCATGTGGCAAACATCATGAAGTAGGCTCCCATAGCATCTTCCTTTTCCCGACTGCTGATTTCGTCCGGTTGAGGAAGCTTTATCGAGTCAGAACTCATTAAAAGATCTATTCCTTGCCGGAAAATGGAGGATAGTCGTCTGTAAAATAGCCAAGATATAAGCCGATTTTTGTGCTCCAGCGAAACGTCCCCACATTAAAGCCGTGCCATTTCTCAGGATATTTCCCCGTAAACAGGACAACCCACCAGGCCAGGAATATAAGTACGTATGTCCCGATAAGGCGAAAACACAGGCAGAACCCGTGAGGAATCCCCACATAGATACATCCGAAAAGGGCTCGTACAAGTACTAATCCCCGCTTTACCTTTTCAGGCCTGTCATGTGTAAGGGAGACCTTTTCGCTTGTTCCGCTTATGCCGAAGGCAGGATAGCCATCCACTAAATTGGATAAAACGGCATTAACACGGAGGTTCCAGTTGAATAGTTTTATCTGGAACTCGAAGATGCTTTCCGGGAAGCTTCCTGTGAAGAGCACTACCCAGAAGGTTATAAAGGCCAGGATTGCTGACCATATGCTCACAAAGAACAATAGAAAGCAGTGCGGAATGCCGATATAAAGCCAGCCCAGGAACGTTCGCAGCAGCAGATGCCCTCTCGAGTAGCTTTCCTGATGAGTGATTTCCAGTTTCATTTTCTCCTCCTATAAGAAATTAAATTATTAGTGATATTGTAGTAATTAAAAGATGATAATTCAAGCAAAATATGTTTTTTTAATAATTAATCTTCAAACTCAAAAAGCGCCGTATGCTGGAGAGGTCTCTTAAATCGCAGAAAAATCATAGAGAGCAGGGCGATATTTACTATTGAGGCAGCGGCAAAGAGATTCCACTTAGGATTTCCCGAAGCGATACTTCCGATAAGGGAGTACAACTTTACACTGATCGTATACTTTGAGTCATCATTCAAAAAGAGAAGCGGGACTAAAAAACCGTTCCAGGCATTTACGAAGGCGACCATTACAGAGGTCGATATTACAGGTAGGGAGAGGGGCAATAGCACCTTAAGCATATATGAGATAGGATGCATGCCCTCAAGGGTTGCGTTTTCTCTTAAGCTTTTTGGTATATGATCCAGGTAGGCTTTAATCGTAAAGAGCGAGAATGGAACGGTATGGGATAAATAAATCAGAATAAGGGGAGAGTAGGAATTTAACATTCCCAGGCTCCTGAATATCGCATAAAGCGGAATCAGAGAATGCATACCCCCGGTGATGCCGATTATTTGCACAAAGGTAAGAAAACCGGTTGAGAAGGAAACGCTCCTTTGAGTAAGGTAGGAGGCAGCCGGAAAGGTCAGAAGCGGAATGAACAGCCCTGTCAGGACAGAAACTATGAAAGTATTAAGAAAGTACTTGAATATCTGCTCCTCTAATACGATTTTTTTAAAATTCATTAAAGTCAAGAATTGCGGCAGAGTGGAATCCACATAGACGGCATTGACTTTAGAAAGGCTTACCCAGACAACTAAATAGAGGAGCAGGAGTGATGAGCCTATCATCACGGCTGGAGCCAGGGGACTTGCCCATTTCCAGATGGGGTTTAGAATCTTTTTGAGAGAGCCGGGTTTAGATTTTTTCGGTTTAAAGATGTAAAGGCAGAATAAAGCTAAAATCAGGCCAGGATTGAATCCGGCTAAAAACCCCTTGCGGATCATACGCATGCAGTCCCCAATAATCTGAAATGCAATGGTGTAGTAGAGGAGGATTCTCCACTTCAGACTGGCCAGATAGCCTGAAGCCCACAGCCATCCCAGGGGTCTTCCTAAAATGATCTGGCTTACTGCGCTGAAAAATAAAACAATTTTACGATTGCCTTTTTTTTTGATTAAATACCAGATGGCCATAATTATAATGACCATACCTGCTGTGATCACAGCAAAGGCTGCCGGAATTCCGAAATCATCTGAAGAAGAGAATACTTCAAATAGAAAAATTTCCAGTGTAGTCGTAGCTCCTATAATATGGTGAGCTGTGAAGCCCGATTTAAGAGGCGGACCACCCGAAGTCATCAGGAAAATAACCGTAAATTCTTTAAAAGCCTTAATGAAATTGAGCACACCCATAACAAGCATGGTTTCCCGGATACAGGGTAAATAAAAGGATAAGGCCAGATGAGCATCAGTAGCCCCATCGATTCTTGCCGCCTCGATTGTGTTTTTTGGAATCTTTTTGATGGCGCCGAGAAACACAAAAGCGGTTAAGGGAGCCGTCATCCATGCACTGACAAGCAGGGCGGCTGAAAAACCGGCAATGGGATCTGTAAGAAGGTTCAGGTGAATACCTGAGATAGTAGTAAGAAGAGAGAGACCCCCCTGACCGTGAAGTAGAGCTCTCCAGAGAGGCACAGCGATATACACGGGGATTCCCCAGGGAATAAGCAGAATAAAGTAGAAGAGGGATGAAAAGTGAGTCTTCTTAACCAATGTAACTGCGAATATGAAGCCTAAGAGCAGGCTTAGCAGAGTGTTTGAAACAGCCCAGAGTACGGTAATTCTGAGACTGTAGGAAAATCCTTGATCCTTAAATATGAATTTGAAATTATCCCACCCGGCGAATGATCTTTCTCCGTAAAAATCATGAAAAAAGGCATTGTAGAAGGCGCTTCCCACCGGAGCGATCCCGATGAAGAGGATCAGGAGGAGAAGGGGTGCAATTTTTAAAAGAGACCAGGGGACCTTTGGAGCAGTGCAAAGCAGGCGCAAGGCTTACCTTCCAAATATAAGGCGAATAGATTCAATCTGGCGCACTGGTTTTATGCCATCCGGAATGGGGGAAGCCTCTCTGCCCCAGACCAGAATCAGGGGCCACTCCCTGTCCGGAAGCTCTTCATTCTCTTTATACATGGCCAGGATCACCTCATCGTTACCATCCAGCTCTCTTGAGTCCAGACTGATTGTGAATCCGTCTGAAGCAGAGATCTCTATCCTGTATCCTCTTTGAGCCGTTTCCTTCTGGTAGGAAATAATAGATTTATCCTGCTTGTGGGGAGCATACTTTGGATCATCTGAAAAGGCCAGCAGCCTCCATAGAGGGATGCCGGTATAAAGGGCGGAGCTTCCCTTTCGCTCGAAATGAACCGTTTTTTTATGACAGTTTATACCGCTCTGCAGGGTCTGCCTGTCCAGGGTAAATGTCATCCTGCCATGTATGGTTAAGGCGAAATCCCGGTAATTCTCGTCCTTCACCACGATCTTTTCTATCATCTTTACAGACAGATGACCGTCGATATTGGGATTATCCGGCCCTACTTTAATTGTCCGTATGTAGCCGGGGTCTTGAGGCAGATATTCATTATCCAGTTTGAATGCCAGAATCCAGACACCGTCAGACTCATCAAGGATATCTTTTCCGCTGTGAGTCATCTCGTAGCCGTCCATTGCCACTATTGTCACTGTGTTATCCGGCCTGAGGTGCATAAATTGACTTAAAAATTGAGCGAATTTCACTCCGCCGTAATAACCGGAGTAGGTTGTGCCCGCAGAGGTAGTGAAGCTTCCCTTATTCTCTATGTAATACGGTGAAGACTCAAGCTCTTCCAGGGAAAAGGAGCTTATTTTGCCGTTGATATCCATGATGAGCTTGAAAGGCTCTTCGGCCGTTTCTGAGATTCCCAAATCAAGCTCAATTTCCACAACCTCTTTGATCCATAGATTTCCCGGAACATCTCCAACTATGCTTGGAGCAATACTTTTTCCGTCCTCCGAGTCAGCCAGTACCAGGGCACGGTAGGGAATATCTTTAGTATTGAAGGTTGCGCTGTAGCCGTCTCTGGCGGTAATGGTGATCTCATAGCCGCCTTCCCAGAGGGACCTGTCAAAAACATAGGGATATTGTGCATCCGTACCATCAACCATGGCGGCAATCAGATACAGGGGCATCCCCTTGTAGGTTTTAATTGTTCTCTTTTTCTCAAGCTTTAAGGTCACATAATAACCCTCATGCTTGCGCGCATAATCAAAACAGGTACTTCCCAGAACATCAGTACGCACCCCTTTTAAGGAAATTCGCCACAGATCCTTAGCCCCGGTGGCTTGAGTCAAACAGGACATTAGAAGCACAGATAAGGTAATTGATAGTAAGAATCTTATCTTCATGATTACTCCTTTTTTATTTTCATCGGCTGCTTTTTGAATCAATGATCTGCTGACCCTTAGTCAGTACCTCCCGGACGCTCATCTGTCCGGTTAAGGCAAGGCGCAGCAACTTCCACATTGTGCTCTTATAAACGGTATAGGATTTTTCAGTGGGCACCGGGATACCGATAGCTGAGCTTTGAGTAAGCGCCCTGTGATATCTATTCTTCTCTTTCATAATTTGCCAGGCTTTAGGGTCTGCCGGCATTTTGGACAGTATTATGGGAAAGCGCTGCTGCACCCCGATGCCGGTAAGATACTGAATCAACCTGCGTGACAGTATTGGATTATGCGTTTTCCGGGTAATGGCTAAGGCCTTGTAGTCGAGCAGGGGGGATAGAGCTTTTTTAGTCTCAGAATTGAAGGGAAAGGGGGCGATGTCGAAATCAAGACCAAGCTCGGTAAAGAGGGGAATGCTGTAAGAGCCGGAGAGTATCATGGCTATCTTTCCCGAGGAAAAAAGGGAGATCATGGCATCCCTTTCCATGACTTGTAATAATCTCCTTGACTGCAAATCCATGATATATTCTAAAGCCTTGATTGTGGCTGTATCGTTAATCCTCAAGGAGCCGTCGGCTTCTATGAAGGGATTCTTGCCGAATCCGGTCTGGAAGGGTATAAGCCAGTAGGCAGAGTAGGCATTCCAGGCAAGGGGGATAATTCCCTTCTGCCTTTGCGCTGCATCCAAAGCAGTGCTTTCAAAGTCTAAAAGAGTCCAGCCGGGAGAAGGCTTTAAAGATATAAGTTTCCGGTTATAAAAGACGAGCTGAGTATCGAAATAGAAGGGAATTGCCCATGTTTTACCATTGAGCCGGAAGGCTTTGAGGCCTTTCTCACTTAAGTAAGTGGAATCCATATAGTCGAGGTTTTGAAGGGCTTTAGCTTTGGTCAGGGAGGGAAGGTAATCGGACTGTATCATCACAACATCGGGAAGCTTTCCCTTTCCGCGCAGAACTGCGATCAGCTTGGATTTAGTTTTGGGCACATTTAAAACCTTGATGCTTACATTGTGCAGGCGCTCAAATCGTGAAATTTCCTCTTTCAATAGTGGAATGCCCTCCCAGCTTACCCAGACCTCAAGGGAGTCTTGCGAAAGCTTCTCTCCCCGGATATCAAGCCTCCGTATATCCTGGCAAAGCTCTCCATGGATTAAAAGATCCCAATTCCCTTCCGTGTCAGAGCTTACCAGATACCAGCGGGAGAGCCTCTCTGCCAGGCAATCCTCCTTCCAAGTCCGGGCAGAGCTCTGGTCAGGGCCGGCGTCAAGCTGGTATGCCTGTATCATGAGGGGAAGGATCTCACCCAGGGAAATGCCCTGTCTTAGACCTGGTTCTGCGGGAATGTAGTAGGCTAAATCGTTTAGCTCGGCAGTAGTATAGCTCTTATATAAAGAGCCGTTTAAATATATATCAACGGGAAAAAGGTGGGAAAGTGCAATTGAAAATATTAAAAGAATCCAGGAAGCCCGAATCATCTCCTCCTTTCCAAACACGGGAGGCACCACTGTTTCCAATGATACCCTATCGATTCAGTGCCATAGTTCACCGGCCGGATTCCCATCCGCTTAAGCTAACCTTAGGCTGCTGAATTCGGAGGATAACGCTTAAAACATAAATGTCTCAAA
>JAUWZD010000087.1 GCA_030615505.1 Spirochaetales bacterium | reverse complement strand
TTCATATCTCATATCATCTGTTTTTTGTACGCTAATCATTTCCCATACAGTCGGGGATTGTGAGTGAATATTTTAAATTACATCATCAGGAGACTGCTGCTCATGATTCTTGTGCTCTTCGGGGTCTCCCTGATGATTTTTACAATCGTAATGCTCTTTCCCCCGGGGATGAGAGTCGCCATATATATCCAGACCGAAAAGATCCAGCCGGGGCAGATAGAGGCGCTCATAGAACGGTACGGCTTGAATGACCCTGCGCCTGTTCAGTATTTTCGATGGATTAAGAGCGTTTTTAAAGGGGATTTCGGTTATTCCATATCCGCCCAGTCCCCGGTTTTGGAGGGGTTCAAGAAATTCTTCCCTATTACATTGGAGCTGGTCCTGTATGCGACACCGCTGATCATTCTGGCGGGGATATGGCTGGGGACTATAGGAGCCGTACACAAGGATAAAACGGTGGATCACGCCACCCGGGTCTTTGCTATTATTGGCTATTCCCTGCCCACCTTCTGGCTGGGACTGCTGCTATTGATGATCTTTTACGGTTACTTCGGCATCTTTCCCCCCGGGTATCTCTCAATTGATGGAAAAGATATATTATTCAGCCCGGAGTTCAAACGCTATACCAGATTGATCACCCTGGATGCGATCCTGAACTGGCGTTGGGACCTGTTTTGGGATGCCCTCCATCATCTGATCCTGCCGACTATCAACCTCGTGATGCTCCAATCCGCCCTGATCCTGCGGCTGACCCGCTCCAGTATGCTCGAAGCCTTAGGGCAGGATTACATCCGTACTGCCCTGGCCAAGGGAGCGGACCGGCGCACGATTTACAACAAACATGCCCGGCGCAATGCCCTGATTCCAGTGATCACCATCTCGGGCATTATCTTCGCCACTCTTATGGCCGGGATGGTGATCACGGAGACCATTTTTACCAGGCAGGGCATAGGCCTGTGGATGGCTCGGGCCGCCCTTCAGCTGGATATTCCGGCCATCATGTTCAACGTTATTTTTCTCGGTCTTATTTTTGTGATGATGAACCTGATTGTAGATATTATCTATGCCTACATAGATCCCAGAATTAGACTCGCCTGAACAGGGAGGTAAAAAACGACAGATTCCATGGTTTCAAATAAAACAACTGACAAAAAAGCGACTGCTCAACACCCACGGCTGAAGGAATTTCTTTTCTCGACCAGGAGGTTTTTAAAGAATCCGCTTACCATCATCGGCCTGGTCATTATCCTCGGCTTTACCGTGATAGCTATCTTTGCTCCCCTGCTTGCACCACCGGAGAACCCGGACAATCCCTATAAGATCCCCCATACCGGCTGGAAAACAGAACCTTCCCCGCCATCAAAGGAGCATCCGTTAGGTACTTTACCGCAGCAGTACGATATTCTTTACGGTATTATCTGGGGGACCCGCAGCGCCTTTCGGATCGGCTTTTTAGTGGTTCTGGCCAATATGCTGATCGGCATATTCCTCGGTTCCATTGCCGGATACTTCGGCGGCTGGGTCGATGAGGTCATCATGCGCATCACGGATATATTCTACTCCATTCCCTACCTGGTCATGGCCATGGCTCTGGTGATCGCTATAGGGCGGGGACTCAAATCCATCATTATTGTCCTGATCATCCTGGGCTGGCCGACCTACACCAGGATTCTGAGGAGTGAGATCCTGGTTGTCCGGGAGAAGGACTTCATGCAGGCGGCCAGGGCCAGCGGGGCCTCTCACTTGCGGATCATCTTAAAGCATGTGTTGCCCAACACGATCTATTCGGTTCTTATCGTCGCTTCCATGAACATCGGCATTACGGTGCTATACGCCGCAGCGCTTTCTTTTCTGGGGCTCGGCGCCGATACAGGGTATGCAGACTGGGGTCAGATGGTATCTAAATGCCGTAACTATATCGTAGGTCCGGCGGATAACAGGCTTGGCTTCTGGTACGTAGTATTTACTCCCGGGTTTGTACTGGCTCTGTTTGTACTGGGATGGAACCTCCTCGGAGATGCTGCAAGGGATGTCTTTGATCCCAAGATGAGGAGGCGGTAGTGAAGAAACTGATCGAAACTCAAGAACTCTACACCGATTTCTTTACCTTCGAGGGAGTGGTAAAAGCTTTAAATGGCGTCAGCGTCGTAGTGAACCAGGGAGAGACCTACGGTCTGGTAGGGGAATCGGGCTGCGGCAAGAGCGTAACCGTACGGTCGATTATGCGCATCGTTCAGCAGCCGGGTAAAATTGTAGACGGTAAGATCATTCTCTTCTTTAAACAGAAAGACAGGCAAAAGGGAATCGATATTATCGAGAGAAGCGAAGCCTTCATGGAATCCATTCGGGGAAACGATATCTCAATGATCTTTCAGGAGGCCGGCACCTCTCTTAACCCTGTGTTCTCAATCGCGGATCAGGTCGGGGAAAGCTTCCATTTACATCGACTTGACGGAATGCTGGAGGAGACGATTCAGCAGTTGGGAGCGGAAATTGCTGAGACCTGGTTTATCCCGCGATTCTGGAAAACTCTCCAGATAGCGTTGTACAAATCAGAACTGAATCACCTGAAAGCCTTTGATAGGAGAGTGGGGGAGATTGATTCCCGGCTTGCCGACCTGGAAGATATAGGCGATCCTCACTCTTTGAGTAGGAAGGCTTACCTGCACCGGCGGCGTGAGCGATTAAGCAAGAAGAATCCCTGGATCCAGTTTGTGAAACACATTCCTTTTTTGAGAAGGTATTACCGGCGACTAAAAAAGACCATAAAACATCACGTAGTTGAGCTCCTAAAGGAGTTGGGCGTACCCAATCCGGATAATGTGGTGTGCTGCTATCCCCATGAGCTTTCAGGGGGAATGCAGCAGAGAATCGTTATCGCCATCGCCCTGGCCTGCAACCCGATTCTGTTGATCGCTGACGAGCCGACATCCAATCTGGACGTCACCATCCAGGCTCAGATCATGGAGCTCATTAAAACTTTAAAAAAAACAACTATAGCTTCTGTGCTGTTCATAACTCACGATCTTGGGCTGGTGGCAGAAATCTGTGACAGGGTATCGGTGATGTACGCCGGAGATATCTGTGAGACTGTAGCGGTGAAAGAGCTATTCCGAAAGCCGCTCCATCCCTACAGCCAGGGGCTGCTCAACTCGGTACCTAGGCTTGAGCAAGCGGATACCCTGGAGACCATACCAGGAACAGTCCCCAATTTGATAAATCCACCATCAGGGTGCCGCTTTCATCCCCGCTGCCCCCATGCCATGGAGGTCTGTCCCAAAGAAAAGCCATCGTTGATTGAATATGAGGAGAATCACTACGTGGCTTGCTACTTATATACCTGAAATAAGGACTGGAACAGCATGACCGAAAACCTGATCGATATTAGAGCGCTCAAGAAATATTATCCTGTAAAAGGCGGGGTGTTTAAGCGCCATGTTGCCGATGTGAAGGCGGTGGACGGCGTCAATCTGGAGATTAAAAAAGGAGAATGCCTGGGCCTGGTCGGGGAGTCAGGCTGTGGAAAGACCACTCTAGGGAAAACGATTCTCAGGCTGCATGACGCTACCTCAGGCCGGATCTACTATGACCGGTCCCGCTCGGTTGTTGAAGAAGCAGAGGACGGCTTCAATTCCGATAATCCTTCGGAGGTTCGGAGGAGCATAGAACTGCTTAAGAAAATAGATATGACCAGATTGAAGGGCAAAGGCCTTGCCGCCATGCGGAAGAAAATTCAGATCGTTTTTCAGGATCCTTCCAACTCCCTCAACCCTCGAATGCTGGTCAAGAGTATTATCTCGGAGCCTATAGTCACTCAGCACCTCGTCAAAGCGAGAGAGCTCGAGGGAAGAGTGGTTGAGCTTCTCTCAACAGTGGGGATGGCCAATGAACATATGATGAGATACCCCCACGAGTTCTCAGGGGGGCAGAGACAGCGCATTGCCATTGCCCGGGCCCTGGCCACCAACCCTGAGTTTGTTATGATGGATGAACCAACTTCGGCTTTAGATGTATCTGTTCAGGCTCAAATCCTTAATCTTCTCATGAATCTTCAGGAGAATTTTAAACTTACCTATCTATTTGTGACTCACCACCTCCTGGTGGTGAAATATATCAGCAACAGAATCGCCGTCATGTATCTGGGCAGGATTGTCGAGCTCAGTGCAACCAAAGAACTGTTTGAAAAGCCGTTTCATCCTTACACCAAGGCCCTACTCTCCGCCATCCCCATACCCGATCCTGAAACAGGACGGGAGAAGATCATCCTGAGCGGAGATGTTCCCAATCCGATAGACCCGCCACCAGGGTGTCGATTTCATCCCCGCTGCAAATATATAAAGGATATGTGCCGCGAAATCGAACCTGAGCTGGAGAACGCCGACTCTGATCACCTGGTAGCCTGCCACCGCTGGAAAGAGATTTGAGGCAGCCCGGCTTATGGCTGTCCAGGCCCCTTGAAATTATGCTTGATAAGAGAGAAAAGTGGATCCTACGCAACGGATCTATCGCGGTTATTCTTTTATTACTCTGGAATACAATCTTTTTAAGGCCATTAAAGCTCTTAGTAATCATATTTCATGAATCCTTTCACGCACTCTCCGCTCTGCTCACTGGAGGTGGAGTCAGCACTATAGAGGTTACCTCCTATGAAACCGGGCTTACATCTTTATATGGTGGATTTCCCATTATTGTGTATTCGGCTGGATATATTGGAACCGCCTTCCTGGGAAGTCTATTTCTGTTCTCAGGCTATCGCTATCCTCTCAAACGATACCTCTACCTGGTTATCGGTATGTCTCTTTTGGTGAACAGCCTTCTCTTTATTGGGAATCCTTTCGGCTGGGCTTACGGCTTATCGGTAGGTCTCTTTTTTATCCTGCTCTTTATCAAGGAATTCTGGTTTTCCACCTATGTAACCGACCTTTTAGGGCTCATGTGCTTTGTTGATGTTTTATACGATTTTACAGGGTTCCTCACATCGGGAGGTCGAAATGATGCCTTCATTATGCATGAGCTGACCGGTATTCCCTATTTATTCATTTTATTCACCTGGATTCTAGCCACCCTGATAATTGTTTTTTCGGCTGTCTATATACACTTAAAGAATCTTGATCCGGAAAAAGTTGAGCAGCACCTGGAGTGGGATGAGTTTCGTTTTATCACCGAGCGTAAGGTTAAAAAGGAGAAAGAAATGGCGCGATTTAAGGAAGACTCTTATAAAAAGCACGCCAGGCGAACGATTATTGTGTATCTATCCATTCTTGGCACTGCGGTTCTTATCGTTGTTTATGCATCACGTTTTGTGCTCTTTCATCCCTGGACGGCCAGAGAATGGGTGGCGGCAGCAGCCGTTCAAGGTAAAATGTATGTAGCCGGTGGAAGGGATCGACAGGGCCAGTTCTACAACGAGATTCTTCGTATCGACCCCAAGAAATTGAGAATAAAGGAGATTTCCCGATTGCCATCCCCCAGATTCGGGATGGGAGGCACAAGTCTCGGTCAGAAGGTTTATTTTATGGGTGGATTTGACGGCAAGCAATGTTTTGCTGAAATATTACTTCTTGATACACAGCAAAATCTACTGACGGTAGCAGGCCACCTGCCCAGCCCTCGAGCATTCGGCGGCGTTACGCCGGCGAAAGGGAAGATCTATTACCTGGGAGGATGGGACGGCAGCAGGCAGCTCGACGAGATTGTATCCGTTAACCCTGAAAGCGGTGGCGCTGAAGTGATTGGCCGTTTGCCTTCTCCTCGAGAGTTCGTTACAGCGGTCTCTCTGTCTGACCGAATATATCTCTTCGGAGGCTCTGATGAGCGGGGTGAGTACCTGGATGAGATTTTGGAGATCGATCCGATAAGTGGAACTGTTTTAAGGCGAGGGCATCTTCCCGCTGCCAGAGTCCGAAGTAGCGCCGCTGTGCTTAACAACAAAATTTTTATGATGGGAGGATGGGAAGGAAGAAGGGTCGATGAAGTTCTGTTGATCGATCCAAGCTCTGAGGAAATCCTTACCCAACGCTTCTCAAAATTGTCTAGAGGATTTTCTGATGTTTCGGCAGTTGCTCTAGAGGGGAATATTTTCCTCATCGGTGGTACACACGAGCGATTTCAACGCCAGATTAATGTATTGCGAATCGATCCGACCAGCGGAACGCTTGAGAGTTTGAGGTTTCGCTATTTTCTCTTCTGGTGAAGCTCTGGAAAAAAAACCGGCATATATGATTTGAGTGTGGCCAAAATCCGTGGATAACATATTTTAGGCAGCCCGCTCTGATGTGTTGTTTTCGACTATTGGTGGAGGATGTGTACTTTACTATCCTGGGAGCATTTGTGCTCATAGCATTATATGCCTCCAGGTATGTGCTCTTTCATCCCTGGACGGCCAGGGAATGGATTGCTGTAGCTGATGTAGAAGGAAAGATCTATGCGGCCGGCGGAAGGGATCGGCTCGGCGAGGTGTACGGCGACATCCTGGCGATCGATCTTGAGCGGCTCAGGATACGGAAGTTAGTCGAGCTTCCCTCGCCCCGTTTCGGATCGGGAGCCGCAGGTCTGGAGGGGAAGCTCTACATTCTGGGCGGATTCGACGGCAGGGAGTGTTTTGATGAGGTGCTTATTCTTGATCCCGCTATCAAGAATATTGAAACAGCCGGACATCTTCCAGGACCACGGGCCTTCGGCGGGGTTGCCACCTGTAATGGAAAGCTATACTATCTGGGCGGATGGGATGGGTCCCGACCCCTGGATGAGATCATCTCTTTCGACCCCGATACTGGAAAATCAAGTATTATCGGCCGCCTTCCCTCGGCCCGGGAGTTTGTGGCAGCAGCCCTGCTCGGCGGCCGGATCTACCTATTAGGGGGATCGGACGATCGGGGAGAGTACCTGGATGAGATCCTTGAAATCGATCCTGAAAGCGGCGAGGTCTTGAGAACAGGCAGCCTGCCTTCGGAGATAAAAAGAAGCTCTGTGGCTGTTTCTGGAGAAAGGATATTTCTGCTCGGGGGTTGGGAAGGAAAAAGATCGGATAAGGTAATCGGCCGTTGACCCAAGCTCCGAAACGCTCGATGCCAGGCTCTTTACCCGTCTTCCAAGAGGGTTTTCCGATACCGCCGCAGTCAGCCTTAACCGTTATCTCTACCTGGTCGGCGGAACCCATGAAAAGTTCCAGAGGCAGCTCAACGTGCTCAAGATCGATTATATGAGCGGCGAAATTGAGAGCCTGAAGTTCCGCAGCTTTCTCTTCTGGTAAAGCCGATCTGATGGATTGTATCGTCAATATCGTTAAAGAGGTTTTCCAGCTGCTGGCGAAAGTTTTGGGGAATAGATTGAAGAGGTAGGGGCGCTGAGATTTCACTCACAGCAATCTAAAAAGTTTTGCTTTAATGAGTCAAAGGAGATTTATAATTATGAATCTGTTCATTTTGAGCTTGACGGATACTGTTATATAGGTCGTTCTTAAACGATTTAATTAAAAAAAACCTAAAAGAGGCTTTATGAAAAAACTTTTAGTGTTACTGTTGAGCCTGCTTGTCTGTCTTCCGCTCTTATTTGCCTATGGTCAGAAGGAAGCAGCAGAAGAAGTGGAGTTCATCATCTGGAACGGCACAGAGCCGGAAACTCTTGATCCGCAGCTAACCAGCGATGTACCCGAGCACAGAATCTATTATTCCCTGGGTGAAGGCCTGGTTACAAGTCATCCTGAAAAAGCAACTGCTGTGCCCGGTGTTGCCGAGAGCTGGGAAATCAGCGCAGACGGGACAGTCTATACATTTCACTTAAGAAAGACCACATGGAGCGACGGCGTGCCTATTACAGCGTACACATTTGTAAAATCCTGGCTTGGAATGCTGGATCCGGAATTTGCGGCTCCCTACGCATGGTTCCCAGCCATGTTCATAAAGGGCGCTGCTGAGTACAATGCCGGTGAAGCAGGACACGAGGCGGTGAAAATCAAGGCTGTAGACGACTATACCTTCCGGATGGAGCTGGTTGGGCCTCTACCCTATGTACTAGATGCCCTGGCCCACTATTCCTTCGCTATCGTACCTCTTCATGCTATTGAGAAGTACGGTAAGAAGTGGACCAGTCCCGAGAATTGGGTAGGAAACGGCCCCTTTATCTTAGAAGAGTGGAAACCCCAGGAGAAGTTAACTGTTGTACCCAACGATAAGTATTGGGACAAGGATACTGTCAAGCTGGACCGTATTATCTACCTGCCGATTGATGACAACACCACAGGTTATAATATGTACGTTAACGCTGAGTGTGACTGGGCTCATACGATTCCCAGGGATCAGATTGATGCGGCAAAGCTGAGGGATGATTTTCAATGCGCAAAGTGGCTGGGAACCTACTCCTATGTGTTCCAGAACGAGAGGAAGCCCTTCGATGATCCTAAAGTCCGAAAGGCCCTGGCTATATCAATAGACAGAAAAACCCTGGTGGAAAAGGTCACGCGTGCCGGAGAGATTCCTGCTCTGAGTATGGTGCCGGACATGACCGGTTACAATCCCACTCCCGGAAATGCAGAGAATGTAGAGCTGGCAAAAAAGCTCCTTGCTGAGGCCGGTTATCCTGGCGGTGCAGGCTTCCCAAAGTTCACCATCCTGCATAATACCCATGAGGCGCATAAAAAGATTGCAGAGTATATCCAGCAGCAGTGGGAAGAGAACCTTGGCATCAAGGTTGATATTATAAACCAGGAATGGAAAACCTACCTGGCTAACCGACGGGCTGGAAACTTTGATGTTGCCCGGGCCGGCTGGATCGGTGATTACCAGGACCCCAACACCTTTTTGGACATGTTCGTAACAGGCGGAGCCATGAACAGCGGTAAGTACAGCAATTCCATGTACGATGAGCTGATTGAGAAGGCAGCTCGCATGCCGGCAGGACCTGAAAGAATGAAAGCCTTGAGGGAGGCGGAAGACATTTTTATTACCCAGGATCAGGGTGTTATGCCGATCTACTCCTATGTCAGCTTAAATATGATAGATCTGGACAAGTGGGGCGGCTGGCATGTGAATGTTATGGATTGGCACCCGGTAAAGTATATCTACAAAAAATAAGGGTCTATTAAGAAAGAAGTACATGCAGAGAGCTGGGTTTCCCGGCCCTCTTTTCAACCTTGCAAGCGCATTTCTCTCCTACTGTAATAATCTGCTATTGAAACAGTGCTATTTTTAGCAGTTATTGTGTAGTCAACGACCCCGCCCACAAGCTCTGAACACTACGGCTAGTGGTTAAATATTTCTGAGAGGATAGGAAAAGTGCTGCTAGTAAAAACCACAGGATAATCTTGTCTATGTGGACCTACTGGTTTTAGGGTTTACCAGAGTAATTTAATTTTTAATTGCTATTAAAAACTTCATATTCAAAAGCCTGCCCAACTCACTTTTCCTTGGTTTTGTCGCCATGCTTATGGCGGTTGTTTTCGGTATCGGAGTGGGTATTATCTCTGCCGTGCGCCAGAATACCTGGGCGGATTACCTGTCCATGTCACTAGCCGTGATGGGTATCTCTGTGCCGCTCTTTGTAGTTGGACCGGTGCTGGGCACAGTCATAGTCTATTCGGTAATCCTGATCGTATTGAATTTTGTAGTGGATATTGTCTATGGCTACCTGGATCCGAGAATCTCATATAAGTAGGGAGGAATACTTTGAGTGAAGCTGTTGTGAAAAATCAAGTATTAAACGAGTTTGATCAGCCTGTTAAGGGTGTCAGCCTGTGGATGGATGCCTGGAGACGTCTGAAGAAGAATAAAATGGCTATGCTCTGTTTAGTGGTGATCATACTCTACGGTGTTGTCTCCCTGGCAGCGCCAATCCTGCCCATTCACTCCTATAAATTTCAGGTAGTTGATCATCAATTTCTCACCACTCCTTCCTGGGACTGGGGGTGTCCGCTCCCTATGCATCCTGGGGCTCACTTATAAAGGATGCTGTTGAGGGAATGAACCTATATCCATGGCGCCTGTTCTTCCCGGCCCTGGCCATGTCCATCTTCCTCTTTTTTATGAATTTCTTAGGAGACGGCTTAAGAGATGCACTGGATCTCCAGAGTAAAAATGTAATGTAGAGAGTTAATACATGAAAGACGATGTTATATTAAAGATAAAAGACCTTAAAGCCTACTTTAACACCGATGAAGGTATCGTTAAAGCTGTAGATGGAGTCTCCTTTGATCTGCATAAGGGCGAGACCTTAGGTTTGGTCGGTGAATCCGGATGCGTAAAATCCGTTATAAACCTCTCTATTATGAAGCTCATTCCCTCTCCTCCCGGAAAGATAATGGGCGGAACTGCGCTCCTGGATGGAGCTGCAATCCGGAAATTCTTATTGCGGATGAGCCAACCCCAGCTTTAGATGTGACCATTCAGGCAAAGATTCTGGAGATTATTAAGGGTTTGTGCCTGAAACTTGGTACTGCTGTTATCATGATTACCCATGACCTGGGAATAGTGGCCGGCACGTGTGATAATGTCTGCGTTATGTACGCCGGCCGGATTGTAGAAAAGGCGACCAATGATGAGCTGTTCAGTGACCCCAAACATCCCTATTCCCAGGGTCTTATAAAGTCTGTTCCCAGGATAGATCGCCCCCACCAGCAGAGACTTTTTTCGATTGAGGGACAGCCCCCTAATGTGATTGACATGCCGGACTGCTGCCCATTTCATCCCCGCTGTGAACATGCCATGGATATCTGCAGGCGGAAGTATCAACCCGAGACTAATCTCGGCGGAATGCGAAGAGTACACTGCTGGCTGTATGGGAAGGATGGATAGATGTCTTCAGATCAGGTTTTATTGGATGTTCGGGATCTCAAGATGCATTTTCCGATCGAGGAGGGCCTCTTATTCAAGCGGCAGGTTGGATCCATCCGGGCGGTAGATGGTATCGATTTTGACATAAAAAAGGGTGAAACCATGGGATTAGTGGGTGAATCAGGGTGTGGTAAATCAACTACCGCCCGGGCTATTGCTCAGCTTTATGAACCCACAGCAGGTGAGGTATTCTTTGAAGGCCGGGACCTCTGCAAGCTCTCTAAAAAGGATCTGTTGAAAGCCCGTATGGACATACAGATGATCTTCCAGGACCCATATGCCTCCTTAAACCCGCGCATGACGGCAGGAAGTATCATTGCCGAACCTATGCTTGTCTATGCCAAGCGGAAGCTCATAAATATGACCAAACAGGAAATTCACGACCGGGTGGAAGAGTTAATGGAAAAAGTAGGATTATCCCGCTTTTTCATCAACCGCTATCCCCACGAGTTCTCTGGTGGCCAGAAGCAGAGAATCGGAGTGGGCCGGGCACTGGCCCTTAATCCAAAACTGATACTGGCGGACGAACCGGTCAGTGCATTGGACGTATCCATCCAGTCACAAATTCTCAATCTGCTGAACGATCTTCAGGAGGAGTTTAACCTTACTTACCTGTTTATTGCACATGACCTGGCCGTTATTGAACATATCAGTACACGGGTTGCGGTCATGTATCTGGGGATCATTGCTGAGATCGCTAATTCTACCGATCTTTATAAGAATCCGTTGCATCCATATACAAAGGCTCTGCTTTCCGCCGTGCCAATACCGGATCCTGAGGTAGAGAAGAAGCGTAAGCGCATTATTCTTGAGGGAGATGTGCCCTCACCGGACAGGGAGAGATCCGGCCGCTACTTCTATGAACGCTGTCCGAAAGCTATGCCGGAGAAGTGCAGGGATAATATTCCCCGGCTGCGGGAAATAGAGGGGAATCATCTTGCCGCCTGTTTTCTCTATTTTGATCCTTAAGCCTGTATGTTATTATTCATACGGTCCATAAGGGGAATGTTACAATAATTTGCAATGCTTTGAGCCGTTTTTTTGATGGTTAATATATCAAATGTTTTGTAGGTCTCAAGCCTGTGGATCTTGCCGCTTTTGTCCAGAATCGATAGAGTCACAACAGGTTTGTTAAAGGGGTTTTTCTTATAAATCCTCTGTCCGGAAATACTACCCTTTAGAAACTTAAGCAATTCCACTCTCTCTAAGTCTGAAAGGCGAAAGTATTTGCTCTTATGTAAAAAAATTAGTCCAACCTGATATTTAAGTGAATCACAGTCTTTATCGAAGATCCAGCATTCATGGTAGGCCGAGGAGAGGAGAGCTATACCTGCGAGAATCAGGGGAATTGTGTTGGACGGAGTAAAAAGATTCCCCGCTCCATCCGGTGTTGTGATGATTATAGAAAAAAGAATAAGGAACGCGATTCCTATCAGAGTCAGCTTAAGTCTAAGAGGAATGGTTAGGACTATTTTACCTGCCCGGTATTTCAGTACCAGGCGTGTGCTGAGTATCATAATCTGATTATACCCGGATGTGCATTTACCTGCCAGGCTTTTATTGATTCCATTGATTTCTTTGCAAAGGTTTTTTATATATGACCATCCGCAGGATGCCCGCAGGGTGTCCACAGGATGAAACCAAAACCAAAGCCAAGACCATTAAATGAGGTGATTCAATATGCAAATCTCAGCAGCAGAATTCAAAGCAAAATGCTTGAAATTAATGGATCAAGTAAGGGATTATCATGAAGAAGTAGTTATCACAAAGCATGGCAAGCCTGTAGCCAAGCTGGTCCCTGTAAGTCAAAAAGCTCCTAAATCGTTATTTGGGTATATGAGAAACTCTGTAAAAATAAACGGTGATATAATTCAGCCAATAGATGAAAAATGGGATGCCGAGGTTTAAGGTAGAATAGATGCTTATTTTGGATACGCATGTCTGGATATGGCTTGTAAATGGTGATGAGAGGATTACAAAGTCAGGCTTTCTGTCTGTGATAAGTAGAGCAGTAAAAGGCTGTTTAATTAAAATTCCGGCTATCTGTACATGGGAAGTTTCAATGTTAGCTGCTAAAAACCGTATCGCTTTATCGGAAAATACATTAGATTGGATTAATAATGCCCTATCCGCTCCTGGTATAAGTCTATGTCCATTTACTCCGGAGATTGCTTATGAAAGCTCGAATTTACCTGGTGATTTTCACGGCGACTCTGCTGATAGGATGATTATTGCTTCAACAAGAATATTGAACGGCTCACTCCTGACATTTGATAATAAAATCTTAAAGTATTCAGATACTGGTAATGTTAAAGTAGTAAAACCGAATTAGCCGGTGCTCTAATAGCCACTCAGCCAGGAAGACTATTTTTGAAGACCATGGTGGTTCGAGCTGCATTCTTTCCTGTCCAGCGTCCCATATTCTAATCTCATCGATTAGGCAGATTTTCTTAGATAAAACCCTGATAATGTTTTAAAAATTACTTGATTAATAAATGAATATATGATAATTTGTTAATATGAAACATAAAGAACTTGTAGAATCAATAAAAATATTAAAAGCCCTGTCTGATGAAACGAGAATGAGCATTTATTTATTGCTGCTTCAAGGCGAGCTATGTGTTTGTGAGTTAGTTTATATCCTGGGTTATAAACAGTCCAGAGTATCGCACAGCCTGAGGATATTAAGGGAATCAGAACTTGTTATAAGCAATCGGGAAGGCAAAATGATAATCTATTCAGTTAACCCCGGCCTGGGCGATAATAAAATTATTCAAGGCCTACATTATGAGTTGGAAATCTCGGAAGAAGATCTAAGAAAATATAAAAAGTGCAAGAGAGAGCAGGTGAGACATAAACGCTTGATAAAAAAGAGAAGAAGAAGTACATGAGCAGCGGTAAATTCTCTTCATATATGCTGGCAGGACTTCTTGCCCCGCTTCTGTCTGTATGTTCCTGTGCCATGATCCCTATTTTCGGCGGACTTTTAATTTCAGGTGCGGGAATGGGACCTGCTTTAACATTCCTCCTTATAGCACCGGCTGCAAATGTTCTTGCCTTAATTTTTACAGGAACAATTATTTCAATTAAAATAATGCTTTACAGATTTCTATTCAGCTTTATGGGAGCCATGATCATCGCTTACCTTATCAGTTTCAGCGAGAGATACCTTCCTGCTGAGCTGGTTATCAATTATCTCTCAGGGACAAAGGGAGTCGTACTGGGCGCTGTTATAGGTGTGCCCACATATACACCTACACTGGTAGAGGTTTTTTTAATAAAAAGCCTGCTTGTTAAAGGCATGTCCCCGGCGGCTGCTTTAGCTTTTTTGATCGGCGCGCCCATGGCTTCAATCCCTTCGATGATGGGAGTTTCTCGTATCATCGGATGGAAGGTGGTCTTAAGCTATGCCCTTTTAGCGGTCGTGATCGCAATAGGAGCTGGTCTAGTTTATCAGAGTTTGGAGGTATAAAATGATTAAGATCGAGGTTTTTGGCGGTGGATGTCCAAAATGCAAGAAAGTTGAGAAGAACAGTAAAGAGGCATTGAAAAAGCTAAAGCTTGAGGGAGAAATTGCTGAGGTTAAAGATCAGGCTCAAATTTTAAAGAGAGGAGTAACATCTACACCGGCAATTGCTGTTAATGGGTCTGTAAAGGCCATGGGAAGGATACCTGAGGTCTCAGAAATTGTGAGCTGGCTTCAAGCCACTTAGGAGATTGGAATCGAAAGAAAAGAAACTCAGTATATTTGAAAAATACCTGATCTTATGGGTGTTTCTCTGTATTCTTGTTTGTATGCTATTACCTCAGCCCAGGAATTATTTAGAATTAAAAGAAGAAAAAAAGTAATAAACATCAATTTTTAAGTAAGAATATGCTTCTTTATGTAGAGTATTTTTTGAGTTTAACTTTTTCTGCCAGGACATCCAGCCAGTAGCTCATGTGCTGTTCCCCTAAATCGATCAGATCGTATTGCTTTATATTAATGATGCTTCGTTTTTCAATTCCTGATATTTGAAATCCAATATCCGCCATATCGAGACTTTTTCTAAGCTGGTGAATGCCTAACACTCCGATCGTCCCTTCCATGGCATCTGCCGGGGTTTTAATTTTTTGCGGCAAAACAGACAAAGCTAAACAGATGCCTATAGTGGTATCCGCTCCCATGGCTTTAATAACGTCAACAGGCACCTGATCCACTATACCTCCGTCTAAAAGCCGCATGCCCCTAATTTCCACAGGCAAAAAAAATCCGGGAATCGCACAGCTTGCTCTCACAGCCATGCCGACATCATTGTAGTCAGAAATGATCATGGTTGAACATCCGGGTTTTAAATCTGTCGGCTCGGGAAGGAATCGAAGGAGCTCCTTCTTATCAATCTTTTCAGCGACCCTGTGAGAAGTAAAAATTACCCGGCGCAGATTTTCGATATCAGTTGCGATTACTGCCAGATCGATATCGAGTTCATCAAAACTCCTGTCGTCAATCAACTTATTTATAGTGTCCCCAAGATTCGCATTAGAAACTAAGCCCCCCCTTTTTTTCTCCAAGACATTTTTGACAGTATCTGCGAAATCAATTACATGATGAAACCAATCGAACTTTTTTGCAGTCTCTTCGATTTGATTCTGGCTGAGCCCTCCGGCGTATAGAGCTGCTGCGAGCGATCCCGCTGAGGTACCTGCAACGATAGAAGGGAGAAATTTTTTTCGTTTATGCAGGGCCCTAAGAATTCCTACATGAACCAGGCCTCTTGCACCGCCTCCACCAAAAGCAACTCCAATTCTTCTCATAGACTAATTAATGAAACAAATAACTTTTAATGATCATGCTGTCAAGTCTCCATTTTTTTAAAAATGTGATTGTACAGCTAGTTGGGTGTACCATTAGCTATCTAATTATTTTTTAAAGTACAGGAGGTTTTTATGGATGCCGTATTGATTATGGTTGGTGCTTTTGTTGGGTATATACTCATGTATAAACTCTATGGCAAGTTTATCGGCCGGAAGATTTTTAACTTGAGTAACGCCAATAAGACGCCGGCCGTAGAATTTGAGGATGGCAAGGATTAAGTGCCTACCCGGAAGGGGATTATCTTCGGGCACCACTACACATCCATAGCAGGAGTAGCGCCTATCGTTGGCCCTGCCATTGCAATTATCTGGGGCTGGCTCCCGGCTCTTATCTGGGTCTTTGTGGGTACTGTCGTGATGGGAGCGGTCCATGACTTGGGGGCTTTAGTACTTTCTTTGAGAAACCAGGGAAAGTCCATCTCTGAGATCACTGCAAAGTATGTTAATCCCCGCACCCGGACGCTCTTCTTTCTGATCGTACTGCTTGAGCTCTGGATCGTGCTTGCTGTCTTTGCCCTGGTCATCGCTCTTATCTTCAGCTGGTTTCCTCAATCAGTGTTTCCCGTCTGGTGTGAGATTCCTATTGCCATTGTGCTGGGCTGGATCATTTATAAAAAAGGGGGAAATGTCGGCTTGTTCACGGCCTTTGCCGTAATCACGATGTACATCACGGTAATTCTCGGGCATTTTATTCCCATTTCAATGCCGGGAATTGCCGGAATCCCGGCAACCGGCGTGTGGGCAATTATCCTGCTCGTCTATGCTTTTTTTGCCTCAACCCTCCCGGTTACAACCCTTCTGCAGCCAAGGGATTATATTAATGCCTGGCAGTTGTTTATAGCACTGGGGCTACTTGTGTTTGGAGCTTTAGCTTCAGCCTTTGCGGGGGAACTCAAGATAGTTGCTCCGGCTGTTCAGCTTCATCCTGAGGGCGCGCCCCCACTTTGGCCTTTCCTCTTTATTACAATCGCCTGCGGCGCAATCTCCGGGTTCCATTCCTTAGTCTCTTCAGGAACTACAAGTAAGCAGGTAGCCAAAGAAGAGGATGCAACCTTTGTGGGATACGGTTCCATGCTATTGGAAGGGACTCTGTCCGTATTAGTAATTGTCGCCGTGGCTGCAGGGATAGGGATCGCTTATCAGACTAAGGACGCCGGTGTTCTTACAGGAACCGCAGCATGGACGACACACTACCAATCCTGGGCCGCTGCCGGTGGTTTGGGCGCCATGATTGACGCCTTTGTTATAGGGGCGGCTAATATGATAGCTATGCTGGGCGTCCCAAAGGCCATTGCTGTTGTTGTAATGGGTGTTTTTGTGGCTTCTTTTGCCGGTACAACTCTTGACACAGCTACAAGAATTCAGCGCTATGTTGTCCAGGAGATTGCAGCAGATATCAAGCTAAATTTTCTTAAGAATAACTATGCGGCAACCGCCTTTGCAGTAATAACCGCAGGCATCCTTGCCTTTGCCACCGGAGCCTCGGGAACAGGAGGCTTGACTCTCTGGCCGCTCTTCGGCGCGACGAACCAGACCCTGGCAGGTTTGGCCCTGATCACCGTTACGCTTTATCTGAAAAGAAAGGGCGGTGCAAAGTTTCTGATCAGTGCGATTCCCGCTGTCTTCATGGTAATTATGACATCCTGGGCGCTTATAATAAATGAGGCTAATTTTATTAAAAGCGGTAATTGGCTCCTGATCATTGTTAACGCCGCTATTTTCCTCATTGTGGTCTGGGTTGTTATAGAAGGAATTGCTGGTTTCTTTTCAAAGGGAAAAGCGATAACACCAGAAGCGACAGCCGAAGCATGAGCTAGTTCTGCTTAATTTTTAAAAGGGGGAGACTTTTAGTCTCCTCTTTTTTCTATCAAAGACGGCAATAGAAAATCCACACTATGGCAAATAATGCAACTTCTGTAAGCAAAAAACTGCTCAAGGTCTTTTGGATTATGATCACGGCTGCATTAATTTTCTTAAGTATAGGCGTATTTATCCACCGGAGCGGAATAAGCGTTGAGCCTCCCTTTGGCTCCGCCTGGTCCTGGGGTCTGGCGCTTCTGATTCTTTCGGTTAGCTGCGGTATCGCGCTGCCCATCCTGATGCGGACTATTTTTCACGAACAGGCCATTAAGAGGAGAAAAGTTGATTTCGAACGCTTTACAAGCTTCCAGATCTATCTGATAATAGTCTCACTGTCAGCCGCCTTCTTTGCCTGTTTGGCTTACCTCTTCTTAGTGCCCAAGTTCCACCTCTATGCATCGGTTCTGGCAGGTCTCTATGGAGTCTACAGTTCAATCCCTTCAGAGAAGAAGATTGCCGGGGAGATGAAGTACTACGGCCTGGATAAAGCTGAATGAAGATGGGCAGGATATGGCAAAAGGTTCTTGATTTCTTTAAAGACCTGCAGATCATCAATCGAAATAAGGCAACTGAGCTTCTCGAATTTGAGGTTATGGAGCTTGAGAATATTTTCTCACTCCTCCTGTTCGGCTCCTTCACAGGCATGCCTTCTCCGCCGGCTCATATTACCCTTCAGCTTCTTCCCCTCATGGAGCGGGAGCTGAAATTGATGTTCAACCGGATCGGTGTGGCCCATGACGCTTTGGCAGAAGTAGTCTCGATTCTGGGCGAGCCCTAGGAGGATTATTGAAAATACTCTTCTTTGTCGGTAAAGGAGGGGTGGGAAAATCGACCAATGCCGCTCTCTTTGCTTTAAAACTGGCTCGAAGCGGTAAAAGAGTTATCTTGAATTCCATCGATCCGGCGCACAATCTGGGCGATATCTTCCAGGTTCCCCTGGGCCGGAAACCCAAGGAGCTGTTATCGGGTCTGTCTGTAATGGAGACGGATCTGAATCAGTGGGTGAAAAGATATCTCAAAGAGACAGAAAGCGATTTTAAAAAGGTCTACAAGTACCAGCAGGTGTTTAATCTCCATAAATATTTCAAGACTCTGAAATATTCTCCGGGCCTGGAAGAATATGCAGTTCTCCTGTCCCTGGTTGATACGGTTCAAAAGAATTCTAGTAAAGACTATATTATTTTTGATACCCCGCCCACGGCGCTCACCTTAAAATTCTTTGCCCTGCCCAGTGTTTCCCTCCTCTGGCTGAGAGAGCTTATTAAGTTCAGGCATATTATTCTGGATAAAAAAGAGATAATTACCCGGATCAAGACTGCAAAAAGACGGGCCGCGGTAGAGAAGGATCCCATAATGTCCAAAATCGAATCGCTTATCAAGACCTATGAGGAGTTCTCAGCGCTTCTTAAAAATTTTGCCACCACCAGGGTTTTTGTTGTGCTCAATCCCGATAAGCTCTCCCTGGCAGAAACGTGCACCATCTGCAGTGAATTAGAGAACCTGGGCATTGGCGTTCCGCTTATGATTCTAAATAAGTACGGTGGGGAAGAAGAGTTTTTTAAAGAACTGGAAGGGCATTATAAGAAATCAAGAATTCTCAAGCTGGATAAACAGGATGAAGAAATCACAGGAATACAGACCCTGGATTCCCTCTCACTGCCCATGGCTCTTGATGAGATTTAAGTGTGCACCTCTTTCGCTTAATGCTACTAATCCGGGGTAATTTTTAAGTGAAGCTCCTCCAATTGCCCGGGATCTACGGGAGAAGGAGAGTCGTCCATGAGGGAGGCTCCGATAGTATTTTTAGGGAAGGGGATCACTTCACGGATCGACGATTCCCCGGCCATGAGCATGACCAGGCGGTCCAGGCCGAAGGCGATTCCGCCGTGAGGCGGTGGGCCATACTGGAAAGCCTCCATGAGAAATCCGAAGCGCTTTTTTGCATCTTCAGCAGAAATCCCTATGATATTGAATATCCTCTGTTGAAGCTTAAGATTGTGGATCCTGATCGATCCGGAGCCCAGCTCTGTGCCGCTGCATACAAGATCGTACAGATCACCCTTAACAGCTTTAGGGTCCTCCTCTAAACCGGAAATAAATTCTTCCTGGGGCATGGTGAACATATGGTGTGCAGGGTCCCATTTCTGCTCTTCTGAGTTCCATTCAAAGAGAGGAAAGTCGGTAATCCAGCAGAAATTGAACTCGTGCGGATCGTAGAGCTCTAAATCCCGGGCAAGCTGGTTTCTCACAGTACCTAAGGCTGTGCAGGCCTTATTCCATTCAGCCCCAACTAAGAGGATGAGATCGCCGGGTTTTGCGTTCAGAGACTCTATTATCTCCTGCTGAAAGGAGCTGTAGAAGCGTGAGATTCCTCCCTCTAATCCGCTTTCACTCACCTTCATCCAGGCTAAGCCCTTGACGCCGTAGACCCTGGCTGTCTCTTCAAGTTCGGAAATCTTCTTACGGGAAAAATCTGAAGCGT
>JAUWZD010000144.1 GCA_030615505.1 Spirochaetales bacterium | reverse complement strand
CAGCACTTCAGGAGTCAAAAGCGATACATTATCTTTTATCGTTTGAAGAGGGTATTTATAATTATCTTCGAAACAACCATGCCCAAGCATTTGTCTTAAGGTCATGTGGTTGTCAGCAATCTCTTTGACTTTATCGTAGTCCCAGTTGCAGTTTAATCTCAAAGTTCCAAGTACTAATATTTTCCACAACAACATCCCGGGTCTGCCGTTATTGTAATCTGTTTGCTCAGGAACAATTTCTTCTAATATTTGAAAAACTTCCTTTCTTATCTCAGGAGTACAATAAATATACTGCATTCCCTGGAGGAGTCTTGGAATCTCATCGCGTGATCTGGGGTCAAACTCAATTTTGGAAATGTCAACTTCTCCGAATTTAATTTGAGGCTCTGTTACTTTGCGCATTGTCCACCTCCCAAAAATTTATCGAAATGTGTCAAACAGCATCCGAGTGCTAGAGAGATAACTCATTATAACGAAAAGAATTATATCAAATTTTCAGAAATTTGGCAATAGTAAAAACCAAAATATTTGTTAAAACTTCATCCTATCCGGCACGGCTTATTTCATTGCATTGCAACACTTTAGGGGCTTTTCGGTCAGGCACTAATTATGTCATAGATTATACCTATCCAATAAAACATGATGGAAATAGTCCCTGCACGGACAGTTTTTGGCTATGAGATACTCTTTCCCTATTGTTTTTAAAATAGAATTGATTGAAAGCAATGAACCGACTTTTAATTGATTTAAAAAAATTAAGCTATTATAATAATATAAAAAGAATTATTATAAAAACTATAATGGTCAACAGTAGAAATCAATATGAAGAAGAAAGTTTACATCGAAACAACTATACCAAGTTTCTATTACGAAATTAGGAAAGAAGCAGAAATGGTTGCCCGTAGGAATTGGTCACGTGAATGGTGGGATAATTATAGAAATAATTATGTCATTGTAACCAGTGAACCTGTTTTAGATGAACTTAGTAGAGGAGATTATCCAAATAAAGATGATACAATTTCTTTATTAGAAAATATTCAGTTGTTATCTGTTGAAGAGGAGATTATCGAAATAGTTGAAACCTACATTAAATATAAGGTAATGCCCAATGATCCTATAGGAGAAGCACTACATTTGGCTTTAGCATCATATTATAAGTGTGACTTTTTGCTAACTTGGAATTGCGATCATTTAGCAAATGCCAATAAATTTAATCACATCAGACGAATTAATACAATGCTTGGTTTATTTGTAACGCCACTTGAGCTATTATCAGGGATTCCGTCTATTAATATAAAAATAAGAAAGCTAAATGCTTTCAATTATACTACATTCATAATAAGTCTCTTACCTTCATCAGTAAATATATTCGCTTCATTAAACTTTTCTACAACATATTCTGCTAACATTTGATGTTCCGGTTCTTGGCGATAGTGTTTTAATGAAACTAATATCTCATCCTTGCTTTCTTTAATAAATCCATCTTGCTTATACAATATATCTCTAATTGTCTTAAAATCCGAGTTCTTATATTCCAGAGGAAAAAAATTATTCTTTAAAAAAAGATCAGCATTGTTAAGTGCTACCTC
This sequence comes from Spirochaetales bacterium, assembly GCA_030615505.1. Lineage (GTDB taxonomy): Bacteria > Spirochaetota > Spirochaetia > SZUA-6 > DRHE01 > JAUWZD01. Next base: position 7,304 of record JAUWZD010000144.1, on the reverse strand, counting down.
CAGATTAGTCATAATGTGGTCTTTTCTTGTATGCATTTCATATAGTGGCTCTCTTGGGTTTAGTTTTTTTCTTTTATTTTTTAGTTCCTTTATTTCATCTCTTTTTTTATCAATGTAAATGCGTTTTTTCTCTATATCTGATTCCCATTTATTTAAAACCGATTCATAATAATTTCTTGCCTCTGATTCTTTTAAATAAATTTCCTGCTGCTTTATTAAAAGTTTTTCTTTTCTATTTAAATTGCTCTCTTTAAGAATTTTTGCATTTATTAATTTCAATCTTTTTTTTGTTTGCTGCAGTTTATTCCTCATTATTCCTTTCTTCTTTCTAATTGAATCTAACCTCTTATTAATGAACGCCTTAGCTGATATGATCATTTTGTTCTTTGCAGTGATTTCTCCTTCAAGTTTCTCTATCTTCCGCTTGATGACCCGATTCTCTTTCAACACTACACTTTTAGTCCCATGATTCGTATCTAGATATAAACCGGGTTTCATCTGTTTGAATGAGTTTTCCTGGTCCCAACGTTTTATATATTTTCTGACTATCTGTTTGGCATTAGGTTCTTCTGATTTCATTATATTTGTAATAAAGACCGGCATCTGCCCGGTAGTTAAATCTTTTGCCAGTATAGCTCGTACCTTATACTCTCTACCGCTCTCTCTGTCGACTAATACTTTTGTGCCGTCTTTTATCTTGTATCGCTTTTGACCCTTGGCTGTCTTTATCGTAACTGACTCCCATACACTATTCTTTTCAAAAGTGAAATCTTCTTCAGAATTATACTGATTGTCTTTAAGGATTGTGATAAATCTCTTTCCTCTTTTCGTAATCTCCCTAAAAAGGGCTAAAGATACCCCCTCACGGTCAAATATTGCTAGTTTTACGATATCTTTCCCTACCGCTTTTTCTAATTCCGTTACAATGGGAAGTAGTTCATTTACCAAATGTGAATCGCCAGGTCTACTCCAGGGCAATATCGGCACGCCATTACAATCATGAATGAAATATACATCCAGACATTTTAATATCTTGTTCCTCGTTGCATGCAAGCCTTTGGGAATATTCTTTTTCGTCCACACAACCTTTTTATGACAGTCTATATAAAATGTTTGTTCTTCTTGGGTCTCAAATTTCAAACCGAAAACTTCTATATATGCACGGGCTAAATCACGACTCAATTGCTTATCGATGTCTAAAAGCGATATCTCTCGAAGAAACTTATCCATTGTATGATACTTGTATGGCAGTCCCGTACCACTCAGAGCGCCCAAACCATCTCGTGGGTATACTGTTTTAAAATGCCATATGCGCTCCATCTGAAAAATAGGCATATACAATAAACTCTCAATTTTTCGTGATATCGCCTTCCTACCGGCAAAAAGAACTCCCATCCACTTCAAATTATTTTCACCATTTTCTCTGATCTTATTTGCCCTCTTTTTTATTTTATCAACAATAACTTTTACCAAGCCCATACTTATTAGTGCCCCTTTAATTAGAAATCCACCGGCATGATCAATAGGTATTTCGATTGCTTCTTTAATCTTTTTTCTTGGACGCCCCTTCGGATTATTTAAACCTTTCTCTTTCAGAAAATTAGAAACAGAACTTACATGCACTTCTAAATTGAATCTTTCTAAAACCATTTCTCTTATCTTAGACGCAGTTAATTTCTCATGCTCATTTTTCTCAGATATGATATAGCTTTTTATAGATGCTGTTAGCTTTTCTATTCGTTTTCCATCTCTTTTATCAATTAGGCCCTCTAGTCCTTTCTCCTTATATCTCCTATAGATTCGCGGATAAGTAAAAGGGCTGATCTCTAATCCAAATGTTTTGAACGCTTTTTCAACTTCAATCCCCTTCTTTTCAATAAGATTGATGGCCTTTTCTTTAAGTTTTGCTTTCTTAAGCTTTTCTTGAGAAAAAAACTCTGGATTTTTTGATTTCCCTCCCATACATTAATAAAATAACATATAACGCATAAAGTGTCAAGCATTTAGTCTTCTTATATTTCTTATTCATTGACGGAATCCTTGATTATCTATAATATTATAGCCTAAAATCTTGTTAATATATAATAAGATTTTCCTTATAGATGCTTTTGGATGCGGCCGAAGGCCGCACTATGGAGGATATATAATAAAAGATCCCACAATTGATAGAATTAGAATAGTAAGACATGCTATTTCGAAGGAATTTCAGCATAATCCTGAAAAGCTTATAAAATATTATATTGCGCTTCAAAAGAAACATCAGAAACGATTAACAAAACCCTCTGGTTCAGATGTAAAAGCTGATAATATATTGCATGTTACATAATTTAATGAGTTTCATCCATCAGTGAAGACAGGCATTAATTTCTTTCCCTGTCATATCGAGCCGCCATTAGCTCATAGCAGCGGCCCTCCTCGATCCTGTTCCGCTTCAGACAGCCCTGTGAGTAAATACGGCACTTACTGACCAGTTCTTTGCAGGCCATATGTTTTTGCTCTCCCTTGAAGGTTCCCACTTCCAGGTTGATCTGCAGGGCCTTGATGCGGAAGATCTCAATCTGGCCGTATTTCTCTGAAAGCTGGTCTTCATGCCCCCCGCGTTTAATAACCAGAGGCTCATCAATATAGCCGACCGGATAATTGGCGGTTATCCGCAGCCAGAGCTCATAGTCTTCGGCGATATCAAGATCCTCCCGAAACCGGCCGACTTTAAAGAAGAGATCGCTCCTCATCATTACCGTAGAGGGCCCAATAATGCACTTCTTCAAGGCATCTTTAAAGATATCTCCAGACCGTGCATGTCGCTGATGGGACTGGGAGATGGTTTTACCACTGCGCAGCCATATCTCGCGGGTGTGGCAGATTGGGATGTCAGGGTTCTGCTCAAAGAAGCCCACCTGCCTGGCCAGCTTTTCAGGCTTCCAGAGGTCATCGGAGTCCAGGAAGGCCAGGTATTCCCCATTGGCCGCCCGGGCGCCGATATTGCGCACCTTTCCAGGCATTCCTGTGTGGTCAGTGCGGATGTACTGTGCCCCGGAATCCTTCATATATTCTTCGGTGCCGTCCGTTGAACCGTCATCCACGATGATGAGTTCAAAATCCTTCACAGTCTGGGCACGCGCCGAGGCAACCGCCTCCTTCAACTGTACAGACCGGTTATAGGTAGGGATAATCACCGATAGAAAGGGGTTCTCAGGCATTAGGTCTTTCCATGATACATGCCATTGGTGAGACTGTTATCTTTATTAACTAAAAAGTAAGGCGCAAATAATCAAACTCTTAAAAGAGCCTGCCAGCCTGTTTCAAATGTTCACGGCAGAACAAATTTCAACCAGTCGATGTCCACAGACGAATTTAAACGCCTGTTAACCGCATTGATGTTGCCTACATTAATATCTATCGGGTCGTTTGGAATATTTTTCTTTGAATCATCATCGTCATAATCTGTGCTTTCACTATATGAGTCGAAATAGATAGGGTTCGGTAAGGCTGCGCCTTTGTTTAAAGATAGGACTCTGATAGCGTAGGGGCCAGAGCCAAAACCACTTGTCACCCGGATGTAATAGGTTCCGGAAATAAGCCCATCCGTGTAGTAAATATGGGCAGAACCTATATGGTCATCTGTATATGGAGTGCTATCATTATCCTCTTCAAGCATACTGCCGCTATCGTCAAACAGGGTTAAATAGGTATCAGTTGGTGGAAAACCAGCACCCCACCCACCACGGGGTTCGTAGGTATCAATCACGATGCGGTCGTAAATGATTTCAACACCGTTCAGAGGCTCGATCGTTATATGATCGTCTTTATAGATCGTCGCTACAGCATCAGCTCCATCCTGGTCAATACCTGTGACGATAAAGGCATCCTTTTCCTTATCATAGTCCACTGTTTTAGCTTCAATGAGATAAGCGTCCAGCCAGTTTAAGAAAAAGAGTCTCAGGAAGGATAAAATGTAATGTATAAACCAGTAAAAACGATGGCGGCCATGGTGGAAATGATGAGGGTGCGCTGCCGGAGTGCCGATTATTCTTGCCCGTGATACCCTGAAAAAGGGGCAACAGGATGATTTATTGAGTTTCCAATAAACAGCAACCCTGGTTCCCTTCTCAATAAGCCACCTTCCGCGCTTAATACCCTCTTTATGCTCCGCATACCCTACAATGATTCTCCTTCCGTCCTCTGCAGCCTCACTGAACATGGTCACATGATATACCCAGCCGAACAGGCGGCGTATAACCCGGTCAAGACCCTCCGATTCCTCAAGCAGCGAGCACTTTCTGCCACCAATACTGCTTCGGACAGGGTGTATGCTGTCATCATTATGGATTTCCCAGACACCGGGATTGCCATCATCGCGCTTTCCGATCACCAGGGCTTTAACCCAGGTGCCTGATGAAAACGATTTGCTTGAATCATCCCCGTCATCCACCCTGACAATGGCTGTGGCCTTAACACAGGCTACGACCGTACCATCAGGATCCTCTTCACTGATTATATCAATTTTAACGCCCTTCTCATTGATGTAGATACCCTGGTTCCTGCTCGTGTCGGTCTCAACAGCCAGGCTCATCTCCTCTTCTTCCTGGGGAGCGGGCAAATCTGAAGGGCCCTGGGGCATGGAGCAGGACATGAAAACAAGGGCAAAGACGCTCAAACCTAATATAAAAAACTTTGTCTTCATAATACACCTCTTAAATAGGGCTTCATCATCATTTAATTATATACTATTCGGCTTCAGTTTTTCAAGGGAGCACAAGCTTCATCCAGTCAATATCTGTGTCAGAATTCAGTTTCCTGTTTAGAGCTTTATCATTGCCCAGCTCAATATCTATCGGATTGTCCGGAATATTTCCCGATGATGCATCGTCCAGCTCATAGGCGGAATCATCACTATGTGAACCGAAATAGATGGGGTCAGGTAAGGCTGCGCCTTTGTTTAAAGAGAGGACTCTGATGGCGTAGAAACCAGAGCCAAAACCACTGGTCACCCGGATGTAATAAGTTCCGGAAATAAGCCCATCCGTGTAGTAAATATGGGCAGAACCTATATGGTCATCTGTATATGGAGTGCTATCATTATCCTCTACAAGCATACTGCCGCTATCGTTAAACAGGGTTAGATAGGTATCAGTTGGTACCTGTTGGGGTATAGCGCCAAAGCCACCCAGGGGTTCGTAGGTATCAATAACGATGCGCTCATAGACGTTAGTTTCATCAGCTTCATTAGGGCAGGAAATAAAAACGGCCACAATAAAAATGAGCAGGAATAACCTGAAAAATTTTATCTCCATTTTGTGACTCCTTTCTATTTATTATACTCCATAGAAATAAAATTTTCAGTTTTTTCTAAAAAAATCATATAACATAGGTAACAGAAAAGATAAAATATCGTAAATTCTGTTTACTTTGGGCTATAATAGTGAATAGTGATCGTATAAAGCCTAAAGCAAAGGGGTTGATTTTGGTCAGACTATTAAAATTCTTTATTATTCCACTTTTTTTCGTCTTTGGAATCAGCACTGTTTATTGTATCAATTATACCTGGGACAATGGGGGCGCCGGCAATAACTGGTCTACAGGTGCCAACTGGAATCCTGATGCACCTGCGGGAGGTCCGGGAGGGGGTGATACGGCCACAATTACCTTTGGAGTAGTAAACCTTGATGCAAATAAAATCGTTGACGCGTTGACTATCTCAACTACAGGCTCGTTAACCGCCGCCGCAGCCCGCGACCTATTTGTAAACGGACATGTTACTCTCTCGGGCACAGGCACTTTTTCTTCCAATATCCGCCTGACTATGACAGCATCCGTAACAGCCCCGGCCACCCTTAATTCTACTATGATCCTGGGAAATTTTCGGATCAATACCGGGGGGCCCACGGTTCAATTGGGTAATGCTCTGGACCTGGTCGGTTATATTAATGTCATGTCAGGGACCTTTGACGTAACAGGAAACAACTATCAGATCGACCTGGAAGGGCACTGGACAGTCGCCGGCGCAGCAGTCTTTAATTCGCGCAGTGGAAGGGTAGTCTTTGACGGGGGGAATAATCAGACCCTGACCAGCGGGGGAACGGACGCCAATCATGATTTTAACGATATCACAATAAGCAAAACGGGTAATACGCTCACCCTGGCCGAGGCCATAGATATTAACGATGACTTAGCGATCAGTTCAGGAACCTTCGATGCCAGCGCCCAAACCATAACCATAGGGGACGATTGGACCAAAACAGGCGGTACCTTCACCAGTGGAAACGGACTGGTCAACTTCAACGGAGGGGGCAATCAATGGCTGAGGAGTGGAGGTACCGGCGCTGGAAACGATTTCTATCGGCTTAGAAAATCGAATGCAGCAACACTTTATCTAACAGCAACGGCCTTACAGGTTACCAATCAACTCATTATCGATGCAGGCTGCACGATAGATTTAAACGGCCAGAACCTCGATCTGGATCCGGGCACCTTGAATAACAATGGGACTTTGAGGCTTCGGGGCGGAGAGACTGTCCAGATTCAGTTTATGGATACTAACTCCGGCTGGGTCTACTACGACGGCGCTGGAGGACCCTATGCAGGACTGGCCGCTGGGAATAATTACTATAGCCTGAGGTTTAATGGAGCGGGACAGTGGAACCTGAATGCCAATGTGGATGTTAATCGGGATATCACCCTTTCAAACGGCACTCTCTCAGCGGGCATACACCAGATAACCCTTGGGGATGACTGGCTGAATAATGGGGGCACCTTTAACCCGGGAACGGGTACAGTTCTATTCGACGGTACTGCCAGCCCCCAGGATGTAACATCCAATGCTAATTCCTTTTACAACTTTACCGTGAATGCAGGTGCTTCCAGCGTAGTGCTTCAGGATGCCTGTGATGTAAACGGCAATCTCACTATCACTTCTGGGACCCTGGCAGCCGGTGCCAATAGCATCAACATAGCGGGCGACTGGACCGTTGCGGCAGCGGCAGCCTTTGATTCCGGCACCGGAACTGTCATCTTTGACGGGGCGTTGGCCCAGGCCCTGAACAGCGGGGGAACGGATGCCAATCACGATTTTACACATATCACCGTGAACAAGGCGGCAGGCACCCTCACCTTAGGCGCTGCCATTGATATCAACGGCAATCTGAGCATCTCTGCGGGAACGTTTGCCACAGCCGGCAATCAGATAAATATAGCGGGCAACTGGAGCAACGCAGACACCTTTACCGCTGGAGCCGGGACAGTCATCTTTGACGGGGCAGCAGCCCAAACGGTAGATCCCGGGCCCTCTGCCTTCAACAACCTGA
>JAUWZD010000090.1 GCA_030615505.1 Spirochaetales bacterium | reverse complement strand
TATTTGATTTCAGATTGGGAAAACAGATAGTAAGCTGGGGCAAAGTCGATGCATATGCTCCAACCGATAATATCAATCCTGGCGATTACAGAGCCTTTGACGTTTCAGGGTCGGACATGAATATAGGGATTCCCATGCTGAAAGTGGATGCCTACCTGCTCTATGACTACCTGCATATAGAGGCAATATACATTCCATACTTTTTCGAGAGTGTATATCCTGACACTGATTCAGACTGGGCCTTTTACCAGCCTCCGTTTCCTGAAACAATGGTAATAGAAGGAACGACATATAACGTAGTCCCTGATCCAAAAGATACTGTCTATCCGTCAAAGGCACTTGAGAATTCTGAAATGGGATTGAGAGTGGGAAGCTCTGTGGGAGGTTATGATTTTTCAGGCAGCTACTTTTATACATGGGATGACAATCCTACCGTACATCAGGACCTTACTCTTGATTATCCCGGACCAGGGGAGGTTACTGTTACAACGACCCCAAAGTATCACAGGTTGCATATAATCGGATTGGATTTAGCCAGGGCTATAGACGAGGTTAATTTCAGAGCGGAAAGCGCTTTTTTTATTACCGAGGATCCGGAAGGTGAAGATAGTGATATAGCAGACCCGTACTTGAAATGGGCGGTTGGTGCTGATTACACCTTTCTGAGTGACTATACTATTAACCTGCAGTTCTCAGAGGAAATTAAAAACCTCGCCTTTGGTACTTCTGCGGATGTTGAAACATCAAACTCTATTATCGCCAGTTTATCTGCCAATCTCTTAGAAGAAAGACTAAGGGTCGAGATAGGAGGAATATATGAGTTTGAGGATGAAGATTATCTAATCGTTCCTAAACTGGACTACGATTTTTCGGATTCATTATCTTTTTCATTCGGCGCACAGATTTTTGGAGGGGATAAAGGAACTCAATTCGGAAGCTACGATGAAAATGATGCGCTTTTTATGAAAGCCAAATACAATTTTTAGTCTATGTGGACTCTTGTTAAGAGTGTATTTTAAATCTGCGAAACTAAAGGAGGTACTGAAATGATAAATGTATTTTTTCGTATTAGCAAAGCCAAATCATGGTTTGCTGTAGTAATTATATTCATAATGAGTTTGCTTTTCGCCTTTCAGCCAATAAGAATTTTTGCTGATTCAAATGTTAAGATTGGCGACAATATTCCTAACTTTGTTTTAGAGGGCGCTGACGGGAAACAATACAAGTTGGAACAAATGAAGGGCAAGATAATAATCCTTGTTATGGGTCCCAAGAAAAAAGAAGAAAATAACAATAAATGGATAGAAATGCTACTGCAAGCATTTCCTAAAAGCGACAGTCTGAAAATATTTGAAGTTTTTGATATGCGTGGGATACCATTTTTCATAAGCGATAATTTTGTAAGAGGAAAAATAAAGAAAATGCAAGGAGAGCACCCGGTTACTATACTTATGGATTGGGATCAAAAGGTTAATGAACTTTTAGGAACTGATAAAAAGGAAACCGATATTTTCGTCATTAGCCAAGACGGAGTTCTGATAAGCCATAAGGTTGGCGCCTTTTCCCAGGAAAAGCTCAGGCTGTTGAAAGATAAGATTAAAGAAAAGTAAGAAATGATTATAAAACAAATTAAATGTGTATCCGGCGAAAACACTTGAAAATTCTGAAATAGGATTTAAAATGGGAAGCTCTGTGGGGGTTATAATTTTTCCTTTGAGCCGAAGCCTTTTATTTGCAGTTTCGGACACATCGGAATACTGATGTGTGTGAAATTCTAGCCCGTATAGGCAACATTGTGAATATTTCATTTGATGTGGGAGTTGTAGACAGAAAGATAAAGCGATTCTTATTTATTTCACTTATTGTAATAAATGTGCCGAGTGCTTTTTGCGAAATAGAGCAGAAGAATTTTCAAGGAAGCGCTGATCAAAGCACTCCCATTAGCTCATATATAAAAAGCATTTTTTCACTCAATCCTTTACATGAAACTCTCTATTACATCGGCGGTTTAGCCATTACCGGAACTGCCTATATTAAAGCTAAAGTTTTTACGGATTCTTTTTCGATTGATAATGATACTCAAGATAGTTCTGATACACCGTTCTTTGACCGATGGCTCTTATTTGATTATTCAGAGGATATTGATAAATTAAGCGATTACACTCAGTATTTGTCCATTGCCTTACCAGGCGTATTATTATTTACGGATATGCAAGAAACCTTCCTTTCTATTTTAGTGCTGTACGGTGAGTCAATGTTATATTCATTTGGCGTTAAGTATTTATTCAAGGCGTTTATTTCAAGGAAACGTCCATATGTCTACAGAGAAGACACAAGTTCAGAGCTTTTATCGGATCAGGATGCCATAAATTCATTTCCCTCGGGGCATACAACAATGGCTTTTACAAGTGCGGTATTTACATCATATGTATTTTGTCTGTCAAATCCTGAATCTAAATTCAAAATACCGTTCTGGATATCCACTCTCAGTCTTGCAGGACTTACCGGGGCTTTGCGTATATCTAGCGGAAGTCATTTCTTAAGTGATGTAATCGCAGGCGCGGCAATCGGTTCATTCTTTGGCTTTCTAATCCCCTATTTGCACTTAAATAGAAGCAATGACAAAACCATGAGAGGAACAAATAATGGCTTAAATATAACTTTATTGCCAGAAGGATTTGGGATTTCCGTAAACCTATCATTTTAGATTAACTTTCAGGTTTTATAATGCTAAAGAAATCAAGAATAGACTTTGAAGATAACGGATTTGTATGTAAATCGAGAATAGTATTAAACAGCAAGGACGAACGTTTACGCAATCGCAACTGGAGGATTGTCTTAAACGTAACGGATTTGTTGGTGTTCAATCAGTAGTACATATAATGAAATGTTTCAGAGTTAAAAATTGGTTATAGATACAAAGAATGTTATTGTTATTGGCCAAAAGAAAGTTATAAGATAATGAAATCGCCCCCCGACAATAAGCTTTCCTGTTTTTTGGGAGTATATAAAATCATAAACCCACCGCGGTGTTATTCGGGTTTTATATTTAATCCTGAAATTTCCGCTGCGTTAATTAATTTTTCATCAACTTGCCAATAAAAACCAATTTCTCTTTATGAAGTCCAGGTGGTATGAAATATTTACTATTTCCAGGCTGGATAAACTTGCAGTAGGACGTTCAAGCGCCTACTACTTCGTAAATAGTTCTGGTCAAAGTAATCCATCATCCAGATAATCCGTTTTATTGTCCCATCGCAGATTACATCCGCAACCTGATTTTTACACGCTAAAATCCAACAAAACATTTTCGGGCGCTGGACTTTAAAAATTTCTTGCTAAAATAACAAGATTTTAAGGTATGATAGCATATTGCTAATACAATGCTCCATTTTATTGGCATGTTATTTGCTCATACTAATTAAAACAAAAGAGAAGGGTAATTTATGAAAGAATAATAATGGCATTATTATCGGCTTCGGGAGTATTTTGAAGTTGGATGTGATAAAAGTTATTAATTGATCGATGGTATGCTGTTAGTGCGACACTGGATATAAATCTAATAAGGAGAAAGATTATGAAAAGCTGCTATATAGCAGAATTGTGCTTGTTGATTATTTTTATGATGTTAGCGGGAAGCATTTCTTGGGCTGAAACTTCCCTTAATGACCCAGAAATTCCTAACGGGGAAAACTAACTTACAATCTATATCAGGGTGATGAAACCACAACTATGGTGTAAGAAGTAACGAAAAACCAGGGGGTAACCATGGACACATTAACCCTGATTGAAGATAAATCAGGAATTGAGAAAGATGAAATAAGAATATTGGACTTTTCCGACCTTAAGTTTGCCCTCCGCAGATTTCCATTTGACAAACCAAGACCTCTGCATGTTCTGCTCGAAGCAATACGGCAGAAAGATTATAACATCCCATTTTAAAGATAATATTGACAGGTACAATTGTACAGGTTATATTAATTTTATAAATGTAGTTATTGATACTTCTGCAATTATTGCAGTCATTGCTAATGAGCCGGAAAAGCAAAGGCTTATTGAGTTAACTAAGGGCGTCGATATAATCGCACCCCAGTCTGTTCATTGGGAGATTGGTAATGCTTTTTCTGCTATGTTCAAAATGGGGCAAGCGACTATTACTCAAACACTTGATGCAATTAAGATTTACCGTCAAATACCAGTTCGCCTATTAGAAATAGATTTGGGCCACTCCTTGAAACTGTCGAGTAAATTAAATGTTTATCCCTATGATGCTTATATAATATAATGTTATTTAAAATATAACTGCCCAATATTCTCTTTAGACCAGACCTTGTTAAGAGTATCAAAAAAAGCAGGTGTAGAAACTTTGGAGGTATAGACCATGGATGTATATACTTTTTCAGAAGCCAGACAACAATTGGCAACTTTATTAGAACGTGCAAGCAAAGAAGGAGAAGTTCGAATTAAACGAAGAGACGGACAAACTTTTGTTATTAAACCTATTCAATCTATAAAATCACCTCTAGATGTTTCAGGTGTTAATTTGAATTTATCAACAGATGATATTGTGAATACTATACGAGAGATGCGTGAGAGATATTAGGAGCTGCGGCATTAAATACTTTCTCTACTGTTTAGACGTTCACTGTGCTATCATATAAAAAAGGTTGGTTGACAAGATTGTATTCATCAATACACTGACTTAAAAAAATTAGGAACAAAAATACACAAGGAGTAGAAAATTGTCTCGGGTTCTTCTTTTCTCGGGTGTATCATGGGCATCCCTGCTTAAGCAGAGGGACAAGTGGCTGGAAGAGGCTGAAGCCGGCGCTGAAGACAGGGTTGTTTTTGTCATTCCGCTTGACTGGAAGTTAGAGAGAAAATCCGAAATTGTTAAAAATTGTATGCCGGGCATGCCCGGCATACCAGGCATGCCCGGTTACTCTGTCTTTACTACAGAAGAGCTCATCGAACAGTATTTAAGGCAATCCCTACGAAAGTACAGGGATGACTTCTGCCAAAGGGTTCTGCTAACCAGGCATTCCACCGCCTACCTGCTTGATTCTATTCTAAAGCAAGCCGCAACGGATTCTCTCTCGGAGCTGCTGTCAGAAACCGGTCCTTCTTCTTACACGCCGTCGGGGTACCTTAATATTGAGACCTGCCGCCAGGGGTATGTCAGGGCTTTAAGTGATTTTATTTATGATTTCAGGCAGTCACACCACGAGGATCTTTTAACAATCCTCAATTCATTTAAGAGGGGTAAATTATCAACAAAAGAAAGAGATCTCATTGATATCCATGATGAGTATGAAAATCTACTCAACAAACGAGAGCTTTATGATTACCGCCGGGGTGTTATGGCTTTTTTAGAGGATCCGGATCAGGATCAGGAAGTACAGGAGTCTACACTTGTTATTATGGGATTCAGCCATATAACGAGTCTCGACCATAAGCTTTTACTTTGCTTAGTCAGTCGTTTTAAGCAGAGTATTATCCTCCAATGCAGGAATCAAAAAGCCTCCGGGGCATCATTTGGAATTCAAAGTTCCCTTGATACCTTTATAAGAGACATAGAAAAAGAGACAGAACACGCATGCAGGGATGAAAAGTCTGTTCTCCTTCCTCTGGCCGAATTGATTTTCCATGATGATAAGAGAAATCGTCTGCTTAAAACCCCGTCATATTTAAAGATAATTCGTGCGGGGAGCAGGTTCAGCGAGGTAACCCAGATAGCCAGGCATATCCGGAAAATCAATCTGGAAGGAATTCCCTATAACCGGATTCGAATTATTTTTCCGAATTATGAATTATACACAGCCCTTCTTATGGAGGTTTTTCCCCGCTACGATATACCGTACACGCTGTCCAGGGGAACCCCGCTTAAGCTATTTCCCCTTGCAGGAATTATTCAAAACCTGATCAGCCATTCAGTGAGCCCCAACCCCTTTCTCATCCGGGAGAAGATATTCTCCTCCCCCTACCTATCCTTCTCCTGTAAAGTAGACGCCGATTCCCTGTACAGGTTCGCAAAGAATGTCAAAAGGGATATTCCTATTGATAAAGAGACAATCGATAAATTTCTTCCGAAGCCGCGTACCTTTGAATTGGATTACCCCAGATGTCTTGAGCTGCAGACCCGGGCTGCCAGGGTTGTAAAGTCAAAGGAGAGGCTTGAGCCGATTCAGCTTGCGGCACAGTATCTTTCCGATCTTTACTCAGAATCACCTTTAATTCGGGATCGGGAAATGCTTAAGATGCTGACAAACTATTACGTCCTCTCTAAAGCGGAGAAATCACTCAATATCTGGCAGGCTCAAATGACGCCATCGGCATTCTGCCGTGCCGTTTTAAAGCTCATTGAGCGTTTTCATATTGAAGAAAACTCAGAACAGATTATTAACCTTGTTAATCGGGAGAATGAAGTATTTAAATCCGGAATATTTAAATCCATAGCGTATCAGGATAAACAGGTTATGGATACTATCCGACTGCTCCTTGAGAAGCTTAAAGCCCATTTTCACCTCTTAGCCGGTTTCCCGGCAGATGCGATTACTTCCGGGCATGAGTATTGCAGTGAGCACAAGTTCTCCCTGCTTAATCTGGTCAGCGCTTTTTCCGGATTCATGTCGGACCCGGAACTTACCGTTCCATCACACAAAGGGGATGGTGCAGTTGTTTTTACCTCCTCCGATATACCGGTTTGTTTTTATTCCGTTACCTTTATCGGCGGGCTTATTGACGGTGAATTTCCTGCAAAGGAACTCTTCAATTTCCTGGCGCCCAGAAGGGAAGGCCGGAGCATGAAGGGAGATTTCATGCTTGTCGATCGGGAACGCCAGTGCCTGTATCAAATTATAGCAAGCACAACAAAGAAACTTTTTATTTTTTTCCCATTTTCCCACAGCGGGAAAAAACTCTTAGTTTCACCTTTTGTAACGGAAATAGAAAGGTGCATGGATTTAGTCGCTGACCCTGACGGAGCGGCATTAGAAGACCCCACACACTGCTATAATACCAGGGAGAAGATCATCTTTTCAGGACGAAACATAGACCGCTCATACACTAAGGTGAAGCCTGTGTTAAAGGAGTTGAAAGACTCCTTTCCTGATTATTGCAGGCACGTTATCTCGGTATTCCGCTGTGATGGATTACGGGGCAGCCCGAATGATTTCTGCCGTTTTGATGGCATTTTTGAATCATCAGCGGCTTTAAAAAACATTCGGGAGCAACTGGGCGAGCGGATTGTCTTTGAGGTGGACCAGCTTGAGCGATTTGCAGGATGCCCTTTACGCTTTTTATTCGATGATCTTATGCATCTAAAGCCTGACTACCTGGTTGATTATCATCCCGATAAAACGGATCGTGGTCTGCTGATCAAGAGAATCCTGACCGATTACAGCGGAGAAGCCGCGGCTGCCCGGAGAATGCCGGATAACCCCGGGCAAATCATGCACACAATAGCGGAACAGGCTTTTAAAGAGATTATTATTGTAAAAGAAGACCTGTTCAGCAGAAGCTATAAAAACGGAATTGTGATGGGTCTTGCAGACTATGACAACCCGCCTGACCAGGCTCGGAAGCGTCCGGGCCTGCTTTCCTCTTTCTTGGAAAATGAAAAAAAAGCGCCCGATCGTATCAGTCCCTTTCTGGCAAAGCTTGAATTAAGGGATTTTAAAGTAGAGGATATTTCTGTGAATATCGGCATTGATCGAGTGGATATTACCTTAAATAACAAGTTTCTGATTATATACAGCTTCAGTATTTCCGACTTAGGATATTTGAACGGTATTCACAAGGGTCTTAAGTTCAAACTCCCGTTGATGGTTATGGCATTGAGGGATTATTTAAAAGACAAGGGCATGGATAAGAAGGTTGGCGGAGCCGGAGTATACCTGGTAAAAAATCCCCGAATGATCAAGCGGGGCGGGTACTTTGCCTTAAAACAGCTTCAGGCTTCTAAAAAAGTAAAAATCAGTGATGAGCGGCCCCTGTTTTCCGGGCAGCGCAGATACGGCTTTCTACCTTCTGCCAATTTTGAGCAGGAATTGACAGAAACGGCTGAGCGGGTAAGGCACATAAATACTTTAATCCTGAAGGGCCGATTTAATCCACCCTTATGCGCTGTAAAGGATCAAACATGTTTAAACTGCTTTTTTATAAGAATATGTAGAAAAGATCAGCTCCGGCTGGACAAGATCTATACCATGATCGGCGATGAAGAGGTTTACAAGCCGAGACGGAGGATGGAGCCTTTAGAATGAAAAAATTCTTTCCCACATTATTCCAGCACCTGGCAACAGATACTGCACGGAATCTGGTTATAACGGCCGGGGCCGGCACAGGCAAAACAGAGGTCCTGATCCGTAGAATTATCAAAATCCTGAGCGAGGAAAAGCTGTCTATTGACCGGCTGATTGTAGTCACCTTTACTGACAAAGCTGCAGTGGAGATGAAGGAACGAATTTATGCAGCCATTGAGAGGGAAATTGAGAAGCGCGGCCCGGAACAGGAGCATTTTAAGCTCTTAAGGGATAGTTTTTTAGATAACAGGATCAGCACCTTTCATACCTTCTGCGCAAGCTTGCTTCGGGAGTATCCCATTGAAGCGGAAATCGATCCCTATTTCAGGGTCATGGATGAGGTAGATAAGGTTTTTTTCCTTCGCAGGGTTATTAATCAAAGCATAAACAACCTGGCGGAAGACGGGAAGAATCCGGCGCTCAGTATCTTGAGCCGGGAGTGGTCGAAATACGGTATTGCCAATGCCGTTTATTCTATTATACAGAAACGTGAGCAAGCCGGTACCTGGCTGCATGATTTCAGCCATATTCAGTGGGAGCAATTTAAAGACCGGCTTCCCCTTTATCAGAAGGTTATTCTCAGGGAAATCTGTTATAAGCTGGGAAGAACCGGTACCTTATATAGAGCGCTTAAACTGCTTAAGCAGGCAGTTCCCGACCCGCCGGACGATGAGTCCGGTTTAAGCCGCAGAAGACAGGAACTCCTTGATTTAGTTCCACATTTCCAGTCACTGCTCCTGTCTGCGAAACAGGAAGATTTCGATCTACCGGAAGTAAAGCTGCACCGGGATCTTGTGCTCGATCAGTGCAGTCTTAGCGGATCGAATGCCGACGCGTGGGCAGACGATCCGGACAACCTGGATATGTTAAGGGAAGGCATAATAACGATACGCACCGCTCTTAAAAACCTGAAACTCGAAAATTTTGACATAAATTGGGCTTTGGAGGAGGAAGGCTTTTCAATTCTCAAGGCTTTAGCAGACATTACTGTTACCTGCCTGAATGATTATCGCCAGGAAAAGATCGCAGAAAACTACCTGGATTTCCAGGACCTTCAATTGAAGGTTCTTACCCTCTTGAAGTCAGAGAAGCATAGACACATTATAGGGGAGCTGCGGGACAGGTACCTTTACCTTATGGTGGATGAGTTTCAGGATACTAATGACCTGCAGTGGAAGATCGTGGGGTTGATCGCCTCGGACAGCAAGAGGAATCTATTCGGGGACAGGTTGTTTATTGTGGGTGATGAAAAGCAGGCGATCTATTCATTCCGCGGCGGGGATGTCAGCCTGTTTGCCAGGGTGCGCAGGGAGCTTTTAAGATCAAATCAGGAGCGGGGTACACATGAGTCTCCTTTTGAGCTTTCAAGCACTGTGCATGGTGGAAAGGACTACAGCAAGGAATACGATGAAAAATTGCCCCGGGATCAAAGTGTTCGCTCCGGAGAGATTATATTCAGTGATAACTTTCGCTCCGCTCAGGAACCAATTACCTTTTTTAATCTGTTTTTCCGGGAATTACTGGACCAGATACTGTATGAAGACTATGAAGCCAGGCCCCAGAGGCTCATCTGCTCAGGCAATCGACGCAGGGGAAGTGTAGAGCTTCTCTTGGTAGATCAGGACAGGAAAAAAGAGGATGAAGCCCTCCGGACAGAGGATGAAAACTCCGGTTTAGAAGAACTGGACGTGTACACAAAAGAGGCACACCTGATTGCTGTAAAGATTAAAGAGGTATTGTTGGGAGAAGATCCGCTTTATGAGCATGTTCGGAGCAAAGCTTCTGCAGGAGAGCCTGCGATTGCAGTTTTACTGAACAGGAGAACCAAGTTAAAGGTATATGAGGAGGCCCTGCGAAGAGAAAGCATCGATTTTATTGTTGTGCGGGGCAGAGGCTTTTATCAAAGGCAGGAAGTTATGGACCTTGGTAACCTGCTGGGGTTCCTGGCCGACCGGAGCAACTCCCTCTACTTAGCAGGTTTTTTACGCTCTCCTGCCGGGCATGTTTCAGATGAGGGAATTTACCTTCTTTCCCGCCTGCCTGGTGGAGAAAGTTTATGGGACAAGCTCTGTTTTCTCTTCAACGGGAGCATCCATGCTGATTATTTCCCAGGGGAAGATTATGCCTCTTTAAAGCAGGCCCATGATTCTCTGCAGCGATGGCATGAGCTCTGCCGCCGCATGGTTTTAGTAGATTTCCTGCATCTTGTACTTGACGAAGGGGGATGCTTTGCCGGTCTTTCGCGCGGCATGCGCGGAGAGCAGGCGATCTCAAATATCGAAAAACTTCTTGACCGCACCCGGGAGGCTTCTTTAAGCGAGCAGGAAGATTTCCTTACATTTACCCGGTGGCTTAACGAACGTATCGATTACATCGATGAAGAGGGTGAAGCGGATGTTGATATAGTGCTGGGCGGGGCTGTTCAGTTAATGACCGTACATCAGTCAAAGGGTTTGGAGTTTCCTTTAGTTTTTGTGCCGGATTTGAACGCTTATTTTAATTTTGGCGAACACGAGACCCTTCGTTTTGATGATGTTACCGAATCTCTAACGATCGAGGACGAATCTTTTTTACGGAAAAACCGTTTTGAGCTCGGAATAGACGCGCCGGATCCGCAAAATAACTATGAACCCGCACCCACGCTTATTAAAAAGATAATTCAAAAGCGTAATCGGGAAAAGGTAATTGCAGAAAGGAAGAGGTTGTTCTATGTTGCCGCAACCCGTACCATGGACCACCTTATTCTTGTAGGCCAGCTAAAGAGCAGAGGGCTCTATGCTGGTCTGGAAGAACGGGCGCGTTCAATTAATGAATTAAGGAGTTGGATGGACTGGCTCAGCAAGATACTCAAACTAATAGAATCCTTAAATGGTGAAAGCGGCACCGTGCTGATGGGCGATCCCAAGGGGGAACATATCAGCATACCATACCGCCTGTTCGATGAAAGCCAGAGTATATTGAGCTTTAATGAGGAGCTGCGAACAGAGTTTCCCATGGATTGAAGGAGAAAATGGTAAGATTCGAAAACAAGGGCGGAAAGTTTATCTCTTCTTACACATTAGAAAGAGAGGGCCGGGTAATAGGCTCTTATCATGGAGAAATGAGAATTTGTCCAGGTCCTCTCTGTGAATGTGAGGAAATCCATTTTACCTTTTCTGAAAAAAACTCCCGGAAAGTATACGATTTTACGCTGGATTTAAAAAACAGGGAGTTGAAGATATCTCGAGAACACATAACAGATGCCGGCAGCCTGATTTTTGGGGAGATGTTCGCAAGGGAATTGGATGAAGAAAAATGGAAACAGCTAATGAATGAATATCTTTCTTATAAAATTCACATGACAGAGCATACTGATCTTAAGAAAATCGATGCGGTCTTTCCCCTTAAGGACATAGAAGAAGATCAGATTATGGTAGGATACTATGATATTCTTCCTTATGGCCAGCCAATTTGGATTGAAATAGATATCATAAATTACCTAGTAGATGATCACTACTGTGTAAGGTCCGAATGCAGGTGTACGGATTGCATTTTAGCTTTTCTTCCTCCTGATAATAATGAATCTTCATCGGATATAATCCCACCAACAGTAATGTTTGACTATAAAACTTCAGAGTGGAAGATTGAAGAGGATGGCAGGGGTAATCTTCCCTCTGTGGTACGATTGATGGAGAAACTAAAGCTAAAATATCCTGATATATCCGGCATATTAAAGAGACGCCACACCAGGCTCAGAACTCTCTATAAGCAATACAAAATGAAATCCCTTAGCGAGAATAACGAGCAAACATCAAGCAGGCCCAAGTCTAAGGGTAGAATAACCGGAAGAAACCAACCGTGTCCATGCGGCAGCGGTAAAAAATACAAGTATTGCTGTGGAAAATAAGAGGGGATGCATTACAGACCCACTGGTCAGGCACGATCGAGTTCCTCTCTTATTTCCTTTATTGAATTTGGTTTTCACTTACAATCAGCCCTGGGTTGGAATATAAGCCGGCAAGGAAAAAATGAAGCAAAGGATTATCACACTGAGAAGTGTGTTAGGGGTGCCTGTTATTCCCGAAACGCTGCCAGCTTGTAGCTTAGGGCCTCCAGATCGAGTCGATTTACCTCAAGTATTCTATTTCGGTAATGTGCCGGAATTCCGTCAATTCCAGTAAAACCACCGCAAATGCCGCAGGCTATGGCGCCGATGGTATCACAGTCGCCGCCGAGATTGGCAGCGTAGAGCGCCGCCTTAACGGGGTCGCCATCGGCGAGTTTGACTATGGCAAGGGCCGTAGGAATGCTCTCGGTTGTTGCAACGCCCGCTCCAATGTAGTCGTACAGATCCTCCAGTGCTTCCTCGTCTCCAGCGCATTCCTCGACGATGCGGAGCGCCCAGTATGTTCGTTTGACCACAGAAGCACCGAAAGTTCGATTCCCACGACGGTAGCCCATTAGCATGGCTTTCACTGCATTGCTGAAAATCTCATCCAGAGAGTCCGACTCCATGGCTGTGGCGATGGCCGATGCAACACCGGCAGCACCGGCGATCGCAATGTTCGTATGGTGTGTCGGCAGACATGCCTGCTCCACGTTGTCCACCAGTCGATCCAGATGTGCCGGCGAGCTGATAATTCCGACGGGAGCAATGCGCATCGATGCGCCATTGGTATCGCCGAGCCGTCCCGCTTCTTCAATTGGGATTCCTTCATCGATCGCCTTGAGGGCCCGAAGGGAGCTCGGCCCGAGCATGTTGTTTGAAAATGCATCGTTCTCTTTCACCCACTCAATAAGCTTAGAGGCGACAGTGCGGGGATCCACACGGCCGTTCTGTTCGATAATCGCTTCTGCGACCTTTACCGTCTGGTTCGTGTCGTCGGTAACCTCGCCGGCCTTCAGGCCTGCTGCCACGAAATGCTCCTCTGGACCCGGCAAAAAACCGGTAATCTCGCCGAAGTACTCTTTGACTTTATCACGCGGCCACAGTTCGGAGGGCATACCCATCGCATCACCGAGGGCAACACCCATGAGAACACCGTAGGCCCTTTTTCGAAGATCCACAAACTCCCCCTCTGCCCTGGTAATCTCGAAAACGCTACAGAACGCCCACTCTCAGGCATCTAAACCAGATACCCAAGGCAAGCAAAGCCAAGAATATAAGTAGCGCTACATAGTCGCGCAGCCGCTCTCCGCGTCCGAGGTTTAGGGGATGAGTGTCAAGGGGTTTATCCAGCCCCACTGTCTCAAGCACGCGGGTGATGCGATTCATCCGCTCGTTCTCCTTTATTCCGGTGTTGATCAGGCCAAACTCAATCTCTTCCCAAATCGAGGAAGAGAAGATTTGATGATCCGGATTCTGGAAAACGTAACCGATATTCCGGGCAAGCTCAGAGGTGGAGCGCTCTCTTACGTCTATCCTGTTGATTTTGACAGTGCCGGAGCCGGGTTCAAGCAGCCGATTCAGGGTCTTAGAAAGAGTTGACTTTCCTGCCCCGTTTTGACCAACCAGCCTGACGAAATCCCGCTCATAGACGACAAGGTCGATTCCCCGAAGTACCTCCTGGCCCTTTAAGTACGAAAAGTGAAGGTCTTCGATCTCAATGACCGGGCGGCCGGGCTGCGTCTCACCCGGCACCCCACCGGTACCGATGCGAGCAGCGGTGGGATGTTCACCGGCAGCCCCGGCGGGACTGCCGTAGTTTACACCTGTATCTGCAGCAGGGCCGGCACGGTCGGCGCTATGACGAGCAGCCTGTGCCAGCGAGGCGGTCGGCTCATCAAGGGCCAGAATCTGTGGTCCAAGGGCTAAAACCCCGGCAATGGCGACCCGCTGTTTTTCTCCGCCGGAGAGAAACTCGGTAGATCGATCCACGTATTCGGCAAGCTCAACAGCGCGGAGAGCATCATCGAAGACGAGACCGACTTTCTGAATTAGGAACTGCGTTTTGTGTTCCAGGGTCCTCACACCTTCGATGAAAACATCACCCTTGATCTCTCCCTCAAAAAAGTGAGGAATAAGACCATTGAGGGTACGCATCAGGGTTGTTTTCCCGGCTCCAGTGGCTCCGAGTATTCCCACAACCTCTCCCCGCCGCACTTGAAGCTCGATGTCTCGCAAACTCTCGTGGGTCGCCCTCTGATAACTGTAACTACAGTTGCTGATACGGATCGCCAGATCTGTACTCATTCCCGTTTTAAACTCCCGATCACCTGTACCGGTGCTGTTATCTTCCTGTGCACCGCTGAGATACAATCTTCATTTGCTGCGGAGAACACGACGCAGGTGGAAGGACCGGCAGAACGGTTGAGGTCTGCATCATTGGGAGCCTCGTGGAACTTTAGACCGGCAGAGCGCGCAAGTTCTCTACTCTCGCAGGCAATGCCCCGTGATCCGACCGGAAGTATGTCACGGACCTTGGATGTGTGCCGAAGCGCCGCCAACGCTTTTAGTGAAAGGATCTCTGGATCATTCGGACGAACATCGTACGTCGGGCCGCTTTTGGGGACACCGGCAACTGCCACGACATCTCCCGGCTGTGAGGAGCCGGGAGGAAAACCATCGTTCACTGTAAATGCAAGAATCGTCACACCAATCCCTGTCTGTCGTGTCGGTACGTTCTCCTCGGTGCTTCCATTGAGTGGAAGGTCGGGGAATCCTGCCTCCCGGCAAAGCCTGCGTATTCCGCTTATGATCTCCTTGCCACTCGGTTCCATCTCCACTGCGAGTGTATTGATAAGAAGGATGGGCTTTCCGCCAACTGCCAGGATCTCCATCATGGGAACACGGGCTCCGAAATAGCCCACAATCCACGGCTCCACACGTACGACATCATCCTTTTTACCGCCGATCCCTCCGTCAGAATCGCAAGACACGATCAGCGAGTAGTCCTGATCTAGCTCGACTACCGAAAGATCACGAAGGCGACGTACAACTTCCCCCGCAGAGACGGTCCCACTGTAGAAGTCCGACACCACACTCATACTTGCATAGCCAGGAGACTCACAAACAACCCGACACCAGCGATCGGTATCATCAAGGCAGGTGCGAGTACTCCGTTCAACGCCGTTGCCCCTATGATGCCCACAATGATGTGTACCTTCTTGCTCAGCAACCAGAACATTTAGGCGTAGACACCCATCTGTACTGCAATATATAGATGGACTGGAAAACCAAGGGGAAATCCTGTGGTAAGCGCGGTAAAGATGTGGCCTATGACTGCCACAATCGGCCCTTCTATCGCTCCGAAAGCGATGGCGGCAAAGTAGCCGGGAGCCGAGTCCAGTGCCACCGTTCCGGTTGGGCTTGGAATTTTCACAAGAGCCCCAACACCGCTTAAGGCGATCAATATTGCCATCCTCGCCGCCCGCTTAGGACTCCAGAACTCGTTTTTCTTGGATCCTTTCTCTTTTTCTTTTCCTTCCCTCATGGGTCACCTTTTTTGTAGTTTAGTTTTAAAAATGTAGGTATCACCCCGTAGTATTGATTTTGTGTACTCCACCGGTACACGATGACTAAAGGTAACTCTCTGTAAAACAAAAGCCGCTGATCCGGTCTTTGCGCGAAGCAGATCAGCCTCATATTCGGATATTGTCGTTGCTTCAAGCGTTTCCTCCCCGGAAGTAAGCTCCCGGCCGTACTCATGCTCTATAAGCGTGTAGAGGGACTCCTCACGGCCTATCTTTTCATCAAGCCCCGGAAATAACTGATGCGGCAAGTAGGAATTTTGAATTGATATGGGCTGGTCATCCATATAGCCAATTCGCTGTAAATGGAAAACCTTTTCTCCCCCTGCGGCAAGATTGAGATTCTTGCGGGCGGTTTCGGTCGGAGCGATTGGCTCGATCTTTAGAAGCCTGGTATGGACGGTTCTGCCCTCAAAATATGCCTCATCGTGAAAGCTCCGGAGGGTATTGACGTTACTTATGATTTTCCTCGGTGCAACATAGGTGCCGGCCCCCCGTTTACGAGTAAGAATTCCTTCCTTCACGAGTCCATAGATCGCCTGGCTGACTGTACGCCGATTAATCCCGAAATACTGGGAGAACTCCCGTTCCGAGGGAAGTTGAGCGTACTCGGGAAGTGTTCCGGAGTCGATTTTATCCTTGATGAATTCTTGAAGTTGATAATAGAGCGGGATTGGACTTTCACAGAGCGTCCTATCATGGAAGAGCTCATAGATTGTTGTCCGTCCTTCATTCACCCTCGTACTCATTATTTATTAGATTACACTGCTACTGGTATATAGATGTATACCAATTTAAATTTAATTATATACCTGCTGTCCAACCCCGTCAAGAGGTAACAGATAAGAATTATGAAAAACTGTAGTTTTCTCGGCTCGGCCGGAAGTCTTCCGCCCTTATTGGTTCTTGGCTTCAGTTTGAGAATAAAGCGTTCAATTTTCTCCCAAAACTCATCGCTGATATCTTTCCAATCAGACCCGTAACCATCACAGCCGAAACACCATTAACGGTAATTTCCTTACCAATGGGAAGAGAGGTGTTGTCAGGCTTTTTGGTCTGGGTTATAATGAGGAACCCTTCTTTGTTGTGATATGAAAGCTCGAAAGATACAGATTTATTCTCAGTGTCTTTAATACTCATTCCACATCCTGAATCCTTTAAACCAGAGGGAAGATAGGTGGGCTGCAGAGTGGTGAAGCCTGTTGATCCGGAAAAAGCTATCTCATAGTATCCGCTACCAGGGGATTTGGTTCTGAACCGGCTGCTGATTGACTTGAGCGCTGCTCCTACCTGTTTCCGTGCAGATGGAACAAATGCCATTCCGCAGGCAACAAGTACTATGGCTAGGATAGCAGCCAAAATCATCATAGGCTGCCTGAGCCTCTGTTAAGAGCTTATTTGCTTGCTTTAATTCAGCTTCTGCCAGGGAGATTTGCCCTTTCATGGTGCCTGAGATTATTTTTTGGTACGCAGCCCTGGAACTTTCCAAATCCGCCCTGGCATATGAAAGCTCGTAGTCGGCAGGAGAGCGCAGAAGCTGTGCAATGTAAGCCTTGTGTATTGCAAGCTCCATCCCTGCCTGCTCTACTGATTCCTCAAGTTCACCTGATTCAAGAAAAGCCAGTACTTCCCCTGTATGTACCTCATCACCGGGGCGCACTTTCAGCTCTGCGAGTTTACCCCTTACATAAAAGCTGATCACCGCGCACTGGCTACTTACCAGCACACCCGGTACAAGTACGGTTTTCTTTACATCATCTCTCTTAACGGGAACAGCACAGGTTTGTTCGGCTTATCAGATTGCATTCTATTCCTCTTCGGACTTTTCAATAAAGAATAGCCCGCACCTGCCGCAGTGAGTAATCCAATGATTACCAGTATGGTTATCCCAATCCGATGTTTCCTTGCCATACCGTTATTTATTGCTCTTTGTCATCCATCTGAAGTGATTCAGCGATGCGGGTTGCTTCCTTTAGGCTCAATTTGCTTCCGCTAATAAGGAGGAAGCTTATACCAGTCCTTTCCCAGATCAGTCCATAACCCTCAATCCAGCCTGCTATCCTTCCATGCAATGTCACTGACTTAAAAGGCTCATCAGTCAACACGCTAATTCCCTTTATTATGGTTTCACTGATTACCCTCCCGGGTTCATATTCTCTAAAAACCTCCTGCTAACCTACCTGCACTTGATTTAAAATAATGGAGCCTTCAGAGCCGTTGTAGATGAGAAAAGCCTGTCCGGAAGATGTTACTATTATCTCACTGAGCGAATATTCGGAAGGCAGATGCCCAGGCCTTGCAAGCTTAAAATTGACATGTCTCCCTGCTTTCTAAAAGGTATGGTCATAGATATCAGCAAAGACATCAGCATCAATTAAAATACTTTCTATACGAATAAGATGCTTTGTTTAGGGACACACTCTAAGACAAAGGCGATTAGTATTAAACTGGTGTAAAATAATTACTCACTTTCCCAGGCTGTAAAAAATTTATATGACTATCCGGTTTACTAAGGATATAATATTAGGCATATTTCTGAAGAGACTATCTTGTTCCCACTCATACTCCTGGCTTTTCTGCCCTCCAATTCCAGAAATATATTGGGATAGATTGATATGAAACAGCTTGTTATATTCTTCACACGCCATGAATTGTATGTTACTGGTGAACTTATAGTATGGCTTCATTCGGATTGCCTGTTTTGAAAGAAGAGCCTTAACAAACCGGATAGTCATAAAAATTTATACACCCATCCGTGCTATTGAGATCTCAAACATGCTGAAAATCCCCATTAAGCAGTGCAAAATCATACCCTCCTCATATACTCTTTGGCACGCAAATTGCCTAAATAGTAATGTACACAAATGAAAGAAGGAGAGAAAAGTCATGAAAAGAGCAATTGTAATTCTGGTATTATTTTTAAGCGCTTTTTTAGTATTCGGGGAAGTGCTTGTTTATAAAAAGCACATTGAGGATGAAGAGAGAAGGGTTGAGGTCAGGATAGAAGAGGCAGGCAATGGGTATTTGCTCACAGTATCCGAAGTTACAGTATCTGAAGGCGCTAAGTATGGTAATACTCAAAAAACCA